>JAFGPX010000146.1 GCA_016935975.1 Deltaproteobacteria bacterium
CCCATCGAGCGCATCAAGAACGACACCGAGCGCGACTATTTCATGAGCGCGGTCGAGGCCAAAGATTACGGCATCGTCGACGAAGTCATCGCGCACAAGCCTCACGGCAGCGAGAAGGGGAAGTAGGGCCCCGGGCCGAGAAACCGGCCAGCGTGCCCGGAAGCGCCAGCGTGAGCGTGTTCGGGGCGCGAATCGCGGTTGGCGTGGCTCGCACTGCGTGAGCGTGTGCAGCCCGGGCCTTCCACGTACCGCCCACGAACTCGCTGTCGCCCACGCCGTCGCCCACGCGAGCCGCGTTCCGCGGGCCGGGCCCGCGGGCGGCAGGCAATTCCCCGACAAACCGCGGCCATCGCTTCCGGGCGTGGCGATGGTCTCGGCGCGGTGCTAGGTTAGTCTCGTGCCCGCCAGGCGTGAAGACCAGCCCAGCCTCTCTTGCTCTTTCTGCGGGAAGGGCCAGAAGGAGGTCAAGAAGCTCATCGCCGGACCGACGGTGTACATCTGCGACGAGTGCATCGGGCTGTGCAACGACATCATTGCCGAGGAGATCGAGAAGGACGGCGAAGGTTTCGGCTTGACCACGGTGCCCAAGCCGGCCGAAATCAAGACCATCCTCGACGACTACGTCATCGGGCAGGAGCGCGCCAAGAAGATCCTGTCGGTGGCCATCCACAACCACTACAGGCGGATCGACGCCAAGGTGGGCGCCGACGACGTGGAGCTGGGAAAATCGAACATCCTTCTTCTCGGGCCGACGGGCTCGGGCAAGACCTTGCTGGCGCAGACGCTGGCCAAGATCCTGAACGTGCCGTTCGCCATCGCGGATGCCACCAACCTGACCGAGGCGGGCTACGTCGGCGAGGACGTCGAGAACATCATCGTCAGCCTGTTGCAGAACGCCGATCACGACATCGAAAAGGCCGAACGCGGCATCGTATACATCGACGAGATCGACAAGATCGCGCGCAAGGGCGAAAACCCCTCCATCACGCGCGACGTCTCGGGGGAGGGCGTGCAACAGGCTCTGCTCAAGATCTTGGAGGGCACGGTCTGCAACGTGCCGCCCAAGGGCGGCCGCAAGCACCCGCAGCAGGAGTTCCTGCAGGTGGACACCACGCACATCCTGTTCATCTGCGGCGGCGCCTTCGTCGGGCTCGAGGACATCATCGAGCAGCGCATCGGCCAGAAGCAGATCGGCTTCGGCGCCAAGATTCAGTCGCGCAAGGAACACCGCGTGTGGGAGCTTCTGCGCGAGGTGCAGCCCGAGGATCTGCTCAAGTACGGCATGATCCCCGAGTTCGTCGGTCGCATGCCGGTCATCGCGCCTCTGCACGAGCTCGACGAGGCCAGCCTCATCGACATCCTGACCAAGCCCAAGAACGCCCTGACCAGGCAGTACCAGCGCCTGTTCGAGATGGACGGCGTCAAGCTGCGCTTCACCAAGGGCGCCCTGTCGGCGGTGGCGCAGGATGCGCAGAAGCACAAGGCCGGCGCTCGCGGCCTGCGCGCCATTCTCGAGCAGACCATGCTCGACATGATGTTCGAGATCCCGACCGCGCAGCCGCCCATCAAGGAAGTGGTCATCAGCGAAGACACCATCCAGAACGGCGCCCAGCCTCTTCTGCTCTACCAGAAGCAGGCGGTCGCGGGCGGAGACAAGGCGTCATGACCAGGGCGACGCGCAAAGCCCTCTTCTGGCTGTCGGCGCTGTTGCTCTTCGCGCTCGTCTACTTCGTCATGGCCCCCGACGCGCCCAACCTGCCGCCGTCGCCCGAACAAAGCGAACCCGTCGGCCGAACGGCGTATTGAGGAACTGCAGAGCTCACCACGGAGGACACAGAGGACACGGAGACGGAGGGAGTAGAGGAAGGGTTCGGATCTAGTTCCGGGAACCCTTCCCCTCCGGACTCTGTGTCCTCCGTGGTGAGATCCGAATCGGTCCCCGAAACGAGCAGAAATTGGCTGTCCTGATCGGGCGTTGATACGATCACGGTCAGTTTCCTGCTGTCTGGCGTATCGCCGGAAAGGATAGCCGTGTCCGCTCAAGCCGACGACCAACCCAAGCTCAAGCGCGTTCCGCTCCTGCCTTTGCGGGACATCGTCATATTTCCCCACATGGTCGTGCCGCTCTTCGTCGGGCGCGAGAAGTCCCTCGGGGCTCTCGACGAGGCCACGGCGCGGGGCGAAGACCAGGAGATTTTCTTGTCCGCCCAGCGCTGGCCCGACATTCCCGAACCGGCGCCCGCGGATATCTACCAGGTCGGCACCTTGGCCAACTTGATCCAGGTTCTGCACCTGCCCGACGGCACGGTGAAGGTGCTGGTCGAGGGCAAGAGGCGCGCGGCCATCCGCAGTTTCGTCGAGAGCGAGGGCTTCTTTGCCGTCGAGGTCGAGGAGATCCGGGAGGCGGCTGCGCGCTCGGCCGAGGTGGCGGCTGCCGTGCGCTCCCTGCTCGCGACCTACGCAAGTTACGTCAAGTTGAGCAAGGGCCTGGCGCCGGAGTTGATCGAGTCCGTGCACTCCATCGAGTCGGCCGGCGAGCTGGCCGACACCATCGCGGGTCAGCTTCAGCTCAAGCTGGCGAGCAAGCAGGCCCTCCTGGAGATGCGCCGGCCGCTCGATCGGCTGCTGCGCCTGTCCGAGTTGCTTCGGTCCGACATCGAAGTACTGCAGGCGGAACGCAAGCTGCGGGCCCGTCCGCGCCAAAGGGCCGACAAGCGGCGAGAAGAGCCCACGCTTGGCGATGGCGCAGCGGCAGGACCACGGGATCCGAGCGAGCGAGACGATGTCAAGAACGAGCTGGCCGAGCTGGAGGAGAAGGCGGCGTCCGTCAAGCTGTCGGCCGAGGCCGCGGGCAAGATCAAAAAGGAGCTCAAGAAGCTGCGCATGATGGCCCCCATGTCGGCCGAGGCCGCGGTGGTGCGCGGCTACATCGATTGGGTGTTGGCCCTGCCCTGGGGCGTGCGCACCGAGGAGCGGCTGGACGTGGCCGAGGCCGAGCGCGTGCTCGACCAGGACCACTTCGGCCTGCACAAGGTCAAGGAGCGCATCCTCGAGTACCTGGCGGTGCAAGCGCTGGTGCAGAAGCAGAAGGGCCCCATCCTGTGCCTGGTCGGCCCGCCCGGCGTGGGCAAGACGTCGCTGGCGCGATCGATCGCCGCGGCCACGGGCCGCCACTTCGTGCGCCTGGCCCTGGGCGGGGTGCGTGACGAGGCCGAGATCCGCGGCCACCGCCGCACCTACATCGGCGCGCTGCCGGGCAAAATCATCCAGTCGCTCAAGAAGGCCGGCAGCACCAATCCCGTGTTCCTGCTCGACGAGGTCGACAAGATGTCGGCCGATTTTCGCGGCGATCCCGCGGCGGCCTTGCTCGAGGTGCTCGACCCCGAACAGAACAACGCCTTCTGCGACCACTATTTGGATCTCGACTACGACCTGTCCGACGTCATGTTCATCACCACCGCGAACTACA
>JAFGPX010000147.1 GCA_016935975.1 Deltaproteobacteria bacterium
CATGCTCGAGGAGATCGACCAGCGCTGGATCGAGCACCTGCGCAACATGGAGGCCCTGCGCGAGGGCATCCACCTGCGCGGCTACGGGCAGAAGGATCCCAAGCAGGAGTACAAGAAGGAAGGCTTCGTCATCTTCGGCGCGATGATGGGCATCATCAGCCGCAACGTGTGCGAGAAGCTGTTCCACATCCAGGTGCGCCGCGAGGAAACCGAGAGCGCGGCCCAGCAGATGGCCCAGAGCCGGAAGAAGAGCCGGCGCATGATCGAATCCGGCGGCGGCGCTTCCCAGTCCTCGGCCCCGGAAGAGCCGCACACCGTGCGCCGGGAGACGCCCAAGATCGGGCGCAACGATCCCTGCCCTTGCGGCAGCGGCAGGAAATACAAGAAGTGCCACGGGGCCAACCGGAGCGCCTGACCCGCGTTCTTGAAGGCGAACAGGCCGACGAAGAGTAGCACTGTCGACGAAAGCTACGGCGGCGGCGCGCCTGGCGGCCGGGCGCCCGGCGGCGGCGCTTCCGGCGGAAAAGGTGCGCCCGGCGGCGGCGCGAATCCCGGGCCCGGCGGGGGCATCGGGCCTCCCGGCGGCATGGGTGGGCGATGGGCTTTCATCTCGTCGAGAGCATGGCGCTGCTCCGGCGTCAGGATCTCGCGCAGCTCTTTCTCCATCCGCTCGTTGATGGCCTGGACCTTGGGGAAGCTCTCGCGCACGATGGCCTGGAGTTGCGGACGGTAGCGCTCGGTGATCTCCAGAGACTTCTCCACCTGTTGCGGGGTGAGGCGCAAGGCATCGGGGGGCCCCGGCAAGAATGGAACATGCGGGTGTGACGGCCGAGCAGGGCCGAGCCAGCGCGAGAAGCCGCCGCCGGCGGCGGCGCCGAGTAGGAACATGGCGAACAGGAGCAGCGCCGTGAGCAGGTGTTAGCAAAAACCCTGGCCGGGGTGGCAAGCTTGGCGCAAGAATCACTTTGGCCGTGATGCGAGAGCCACGCGACGATTCCGCGGGTCCGTGCTCGCTGGAGCATGCTGTTCCACGATGTTCCACCCGGCGGCTCCTTTCGGGCCTCCAAGCCGCGTCCTTGCATGCCGGCGCGATGGGCCGAGCGGGTCCGTGGACGAGCCGAAGCGCGCCGCCGATGCCGGTGGCGCCGGTCGGACGGACGGATCTGGCGAAGGTGCCCTGGGCCGCGCCGCGGCGGCATGCCCCTTGCTGGGCACTCCCGTATGTCAGACTTGTCCGTCGGTCGACGGCCACGGCTGCCGCCCGGACAAGAGGGCCATCGTTCCGTCGCCGGCCTCGTGGCAAACGAAAGGCGCGGCTGCCGTCGGAAGGGAGGAGACGAACCGTGAAATACACGAAGGGATTGACGCTCTGGGCGGTCACGCTTCTTCTTTTTGCCGCGACTTGTGGGCGCGGCAGCGTGCAGACGACTCCCGACGCAGCCTCGGACAGCGCCGTGACGATCAAGCTCGATGGTCGCGTGCTTGGAGATGCCGCTGCGGACGAAACCACCACAGCAGCCGACGCAGGGCAAGGCACGCCCGCCTGCCACGGAGAGAACGGCGCCTGCGGCACCAGCGTCGACTTCTGCTGCGAGGGCTACGCGTGCGGCTCGACCAACCTCGAGCCAACGCTCCATTGCATGAAGATATGCGCCGGCCATGCCGAGTGTTCGACCGGCTGCTGTGCGGAGCTCGGCGATAGCGGCATCACGGTGTGCCTGCCCCAGGTCTTCTGCCCCGAGATCTTCTGCCACAGCGAGGAGCAGACTTGTGACAGCGACAATCCCTGCTGCGCCGGTCTGGTTTGCGCGGTGCTGGGCACGACGCCGCAGACCAGCGTCTGCAAGCCCATCTGCACGCAACACGCGGAGTGCGCGACCGGGTGTTGTGCGCCGCTCGGCACGAGCGGGACCAGCGCCTGCCTGCCGCAGAGCTACTGCCCCACGCTTTACTGCCGGACCGAGGATGAGAGCTGCCTCAACGTGAACCCGTGCTGCGAGGGTCTCGTCTGCGCGGTGTTCAACACGACACCGCAGACCAGCGCCTGCAAGCCCGTCTGCGAGCGGCACGAGGACTGCGCCACGGGCTGCTGTGTTTCGCTCGGCAAGGACTCGCCTAGCGCCTGCCTGGACAAGGTCTACTGCGGCGGTTGACGGGATACCGCGCGGCGAAGATCGGCGTAGAATGCCCGCCCCATGGATATCCTGCTGGGTGTTCTCTTCGGTTTCGTCCTGTGGTTTTTCGCCCGCTATGGCCTCGGCGGCTTCTACACCATCGGTCCCAACGAGCGTGCGGTCTTGTGCACCTTCGGCCGCGCGCAGCGGCTGGAGGACGAGACGACCCTCTCCGACCCCATCGCCGAGAAGCTGAAACCCGAGGAGCGGCAGCGCTACGAGTACCCGCAGGTGCGCGTGGTCGGGCCCGGCTTCCACTGGAAGCTGCCGTGGCAGACCCTGCACCGGACCTCCGTCGCGACCCAGACGGTGTCGATCGCCTTCGATCCCGAGGATCCTTCGGCCAATTCCGGCGGCCAGGTTCTCGAGGCGGTGACCAAGGATCAGCTCAACACCGGACTCGGCGGCCAGATCCGCTTCACGGTTTCCGAGCGCAACCTCTATGCCTGTCTCTTCGGCGTGAAGAAACCCGTGGCGCACGTGCTCGGCTACTTCGTGTCCATCCTGCGCGACCGCATCGCCAACTTCGAGGCAGAGGCCAAGGCCCACGGCGACGCGGCCGATCCGGCAGACCCGGGCCCGGTGCAAGGCATCTCCATCAACGACCTGCGCAAGAACCTGCGCGACCTGAACGAGCGCATGGACATCGAGTGCGAGACGGCGGCCGCACGCTATGGCATCCACCTCGACGCCGCCCTCATCACCGCCATCGACCCGCCGCCCGAGGTCGATTCGGCGCTGGCCGCCATCAACACCGCCCACAACCACGTGTCGAGCGAGATCAGCCTGGCGCAAGCCGCGGCCGACCAGCGCATCGTGCAGTCCAAGCGCGCGGTCGAAATCGAAACCCTGAACGCGCAGGCAGAGGTCGAGCCGCTCTTGGCCCTGGCCGCGCAACTGCGCGAGCTGGCCGGCAACGGCGGGCCGGCCGCCGTGGAGGCCTACGTGCGCAACGCGAAGATCGCCTTGCATCACAGGGCCCGCCACCTGGTCCTGCAGAACGCCGCGGGAGGGGCGAGGTGATGGAGTTTCTGCGCGCGCTCCTCTACACCTTCGGTTTGAGCTTCGTGCTCATGCCCATCCTTCTCGGCCTGGCCCGCGTCTTCGCCCTCTACGTCGTGGTCCGCGAGCGGCAGTGCGTGGTCTTCGAGCTGTTCGGCAAGGTGCGCATGGTCCTGAGCGAGCCCGGCTTGCACACGCCGTGGAAGAGCATGGGCCCGTTCGCCATGCTGGTGCCCTTCTTCGGCAAGAAGCACACGGTGGACATGCGCATCGATCAGACCTACCTGCGCAGTCAGCCGGTCAACTCCGAGGAAGGCTCGCCCATGGGCATCGGCGTGTGGTGCGAGATGGTGGTGAGCGAGCCGCTCGACTACCTGTACAAGAACAACGATCCCTTGGGCTCGTTGCGCGCCAACATCTCGAACGCGACGGTGCGCTGCCTGTCCAACATGAAGCTGGCGGACATGCTCGAGAGCCGGCACGCCATGAGCCGCCTGGTGCGCCAAGAGGTGTCGGTCAAATCGCAGGAGTGGGGCTACCAGGTCGGCAGCGTCTACATCCGCAAGGTGCACTTCCGCGACCGCGGCATGATCTCGCAGATCGAGCAGAAGGTGGTCAATCGCCTGCGCCAGGTCACCGGCGCCATCCAGCAGGACGGCGCCAACCGCGTGAACGTCATCCGCTCGACGGCCGAGCGCCAGGCCGCGATCGAGTTCGCCAAGGCCGCGGCCACGCGCCCGCACATCGTCGGCAAGGCGCTCGGCCAGATCGCCGAGACGCCCTTCATCGCCAAGGCGCTGTTCGAGGTGCTAGAGACCCAGGCGCTCTTGACCAGCAACAACCTGCAGGTCGAGATCGTCTCGCCCTCGGTGCCGGTGGTCTATGCCATGGGCGGCGCGACGCCGCTCGTCCGCTCGCCGTAGCCGGACCCCACACGCCTACTCGACCAACGGCTTGCCTCTGCGCACGAGCTGGACGGGCAGGCCGAAGGGATCGCGAAGCATGGCGAACTGGTCGCCCGAGGCCGCGGTTTCGGGCGCCGAGAAGCTGCTGGCGCCGGCCTGGAGCAGCCGTTGCCGTGCGGCGACGATATCCTCGACCGCGAAGGCGACGTGCAGCATCAGCGGATGCATCGCCGCATAGTCGGGCTGCGGCGCCGCGGGATTGTTGTAGAGCTCCAGCACCACCCGGCCCGCCTCGTCGGCGAGAAAGTGCGTGTTCCCCGGCCCCCCCGCCAGGCGCGCGATGCGGAACCCCAGATGGCGCACGTACCAGTCCGCGACCGCGACCGGATCCTTGACCTGAAAAGCAATGTGCTCGACGCGCATGGCCCGCATCATCACGATGCCGTCGGCAAGATGCAACCGGCAAAACCCGTGTGCTCTACCGGCGCGTGCGGCGCCGCGGACGACGAAGCAGCGAGCCCAGTGCGGCGAGGAGCAGGGCGGCCTCCCTGCCACGGAGGCCCCCCACACGATTCCCCAGGGCGCAGCCGCAGCCGCCGGACACATCGCCGACCGTCGTCGAGCGACCACCGGCCGCATCGCCGCCTTGTCCGCTCGCGCCGCCGCTCGCCTGGGATCCCCCTGCGCCCGCGCCACCGCGACCGGCTTCGCCGGAGCTGCCGCCACTTCCCACACCGCCGCCGGTCGCGCCACCGTCGCCGCCAGAGCCTCCCGCAGCGCTGGCGCCACCGCTCCCTTCGCTCCCGCCACTACCACCCCCAGCAGGGTCGCCGCCGGCTCCGCCCGCAGCGCTGCTGCCACCGCTGCCTGTTCCGCCGCCAGTCCCCGTGGCGCCACCGCTGCCCGTGCGACCACCGCTCCCCCGTGCGCCACCGCCGCCCGCCCTCACCACGTCATTCCCGCCATCTCGTGCAAAGGGCCCGCCGTCTCCGGACCCGCTGGTTCCACCAGCCCCGCTCGTACCGCCGGACCCGGTCGTTCCGCCCGCGCCCGTCGCTCCCCCCGCGCCGCCGCTGCCACCGCTGCCGGGACAGGCTGCCGCCTCTGGATCCTGGCCGCCGGCCTTGTCGAGGCCGAAGTAGGCGGCGATGGCGTTTCCGTCGAACGGCACCCCGTGGCCGACGCCCGACAACGAGAACGTCTCATAGACCGTGTAGCCGCAGGAGTTGTTCCAATACTGGCGCGTGGTCCCGCTCTTGGGAGTGTCGGTCCCGGTCGGGGTCTCGCTCAAACCAAGGACGTTGGTCCACTCCTTGATGTCCTCAGCCACCACTTTGTAGTTGAGCGTCGTGTCGGCCGTGCCGTGCCAGTGCTGCAGGCGCGGGCGGTGTCCGGCGTAGCCCGGGAAGTACGAGCGCACGAGGTCTCCCCACTGCTGCGCGGTCTTGCTGACGTTGCCTCCGGCGCAAGGGCCGCTCCACTGAGCGGTGTTACCGTTCCCGGTGACGTCGTTGTACTGCTCGGCCCAGCAGCCGCACGGCACCCCCATGAGCGACACGCCGGCCATGAAGATGTCCGGGTACACGCCCAACAGCGCCTCCGTCATGATCCCTCCCGAGGAGCCGCCCACCGAGTACACGCGGCTTGCGTCGGCGTCGTGCTTGGAAATGGTGTACCTCACCATCTGGGCGATGGCGTGCGTGTCGCCCTTGCCGTCGTGCTTGAGGGATCTCGTCGACCCCGCATCCCAACAGTTCTGCCCGGTGGCTTCCGGGAAGATCATGATGAAGCCGGTCCTGTCGGCCACCGACCGCAGGCTCGCCATCTCGCTGTTGCTCGAAGAGGCGGTGCCCTGGCAATGGTGGGGGCCCACCACGATGGGCGGCTTGGTCGCGGGCTGGTCCGGGACATAGATGTACATGTTGACGTAGCTCGGCAGGCCGCTTGTCCCCGCCCACCAGTCGCTCTGGTTCACCTTCTGCATCGAAGCGGCACCCGCAGTCCCAGCGCAAAGCGATCCCCAGCAGAGCGAGGCGAGCGCGACAACCTGTCTTTGGCTCATGTGCGTGTCCCTCTCGACAGCCGGCGTCCGTGCCCCAAACGCGCCGCCTTTTCGTGACTGCTGGGACTGCAGACCCTGCGCATTCGATGGCGCCATGCGCCCACGCGACGGCAGCAAGGAGTACGACTCACGACCTAAGATATTGCCGAGAAGCAGTCACCCTAGTTACGAAAATCGAAACGCGCGGACGCTGCCACGATCCTACGCCAGCGATCGCCAAGGCGGCGTCTGTCCGCCGTCCGATGAAGCAGCGTGCCCGCCACGTTTGACTTCTCGGCCGGATGGGATTCTGCTTGGGCGTGGGTTTGCCCATGCGCCTCGTAAAGATCCTCTTGTTCGTTCTCGTAGCTGGGATCGCCGCGCATGGCGCCGCGAAGGGAAAAAAGATGCGACTATCGTCAACCGCTTTCTCCGCCAAGGCCGAGATCCCGGCCAAGTACACCTGCCAGGGCGCCGATGTCTCGCCGCCCCTGGCTTTTTCCGAGGTGCCGTCCGGAGCCAAGAGCCTGGCTCTCATCGTGGACGACCCCGACGCGCCCGATCCGGCCGCGCCCAAGATGACCTGGGTGCACTGGGTCCTTTACAATATTCCGCCGCAGACCGCCGGCATCGGCGAGGCCGTCGCCCCCGGCGCCCTGCCGCCCGGCACGCTCACGGGCGTCAACGATTGGAAGAAGACCGGCTACGGCGGCCCTTGCCCGCCCATCGGCCGCCACCGCTACTTCCACAAGCTCTTCGCGCTCGACACCGTCCTGCCCGATCTCAAGCAGCCGACGAAAGACGCTCTGGAGAAAGCCATGAAGGGCCACATCCTCGCGCAAGCCGAGCTGGTGGGGACCTATCAGAAGAAGTAGGTCCTAGAAGCGACAGCCGTATGCGGGGGAGCTGCGGACTTCCGGTATTCTCTCTTCCGCTTCCATGCCCAAGGAGCTGTGCCACTTCATGATCGCGCGGCAGGCCGCGCTCAGGGTCGATGCCGGCGCAGCGCCACGGACGACCCAGGCCGTGCGCGCCCATCCGGAAACCTTCCTGCTCGGAGCCGTGGCGCACGACTGTCCTTTCTACAGCCAAGCCGACCCGCGCTTGGTGGGTATTGCCAGCAAGCTGCACGGCCAGGGCGCCGAGGACGCCTACGCGCCGGTGCGAAGGGCCATCGCCGCCGCTCCGGACGGGCCGCAAGCGGCGCCTCCGGCCGCGATCGCGTTCGCCGCGGGCGCGCTCTGCCACATGGCGGGCGATGCCGTCTTTCACCCCGCGGTCTTCTACTTCACCGGCTTCGCGTCGCATCCGAGCCTCGCGGTCAGCCGAGCCTATCTGTTTCGGCACCGGCAATTCGAGACCGCGATGGATCTGCATCTTCTCCCCGAACACGGCTGCGGCCTCGAGCATCGGCTGGACAGGATCGTGGCACGCGCCCTGGCGCGGCCCGACGCTCGCGAGCTACTCGGGGCAGTTGCCCGGTTCTACGCGACATCGGGCCGGCCGCCGACCGAGGCAGAGGCTCGGGGCCTCCTCGCGCGGGCCGGCAGAACGCAGAAGCTCTTCTTCTCGCGAGCCCTTCGCCTCCTCCTGCGCGCCCGCCACCTACGCAGCGCCGGCACAAACGGCGACACGAGCGCGCTCTTCTATGCCCGCTTCACGCCGTGGTCTGCCCACTTCGCGTCGCCGCGTCCCTATCGGGATCCCGTCACCGGCGTGGGCGGCATCTTCGACGTGCGCGAGTTCTTCGGCCGCGCGGTGGACCGGGCAGCGGCGCTCTGCCAAAACCTCGAGCGCGCCCTCGGAGGCGAGGCGGATGCGTTTCCCCGTCCGGGGCCCAGCCTCGAATCCGGCCATCCGCTAGACCAGGATCAGCAGAGGGAGTACTGCGATCCGGCCCTCGCGGGTTCCTAGCCAGAGCCCGTTGGGAGACTGCGGGCCACGACCCCACCGACCGTACTCCATACCCCGATCCCCCAACTACAGACTCCACACCCCGAGTCGCACGCGCAGGCCACCGTTGCGCAGGGCGAAGGTCTTGTCGGGCTGGCGGCGCGCGCCGGCGGACACGGCGGCCACGAAGACGGCGTCCGGGCACAGCACGGCGGCGCGCCAGCCGCGGTAGCAGGAAGCCAGATCCTGACCCAGGCCGCGAGCTAGCCGTCGTGCGTTTCCCCGTTTCTCCAGACGATGGCCGTAGGGGGGATTGAGCACGACCAGGCCGGGCGTCGCCGGGATCGCACCCTTGCCGAATGCGGCCACTGCGAACTGGATGTCTGTCGCCACCCCGGCGCGCTTGGCGTTCCGCCGCGCCATCTCCACGGCGCGCGGATCGCGGTCGGAAGCGAAGATCTGAGCTGGCGCGCGCGCGTGGCCCGCCCGCAAGGCGCGCACTTTCCGCCAGATCCCCTCGTCGTGGGTCGGCCAGCGCTCGAAGGCGAAGCTGCGCCCACCGCCTGGCGCAAGGGCCCGCGCCACGGCCGCGGCCTCGATGGCGACGGTGCCCGAGCCGCACATCGGATCGACGAGAGACAGCGCCGGATCGTAGTCGCACAAGGCCAGGATGCCGGCGGCCAGGGTTTCGCGCAGCGGCGCGGGCCCGGCCTCGATGCGCCAGCCGCGCCGGTGCAAAAGATCGCCCGAGGAATCCACGCTGGCGAGGAAGCGATCGTCCTGCCCGCGCAGCAAGAGGCGCGTGCACGCCCGACCTTCGTCGGCTACCGAGCCCTTCTCGCGCCTGGGCAGCTTGCCCAGGCAATCCTCCACGGCAAGCGCCAGCGTGTCGGCCAGCGCCCCCGTGTGATACAGGCGGCAGTGGCTCGCGGTAACGTCGATGCGCAGGGGAGAATCGTTGGGAATGAAGCTCCGCCACGCCAGCTTCGCCAAGCCCCGGCGCAGCGACGCGAAGTCGCGTGCGCGCACCTCGCCCACGCGCAAGAGAATGCGCGTGGCTATGCGGCTTGCCAGATTCGCGGCCATCCCGGCAGCGAGCGGCCCCGCGAATTCGACGCCACCGGCGACGGCGCGTGTTTGCCCAATCTCGGGCAGCGCCGCCAGCTCTTCGGCCAGCACGCCCTCCAGGCCCGGCGAGGCCACCGCGAACCATTCGAGGCTCACGGGCAGCGCCGCCGGCCTCTTCGCCTGCCCTGGGCCGGACCGGCGCTCGCCTGGCTTCGGCAGGCTCGCAGGCCGGCCGCCAAAGCGCAGGTGAATCGGCACGGGCTCTACAGGCAGAGCCCCTGAGCCTGGAATGCCGTGAGGATGCCCAGGCAGGTCGTCTCGTCTCCGGCGGCCGCAGTCAAGGCAGCCTGGCATTGGGCTGCCGCGGCGGCAGGCGCCACCGCGCAGCAGGCCTGCAGCGCGGCGCAGTTGGGGCCGGTCGTCGTCGGGGTGCCGGCGTCGATGCCCGTGGTCGTGCAGACGGGCTCCACGCACCCAGCGGTTTCCGTGCAGGTCTGGAGAGTCAGCGCACAAGTCATGCAGGCCGTACTCGTCGCGGACATCACATACGTGGCAGTGCAGTTCATGACGCAGGCATCCCCGGTTGCGTCGCAGGGACACAGAAGCACGCAGTTCATGAAGTCCGCGCACACGCCGCCGGTGAAATCGCCCTTCAGGTAGTTGTTGCCGAAGCAGGCCTTGGACTGGGCGTCGCAGGCCTTGATGAGACAGTCGTAGTAGGCGTCCTCGCCCGTGCAGGTCTGCCCGCTGCTACTGGCCGGGCACTGGCCGCCGTTGGCGGGGCTGCGCCCGGTTGGGGAAGTGTAGTTGCTGCTGCCCGAGCCGCCGCCGCAGCCAGCCGCGCCGGCGTAGAGCGCCAGTACCAGAAGAGTCCCGAGTGTACGCATGATCATTCCCTCCAAGAGCGGACGAAGGTCGTCCTCGATTCGTTCTGCGGGCGCCATTATGCCATGGAACGATAAGTTAGGCCTTGGCAATCCGCGTTAAGAAGGCGACGGATGCGCTCGCTCACGCGCGCCACCGATTGCGCCAGCTCCTCCTCTCCCGAAACCACGAGGTCCGCCCATGCCTGGCTCGGCGCCACGTGGCGCTCGTGCATGGGCCGAGTCTGGCGAGCGAACTGCGCCACCACGGAATCCCGGGTGCGGCCGCGCTCGCCGACGTCGCGAGACATCCTTCGGGCCAGCCGCGTCGGCTCGCTGGCGGTGACGAAGACCTTGAGAGCCAGCAGCTTCCGAACGGCCGGGATGGCGAGCACGAAGATGCCTTCGACGAGCACCACGGGCCTGGCCGCGACCGGCAGCGGCTCGGGCAGCCGCGCGTGCGTGGCGAAGTCGTAGGCGGGGCGCTCGATGGCTTCGCCTTGCCGCAGACGCGAGATATCGCTGGCCAGCCTCTCCCCCTCGAGCGCGTCCGGCTCGTCGAAGTTGCGCCGGACGCGCTCCTCGGGCGGCAGATGTCCCAGATCCCTGTAGTAGGCGTCGGCGGGAAGGACCGCCGCTTGGCCCGCGGGCAAAGCCGCGGCCACGCCCTCGGCCAGCGCGGTCTTGCCGCTCCCGGATCCGCCCGCGATGCCGACGAGCAGGGCTGTCACGCTCGCAGTCCCTTCATGTAGTCGAGGAGATCGCGAGGCAATGGACTGGACACGGTGACCGGCTCGCGCGTCGCGGGATGGGGGAAGACGATGCGGGACGCGTGCAGGGCGTGGCGGGGCAAACCGTCGAAGCGCTCGAGCAACTCGGCGGTGAGCCCCGAATCGCAGTAGTCCATGAAGGCCTGCTCGCCCCCGCCGTAGAGCTTGTCGCCCACGATGGGGTGACCGATGTGCGCCAGATGCACGCGGATCTGATGCTGCCGCCCGGTTTCGGGGGCGGCTTCGACCAGGGCATGGTGGGCAAAGGTTCGCTCGACTCGGTAGCGCGTGACCGCGGGCAGGCCGTCGGGCTCGACGCCCATTTTGATGCGCGTTCTCGTGTCGAGCAGGCGCATGGGCGCGTCGATCACGCCGGATGCCGGCTCGGGCACGCCGTGCACGAGCGCGAGGTAGGTCTTCTTCACGGCGCGCGAGGCGAAGGCTCGCTTGAGAAACGAAGCCGCGGCGGGACTGCGCGCGACGAGCAGCACGCCGGAGGTCTCGCGGTCGATGCGATGGCAGATCTGCAACTGCTCGTCGGGGTAGCGCTCGCGCAGGAGAGCCACCAGCGTGTTCTTCCAGAACTTGGCCGTGGTGTGCATGGGCAGGCCGGCCGGCTTGTCGATGGCGAGAAAGTGCTCGTCCCCGGCTAGCACGGAGAACTCGCGCGGCACCTCGGGCTCGATGGGCGCCGGCCGGTCGATGCGAATCGTGTCGCCCTTGCGCACGGCTAGGGCCGGCCGCGGCGCGCGGCCGCCGTCGAGCCTCACCTGCGACTCGATGATGGTGCGGATCTTGGCGCGCGACAGGCGCCGGATGCGCTGCTTGAGAAAATGGTCCAGCCGCCAGCCGTCGCACTCGGGCGGCACGCGCAGCGCGAGCGGCATGATCTCCCGCGGCGGTGTGTCTGACGGCTCGCTCTCTCTGCGCACGGGCTACGTATTTCCGATGGAGATCGAGCGCTCGTCGACCACGAAGATGAAGGGCACCTTGGCCAAGCCCGCCCACCCCCGCAGCTCTTCGGCCAGCGACCAGGCGTCGATGGTCGGCCGGCGCACCTCGGTCACGAGGAGATCCGGCGCGGCGCGACCGGCGAGGCTGAGGCCCTCCCAGCCGTCGGCGGCGCAGCCGACGCGAAAACCCGACGGTGCGAGCTGGGACGCAACGACCTGCTGCGACCAGGGATCGTCATCGACAACGAGGACTCGGATGGCTGCTCGATCCACGTCACGTCCCCGGACCGCAACGCATCCATCGACGCCCTAGTCGTCGTCGAGGATGCCGCTCCAGTGCCAGTTGCCGCGCTCGCGCTCCTCGGGCTTGGGACGCGTTGAGCGCTTCTTTTCCGGACGCTCGCGCCGGCCATCGGACTTGCCGCCACGTTCCTGCCCGCGCCCCTCGTAGCCGCCGGGCCCGGACCGGGGAGGGCCGAAGCCGCGTGGCGAGCCGCCCGGGGCCAGGGGCGGCGAAACGCCGGGCCGCGGTCCCGATGGGCCGGCGGAGCGGGGCGGGACACCCGGACCAGGGGCCGGCCGAGATCCCCCGGGCCGCGGCCCACCGGCCACGGGCCGCGCCTGCGCCTCCTCGATGATGATGGCCCGCCCGGCGACGAGCCGACCGCCGAGCTTCTCGATGGCCAGTCTGGCCCCTTCGTCGGTTTCCGTCTCGACGAAGGCGAAGCCTCGTGGCCGCCCCGTGTCGCGATCCATCGCGATGCGGATGCTGCGCAGCTCGACCTTCTCGGCCCGGAAAGCCTCCCGCAGCTCCTGCTCGGTCACGCTGTAGGAGAGATTCCCCACAAATAGGCGCGTTGCCATGGACTCCCTGCCTCGTCCTCGATTCCTGCGCTGCCTACCCGCTCACCGCGCCGTTGACTTTGTCGCGCAATTCCTTGCCAACCTTGAACGTAGGGGTCTTCCGCGCCGCGATCTGGATGGTTTCGCCCGTGCGTGGATTGCGGCCGCTGCGTGCGGCCGATTCCCGAATCTGAAAGGCCCCGAAGCCGCGGATGTCGACGCGTTCGCCCTTGGCCAGTCCGTCGGCAATCGCCTCCAGCAGAGACTCGAAGGTTTCCTCAACCTGCGGCCTGGGAAGGCTCAGCTTCGCGGCCACGAGATCCACGAGATCGGACTTCTTCATCGGTAGTTTGTTCTCCTTGGTCGGTCGAAAAGTCTGTGGGTTGAGGGCTGGTCTACCATCCTTGGGCTACTGCGCCACTCGGATGCCACGATAGAGCGGCACGCAACGCACGGTCAAGTCTACCCCGTGAGGTCCAGGTCGCCCACGATGGCGCGCAGCGAGCCGCGGTGCTGCACGAGCAGCTCCTTGGCGCGGGCGGCGGTGACTTTGGCGTGGTGCATGACGAGCGCGACCTTGGCCCTGCCGCCAGCCTTCTTGATGAGCTTCTCGGCCTCGGCGTCGTCGAGGTGGCA
This sequence comes from Deltaproteobacteria bacterium, assembly GCA_016935975.1. GTDB lineage: Bacteria > Myxococcota_A > Polyangia > Fen-1088 > Fen-1088 > Fen-1118. The sequence goes on from JAFGPX010000147.1 coordinate 13,149, forward strand.
CAGCCGGCCGACGATTTGGATGGCGCGCTTCCAGGTGCGGGGCGTGGTGGGCCGCACGTCGACCATGAGGCCGCCGTAGGTCTTACCGAGCTGCACGAAGGCTGCGTCCACCAGGGCCTGCAGCCCCACCTTGATGGCGGTGGCGGCCTTGGCGCGCGACACACCGGTGATGACCTCCGGCCCGGGAGCGAGCCGCACGAGCACGTCCGCGAGCGATCCTCCGTCCTCGGCCGGCGGCGGCTCGGCGCAGGTGACCAGCACGATCTGGGCGCGACGGAAGCGCGCGTACTCGAGGGCGGCGACCAGGAAGATCGATAGCTCGCCGTCCGCCACGGCGCACACGATGTCCCCCGGCCCCACCGCGGCCTTGCGCATGCGTTGCTCGGCCTCGCGCCGGCTGTCCTGCGAGATCTCCGAGGTGCGCGCCATGGCGTGCGGACCGCCGGCCAGCACGGGCACCACCAGCGACGGCGGCAACCCGTACTGGGGCACGCATTCGGCCGCCGCCAACGCCGCCAAGCGGCCGGCCGTGCCTGCCCCGACGAAGACGAGCCGACCACCGGCTGCCAGGCGCTCGGCCAGTACCCGCGAGCCCCGGGCGATCTCCGGTGCGGCGGCCTTGGCGGCCTTGATGGCGCCCGCCTCTTCTTCGATGAGGATCTTGACCACCTCGTCGGACGGATAGGTATCGAGCATGGCCGCCCGGGGATGCTCGGTTTCGCCTGAAGAAGCGGCAGTTCGGCCGTTGCGGACCATGGTTTCACGCGAGACTACTTGAGGCCGAGCACGTCGCGCATGTCGAAGAGCCCCGGGCGCTTGCCCGACAACCACAGCGCCGCACGGACCGCGCCCCGGGCAAAGGTCTCGCGCGAGGAGGCGCGATGGGTGATCTCGATGCGATCGCCCTGGCCGAGGAAGTACACCGTGTGATCGCCCACCACATCGCCACCGCGCAGGGTCTGCATGCCGATTTCGGCGTCGCCGCGCGGGCCGATGTCGCCGCGGCGCTCGTAGCGGGCCACGGCGGCGAAGCTTTGGCCCGCGCCCTCGGCCGCCGCTTCGCCCAGACGCAAGGCCGTGCCAGAGGGTGCGTCGCGCTTGGCGCGGTGGTGGGTCTCCACGATCTCGATGTCGTAGCCTGGACCCAGCAAGCGCGCGGCCTCGGCAACGAGCTTCAGCAGAACATTCACGCCGAGCGACATGTTGGGCGCGAACACGATGGGGATCTGCTTGGCCGCCGCCGCGATCTTCTCCTTGTCGGCGGCGCCGAAACCGGTCGTGCCGATTACCATGGCGGCGCCCGCGCCCACGGCCGCCTCGACATTGGCCAGCGTCGCGGCCGGCGCGCAGAAGTCGATCCACACGTCCGCCGCGCCCTGGCTCGGCCGCTCGGCGGCGATACGCACGCCGGCCGCAGGCAAGCCGGCAAACTGAGTCGCGTCGGCCGCGAGGTACGGGAAGTCGGCGCGCTCGACCGCGGCCGCCAAGGCCGCGTCCTTGCTCTCGGCCACGACGCGCACGACGGCCTTGCCCATCTTGCCCCCGGCGCCGAACACAGCGATACGCACGGCCATGGCGCAACCTAGACGAGCTTCAAGTCGGCCAGGATCTTCCTGACCTTGTCGCGATTGGCCCCTGTCATGGGATAAAGCGGCGCGCGGATCTCGTCGGCGATCTTGCCCATCAGGGCCAACGCGGCCTTGACCGGAATGGGGTTGGCCTCGATGAACAAGCCCTCGGACAGGGGGAAGAGCTTGTAGTGCAGCGCGCGCGCCCGCTGCCAGTCGCCGGCCGCGGCCGCGTCCCACATCGCTGCCATGTCGGCCGGCGCCACGTTCGATACCACGGAGATGCAGCCGTGCCCGCCGACCGCGTAGAACGGCATGGCCGTGGCATCGTCGCCCGAGAGCATGGACAGGCGATCGCCGACGCGCGCGATGATCTGCGCCGCGCGCTGCATGTTGCCCGTGGCCTCCTTGACCCCGACGACGAGCGGCACGTCGCACAAGCGCGCGATGGTGTCGGGCAAGAGATCGCAACCGGTGCGGCCGGGCACGTTGTAGACCACCGTGGGCAGACCGGCCGCCTCGGCGACGGTCTTGAAGTGGCGGTACAGCCCGTCCTGGGTCGGCTTGTTGTAGTAGGGCGTGACCTGCAAGGTCGCGTCAGCGCCGACCGCCTTGGCCGCCAGGGTCAGCTCGATCGCTTCCTGGGTGGAATTGGCGCCCGTGCCGGCAATGACCGGCACGCGCTTCTTCGCCTGCTCGACCACGATC
>JAFGPX010000148.1 GCA_016935975.1 Deltaproteobacteria bacterium
GCCGCCCGCGCCGCCCTCCTCGGCGCCGCCAGCGCCGCCTTCGCCAGAGCCGCCCGCGCCGCCCTCCTCGGCGCCGCCCGCGCCGCCCTCCTCGGCGCCGCCCGCGCCGCCCTCGCCAGAGCCGCCAGCGCCGCCCTCGCCAGAGCCGCCGGCCCCGCCGGTGTTGGAAGAGCCGCCTGTGTCGGACGTCCCACCTGTGTCCTTGTTTCCGCCGGTGCCGCTCAGGGGGATCGAACTGGCTTTTCCGCAGCCGGCGACCGCCGTGGCCAGGGCCATGCCGCCGAACAGAGCCAAGAACGCCAATCTACTTGCTGCCGCCATCCGCATTTTTCTGTCCTTTCGTGACCGTTAGTGTCAGTCCGGTTCGCTTTTTGGGGTGCAGGTCCTACCAGTGCTGGCCCCCCTAGACAAGCTTTCGAGGTCGGGGTCCAAACCGTGCATCGTTCGCGGTATAAACGGCCCCCTCTGCATGGAAGAAGCGCGCCCCACACTCTCGGTCATCATTCCCGTGTTCAACGAGGAAGAGACGCTCCCCGAGCTGGATCGGCGTTTGCGCGGCTTCCTCGGCGAGATCGGCGAAACCTGGGAAGTCATCTTCGTGGACGACGGCTCGCGCGATGGCTCGGGCCGGCTCTTGCAGGCCCTGGCCGAGCAGGAGCCGCGCTACAGAGTCGTCACCTTCGGCCGCAACTTCGGCCACCAGATGGCCATCACGGCCGGCATGGATCGGGCCGAGGGCGAGGCGGTGGTGGTCATGGACGCCGACCTGCAGGATCCACCCGAGGTCGTGCGCGACATGCTCGCCCGTTGGCGGCAGGGTTTCGATGTGGTCTATGCCGTCCGCCAGCACCGCCTGGGCGAAACCTGGTTCAAGAGGGTGTCCGCCTCGATCTTCTACCGCCTGTTCCGCGCCATGCTGGGCTTCGACGTCACGCTCGACGCCGGCGATTTCCGCTTGATGAGCCGGCCCGTGGTGCTCACCCTGCGCTCGCTGCGCGAGCGGCACCGTTTCATCCGCGGGTTGGTCGGCTGGGTCGGTTTTCGCCAATCCTCGGTCAGCTACACGCGGCACGAGCGCTTCGCCGGCGTCACCAAGTATCCGCTGCGCAAGATGCTCGGTTTCGCCTTCGACGGCATCACGTCGTTTTCCACGCTACCCCTGCGCATGGCGACCTGGCTCGGGGCCTTCGCCGGGCTTTTGGCCATGGGGCTCGGGGCCTGGGCCTTCTATGTCAGGACCTGGGGCGACACGGCGGTGCCGGGCTGGACCACCATCATGATCCTCGTCGCGCTGGGCTCCTCGGTGCAGCTCTTGGTCATCGGCATTCTGGGCGCCTACGTCGGCCGTATCTTCGAGGAAGTGCAGCGGCGGCCGCTGTACACGGTCGCCAGGGAGACCAACTTCGCGGTCAGGGACGGCCAATCGAGGCCGCGCGCCCCGGCCGCGGCCCCGACCGAGGCAGGCGAGGACAAGCGACGGTGAGCGCAGGCGAAGAAGTGCTCGCAGGCCGGACAGCGCTTCGGTCGGTCGGGGAGGAGGGTGCCGCCGCGCCGCGGGACGCATTGCCCCCTCGCCGCGGGGTCGATGAGGCTTGGCAGCCGCGCATTTCCGCGGCGCTGTCCGGGATCGCCGTGATCCTCGTCTCCGGCTTCTCGCTCGGGCTTTGCCTGTGGCAGCTAGGGCTCTCGGGCAGTCTCTACGATCTGGCGGTCAGCAACCTGCGGTCACGCGAGCGCTGGCCAGGCGCCGTTGCCTTCGCCTCGGCCACGGCCGGAGCGCTCTTGCTCGGCAGCTTCGCGCTCCTGGCCAGGCGGCGTGCGCTCGCCGACGGCCGGGCCATCCTGCGCCTGGCGCGTCGCCTGTCGCCCCTGGTGCTCGCCGGGCTCGTGCCCATCATGTTCCACTGGCGCCTGTGGCAAGGCAGCCGCGAGGTGGTGTTCCTGCTGCTCGGCTTGGTGTTGGTCTTCGGCAGCCAGAAGCTCTTGCGGATCGCGCTATTGACCGAGCCGGTCTTCGGCTTGCCGGGCTTCGCACGGCGCTGGCTTCTGGACAGCGCCGAGCTGCGCCGCTCGACCGCGAGGTTCCTGCCTTTCGCGGTCGTGCTCCTGGCCGCGGCCGGCTATGCGGCGTTCTTTGGCTACCACACGGTGGCTCATCACCGGAACATCCTGTCCAGCAGCCTCGATCTCGGGTTGGAGGAAAACGTCATCTGGCACGCGCTGCACAGCGGCGCTCTCTTCAAGACCACGCCTTACGGCGGTCCCACCGGCAACTTGGTGGGCGAGCACGCCGCGTACCTGAGCTACGTCATCGCGCCCATCTATGCCCTGCACCAGAGCGCCGAGACCCTCCTCGTCCTGCAAGCCGTGCTCATCGGCGGGGCGGCGGTGCCGCTCTACCTGGTGGCGCGCCAGTACCTGCCGCCCTGGCTTTGCTGTCTCGTGGCGGTTTGGTATCTCTTCTATCCGCCGCTGCACGGGTCGAATCTGTACGACTTCCACTACCCGCCGCTGGCCCCGTTCTTCCTGTGGTTCACGCTCTACTTCGTGCTGGCACGGCGGCCGATCCCGAGCTTCATTTTCGCCGTGCTCACGCTTTCGGTGCGCGAGGACACCTCGATGGGCTTGGTCATCGTCGGCCTTTTCTTGGTCGTCACCAACCGTCGGGCCGGGGTCGGATTGCTCTTGGCGGCGGTGGGCGCCGCGTATTTCGTGGCCATGAAGCTCGTCGTCATGCCCTACCAGCGCGGCGGTCAGGAGGCGTTCATCCACCAGTACGCAGGCTTGATTGCCGACGGCAGCCGCGGCTTCGCGGGCGTGCTCAAGACCGTGGTCGGCAACCCGGTATTCACCCTCGGAATCGTGCTCGACAAGGACAAGCTCGTCTATCTTCTCCAGATCTTTCTGCCCTTGGCCTTCTTCCCCCTGCGCCGGCCCATCGGTCTGCTCTGCTGCATACCGGGTGTTCTCTTTACCCTGCTGTCCACGGGGTACCGGCCGCTCTACCAAATCTCGTTCCAATACACCGCCCATTGGACCGCGTATCTCTTCATCGCCCTCGTCGCCAACCTGGCCTGGCTTGGCCGGGAGGCAGCCCGCCGCGGCGCTGTGGGCCTAGCCTGGAAACGCGCGTGGATCGCGGCCATCTCCCTCGCCGTACTCGTCACCTCGTATCAGCTGGGGGCCATCCTGCAGCACAACGCCACGCGGGGCGGGTTCGGCGTCTATCACTTCGGCACCACCTCCGAGGATCGGGAGCGAAGGCGCACGCTCTACGAGCTTCTCGCCATGGTGCCCAAGGACGCGAAGATCGTGTCTTCCGAGAACATCGTCCCGCAGGTTTCCAACCGCGCCTTTTCGTACACCCTGCGCATGGGCATCGCCGACGCCGACTACTTGCTGTTCAGCATCCCGCCCGGAGGCGACGAGCGCACCAAGGTGCTGGAGGTGCTGCCCGACGGTACTTTCGGCGTGGTTGCCGAGAGCGGCCGATACGTGTTGGCCAAGCGCGGTCACGCCACCGAGTTGAACGCGGGCGTGGTTTCCCGCATCAAGTGACGACGTGACGCCCGAACTCGCCAGCGAATTCCGGTCCCGGCTCTCTCTCGGGGTGCGCGCCTTGGGCCTGCTTGCCGCCGGCGGGTTTTCGCTGGGCTTGGCGCTGGGCATGTCCCTCACCCCCCTTTCCCTCACGCGCTACTTCGCGGACAACAGGCTGGCTGGAACGCTTCGCGACCGGCTGCTGGCCTTCATCCTGTCCGGCTGCTGCGTGGCCGTGGCGGCCGGCGCGGGCTACGTGCTGGCGAACTACGACAGGCCCGGCGTGGTGGCGCGCCTGCACCACGCGGCCCGACGCCTGGCACCGCTTTGTCTCGTGGGTTTCTTGGCGCTGCTCTTCCGCGTCGAGGTGTGGAAGGGCAGGGATCTGCCCTTCCTGACGCTGGTCGCGATCTTCGGTTTTTGCGCCTCCGCGTCCGTGAGGACAGCGCTCGCCGCCGGGCCCTTCGCCTGGGAAACCCGTCTGGCCCGCGGCCTGCGCGGCTTCCGGGAGAACCTGGCCCTGGCCATGCCGCGGCTCTACCCACGGCTGCCCTTCGCCATCGTGGTGGTCGCGTCCGCCGGCTACATCGCGTACTTCGGCTACTACACCTACTGCTTCTACTACTCGCTGCGCTCGGGCTACGACCTCGGCATCTACGACAGCCTGCTGTGGAACATGATGCACGGCGGATCCTTCTTCAAGACGCCGCCGTGGGCCGGGCCCGGGCGCTCGCACTTCGGCAACCACGCCGAGTTCTTCGCCTACGTGCTTCTGCCGTTCTACGCCCTTCGCCCCAACGGCGGCACGTTGCTCGTCATCCAATCCGTCATTCTCGGCTCGGCCGCCATTCCGCTTTTCAAGCTGGCGCGTCGGCATGTCGAGCCTTGGCCGGCCTGCCTGCTGGCGCTCGTCTATCTCCTCTATCCCGCGCTGCACGGCGAGAACCTCTTCGAGTTCCACTTCCTGCCGCTCGGCCCCTTTCTCCTGTGGTGGGCCTGGTATTTCCTGGAGGCGCGTCGCAACGGCTGGGCCGCGCTCTTCGTCGTGCTCACGCTGTCCTGCCGCGAAGACGTGTCGTCGTGGGTGGCCGTGCTGGGCGCCTACTTCCTGTTCACCGGCCGGCGGCCCAAGGCGGGGCTCTTGCTCGCCGTGGTCGGCGCCGCCTACTGTTTCGTCCTCAAGTTCAAGGCCATGCCCTACGTGGGCGGCGGCGAGAGCTTCACGGACATCTACAAGGACCTGCTGCCGTCCGGCACCAAGAGCTTCGGCGGCGTGATCGCGACTCTGCTCGGCAATCCCGGGTACACGGCCCACACCCTGGCGGAGATGAACAAGCTCGTCTTCATGCTCCAGATCCTGCTGCCGCTGGCCTTTCTCCCCTTCCGCCGGCCCATCTGGATCATCTTGGCCATCCCGGGCTTCTTCTTCACCGTCCTGTCCACGCGCTACGGGCCGCTGGTCAGCATCAACTTCCAGTACAGCGCGCACTGGATTGCGTTCTTCTTCCCGGGCGTGGCCATCGGGCTCGAATGGATGCGCAAGCGGGCCGGAAACCGCGTGCAAGCGACGCGGACCCGGCGCGCCGCCCTGGCCGCCATGGTCGCCATGGCTCTGCCCGTGAGCTACCAGTTCGGCGCCATCTTCCAGCAGAGCAATTCCTACGGCGGTCCCATCAAGTACGTGTTCGGTGTCGACAAGGAAGGTCGTCACCGGCACGAGGCCGCGGAAAGGTTGCTGCGCCATCTGCCTTCGCGCGCCAAGGTCACCGGCTCGGGGTTCACCACGCCGTACGTGTCGAACCGGCCCGATGCCTACAACATGACCATCTCCGGCACGACCGACGCCGAATACATTCTCTTTCCCAGCGACCCGTCCGACTTCATCGGCGACGAGAAGCAGACCGTCACGCGCGCGTTGCGCGAAGAAGGCTACGGCGTGGTGGCCGTCGAGCCCCCCTTCGCGCTGGCCAAGAAGGGTCACGCACAGGACCTGAACGCCAAGGTGATGGCGGGGTGGTAGCTAGCCCGCGTTCTTCGTCAGCCGCGTTCAGTCAGGGCATCGTAGCGGGCTCGTTCGCCTGCAGCTTGTAGACCGAGAAGGTCTCGTCGGCAATCGTCCCCAGCCGGCTGCTGAAGAGCAGGGCGCGCGCGAAGCCAGCGGGCGGCTCGGGGAGCCACTGGTTGCTGATGAGCACCACGGGGCTTTTGCGGTCGCGCGCGACCTTCACCGCGCGGTCCATCAACTCGTGCGGCGAGAATTCCCGGCGCCGGTTGTGGAACAGGACGGTCTGGTTGACCTCCTCGGTTTCGGCCGCGTGGAAGGGGCGGCGCAGGAAGCCGGCGATCGAGGAGACGTTGTAGTCGGGCCCGCCCACGATGGGCAGATCCTGCAGGCCGGCGCGCTCGATGAAGGCGGCGGTTTCGCGCGCGCCGGAGAACGTGTGCCGGGTATCGATCGCGGTCGCGACGACGAAGGGCTGCACTTGCACGGCGCACATGCCGACAAGCAGCGCGGTGGAGAGGTAGTGGTGTCGCCGGGGGAAGGTGGTGCGCAGAAGCCAGCAAGCGGCGACGAAAGCCAGGAAGAAGTGGCCCCAGTGGCGAGGCAGGCCCTCGTGCCGGGCCTGCTGAAAGAAGAGCATGCCGATCCCGACCCAGAAGTAGACGAGCATCAGACGCCAGGAAGGCCAGAGCGCAAGCAGGGTGGCGAGCGAGAGGGCGGCTCCGACGTAGACCGGCCAAATCGAGTCTCGCTCCCAGAAGGTGAAGAACATGGCCCAGAACTCGCTCATCGAGAAATGCCGCCAGGGCAGGAATCCCGAGGTGATCCGGTACATCATTTCCGGAAAGGCCTTGAGGTTGATCGAGCTCAGCACGAAGGCGGGCGAGAACGGGTTCGGATCCGGCGGCTCGATGGTGAGGATGCAGAAGACCATCGCGGCCAGCATGGCGGCCAGGGCCGCGGCAAAACGCGGCGTGACCGCGACGGCGAGCAGTCTGGGCGCCGAATTCACCGCGGGTCGGAGCTGGATTTTGACTTGCTCTAGAACGAGGAACCCGAGCAGAAACATGCTCAGGGCCAGCCCGTAGAAGCTGCCGAGCGACAAGAACCCGACGGCGAGCGCCACGAGGCCGTGCCGCAGTCGGAAGGGATGGTAGAGGGCGCAGAAGAGACACGCGAAAAGCCAGCTCAGCACGTAGTTGCGCGACAGCACTGTGTGCTCGTAGCCCATGTAGTACGAGAAGAGCAGGAGCACTTTGAGATAGCGCGGGAAGGGGGCGAAGCGCACCAGCAGCACCGCGGCGCCCATGGCCGCGGCGACGGTGGCCATGTGGATGCCGACCGAGGAGTGGGTGAACCACGTCCATACGCGCAGGTACCAGTACCAAAGCGGAGGATGGCCGTCGTAGATGCGATCGCCTGTGACCAGATCCCGGAAGCCATCCGCCATCCGCGCCATCGTCCAGAAATGGATCTCGTCGCGCCACATCTCGTGGTGCACGTGCATCCACACGAGAAAGGCGAGGTAGGGCACGCACAGCAGGGCGGTGAAGCCCCAGCCCGACTCCCGGTCTCTGACGAGCGGCCTGAAGACGCGGAGCATGGTCATTCGCCGTAGATGGAGACGCGCTTGAGGTGGAAATAGCCCGTGCCCAGGCGACGGAAGCGAATGCGCCGCGCGCGCACGGGCGCCACGTCGTGCCGCCACACGGTGAAGGCGGAGCGCCGCTGGGCGATGAGACGCCAGGCGCTGCCGTCCCACGCCTCCACGTTGAGCGGCAAGGCCCGTTCCTGGCAACAGTCGGCGCGGTTGTCGACCCGAACCGCACGGACGAGGTGCTCGTCGCCGAGATCGATTTCGACGGACGGATCCTGCATCACGGTGGTGTGGAAGAACGCCGGGCCGTCGCTTGACGGCCCCGTGCCGGAGGCGGGCAGGCCCAAGTCATGGCCGCTGGCCACCCACGGCCGGCCCACCGCGAGATCGCGGGGAAAGAGCTTGGCCCGCAAGCGCGGAGACAGTGCGATGGCGACCGTCGACACCAGCAGCGCGGTCGTGGTCAAGAGGACGGCCCAGCCGGCGAGAGCGGACAGCAGCGCGCGGTAGGGCTCGCGCGCGCGGCGCAGGGCCTGGTGGGCCGCCACACCGGGATCCGTGACCTCGGCCGGCGGCAGAGCCAGTTCTCCGAGGGTCCGGATGCTGCGACGGTAGATGCGCGGTGCGCGTTCTTCCCATCTGGCGGCCCGGTGCAGGCGCAGGCCGTCCGCATATTGGCAAAGCACGCCGGCCCGCCGGACGTGGCTGCCGCGTTGGCGCCAGAAACGAAAGCCTCCGGCCAGGAGGGGGAGCGGCGAACGGAAATACTGTGAAAGCATGCGGCTTCGGCGGGGAGGCAGCATAGAGGTTGCGGGCCGCCTGGCCAAGCCTTCTTCTGTGCGGTTCCGGCCGCAACCGTGCGGCGATCACGTTGCGGGCCGCTTCTGCTACTCGGTCTGGGGGTTGAGGTACTTGTCGGGCTCTTGCCGAGCGGCGTGCTCGAGCTGTGCTTTTTCGAGGCCGCGTACCACCTGCTGGGCCGGCCCGGGGGCCGTCGTCATGAACGGGCAGTTGTCGGCCCGCCGCATGTCGAGCTTGCGCTTCTCGATCGTGGTTCCCTTTTCCAGCCGCAGGCCGACGCATGCGATCTGGTCGTTCTCGCCGAACCTGCCGGTGGCCCACAGCTCGACGCAACTCCAGATCTCGCGCAAGGGGCAGGCACGGGCCTCGTAGCGCTCGCGGACGAGGCCGTCGCTGCCGGTCTTGAAGGTTATGCGCTGCCCTTGGGCTTCGAAGGTTTTTCCGCCCGCCACCGGGTTGTTCCAAGGCGTACCGTTGGGCAGCGGCCCGAAGGTGAGAAAGCGCGGGCTGACTTGCAGGTCCAGTCCGCGCTTGGTCACGCCGATGAGTTGCTCCAAGTTCGCCTCGATGTCGCTCATCGAAGTCTGCTCGCTGCCGCCCAGAAGCTTGCGGCAGCCGCTCGGTGCGAGCACCCAAGCGACGACGGCCAGGCCGACCAACGCTGGCTGCGGGGCGATGACGCGCAGAGGAAGGCGCATGACCCGAGCTTCGTCCGTTCGGGGGCCGGGCGCAAGCCCGGAGCGGCGATGCGGGCCGCGCAAGAAACGTTGTCTCTCGTACGAGAAGACCGGACAGCCTGGAGCTGTCCGGTCCTTCTAGCTCGAGGTCAAGGGAGCTAGGGGCCGCCGCCTGGAGGCCCACCGCCGCCATCGACCTCCTGCGCCCGGCAAGTGCCGCGACGGCAGACGAGCCCTTCTTCGCACTCGGGATCGGTCGGGCAGCAGTCCTCGCCTTCGCCACCGCAGGGGGCGGCGTCGGTGGTCGTCGCGGCGTCGTTGGCGCGGCAGGTCTGGTTGTTGGGTGGGCCGCCACAGGTCAGGCCGGGGTCGCATTCGGGACCGGTCGTGCAGCACGCCTCGCCGAGGCCTCCGCAGTCCAAGGCGACATCGTCGTTGCCGCCACCGCCATCGCCTGCCTGCGCCACGCAGGTGCCGCGACGGCAGACGAGCCCCTCTTCGCACTCGGGA
>JAFGPX010000013.1 GCA_016935975.1 Deltaproteobacteria bacterium
GGCCACGCACTCCTGGCTGCCGGCGCAGTCGCCGCCGGTCGTGCAGGAGTTGCGGCAGACGTTGTCGGCGGCGCACACGAGGGGCGTCTTGCACGTGGCAGGGCCGCCGTAGACGCAGGCACTCTCGGTCTGCTGCTGGCACACGCCCATGCCGTCCACCTTCACGCAGCGCTCTCCCGTGGGGCAGTCGCGGGACTGCATGCAGGCCTGGTGGCACCCGCCGAGCTTGCAGACCAGCGGGTCCTTGCAGTCGCTGTTGAGCGTGCAGCTTCCGCCGAGCTCCAGCTTCTTGTCTCCGCTGCCGCACGCGGCGGCCAACGCCACCGGAAGGGCTGCCAACAACGAACGGGACTGCCTCATGGTTCCTCTCCTTTTTCACTCAGAAGGCCAAGTCGTGCCTGGCGTACCAGGCGCTCGACCGCTCGCACAGCGAACCGGCCGCCCGTCGGTAGCCCGGGACGAATAGTAGGGGAAAGGCCAGCGGAACGAAAGCGGGCTTGGGTGATTCATGGGTTGGGCCTCTGGAATGCGGGTCGATTGGGTTCGACTCCCCGAGCCTCGCAAGAACCGTTCCCGAACCGCGGCCAGGGATGGCAGGAGCCTTCTCGCCGCGGCCACGTCTCCGCGCAAGAGGGGGCGTGTCCAGACATGTCCGCGGCCGTGCGGACACGACGGCCCGCGGCGCATCCGCTCCTTCCCGTCTTTCCCTGTGACCGACCCGCATTGGGACCGGCGCCCCGCATTCGCCTGCGTTGCGGCCCATCGACTTGCTTAGCTAGTCTAGATTAGCTAATCTACCTGCATGCGCACGACCGTGCATGCGGCCAAGACTCAACTCTCTCGACTCATCGAAAAGGCACGAAGCGGTGAGGAGGTGGTCATCGCGCGAGGCGATACGCCGGTGGTTCGCCTCGTGCCGCTCACCGAGCGACCGCGGTTGCGGCGTTTTGGCTCCATGAAGGGCCGGGCTCGCGCAGGCGATGCGTTTTTCGAGCCTATGCCCGCGGAAGAACTGCGCGCGTGGGAGAAGTAGGTCGTGCGGATCCTGCTCGACACGCACGCCCTGCTGTGGTGGCTGGACGGTGATCGTCGCATGTCGCGCAAGGTGAAACAGATCATAGGCAGCGGCCAGACGACGGTTCTGGTCAGCGCTGCCTCAGCCTGGGAGATCACCACCAAGTTCCGCCTGGGCAAGCTGCCGGGCGCCGCCGAGGTCGCGGCCGACGTGATGGCCTGCGTGAAGGACCAGGATTTCACGCCGCTCGACATCACCCTCTCGCACGCTCAGCGGGCCGGCCTTCTGCCTGGACCGCACCGCGATCCTTTCGACCGCATGCTCATTGCCCAAGCCCAGTCGGAGGACATTCCACTCGCCAGCATCGAGACCGTCTTCGATCAATACGGCGTGCGACGCATCTGGTGAGAGGATTCGAAGCTCGGTGGCTGGTGACCGACGACGGTTCCCTGTCGGCCGAAGCGCGCAGGCTGTTCGTGGACCCGGCGAACGAGGTCTTCTTGAGCTCGGTTTCCGGCTGGGAGATCGCCGTCAAGCACGGGCTGGGCAAGCTGCCCCTGCCGCGACTGCCGGCGGTCTTCGTTCCTGAGGAACGGCGGCGCCACCGCATCGAGCCGCTCGCCCTTGACGCCAACCCGTGTCCAGACATGTCCGCCTTCGTGTCCGGGCATTGTTCCCGCGGGCAAGCTGGGGCATTCTCGGAACCCGTGACAGCTAGCGGCAAGACCACGATTCCCCGTCCTTCCCAGAAGGCCGGCTCCGCGCGGAAGAGCTCGCCGTGCGTGCGCTGGCTCTTCCCGGTGCTGGACGGGCGGGTGTCGCTGCTTCCGCGCGGCACCGTCACCCTGGGGCGCGACGAGGACTGCCAGATCTGCCTCGCGGGCAACCAGGTGTCGCGCCGCCACGCCGAGATCCAGCGCGAAGGCGCGGTCTTCCTGATCCGCGATCTGCAAAGCCGCAACGGCCTTTTCGTCGACGGCGCGCGCGTGCCCAAGGCGTCGCTGCGACCGGGGAGCCTGCTGCGCATCGGCGAATGGATTGGCGTGGTGACCTCTACGGACGATGGCGCGGCGGGCCCCTTCGTCTCCGAAGTCCTGCCCGGCTATTTTGCGGGACCGGTGCTGCTGCCGCGCCTCTTGCCTCTGCGGCGGGCGGCGGCGGCCGATCTGCCGGTCGTGGTCCAGGGGGAAACCGGCACGGGCAAGGAAGGGGCGGCGCGCGTGGCGCACCTGTGGAGCGGCCGGCACGGACCCTTCCTGGCGCTCAACTGCGCGGCCCTGCCCGAGCACTTGGCCGAGGGCGAGCTGTTCGGCTACCGCAAGGGCGCTTTCACCGGCGCTGAGCGCGCGAACCCCGGACACCTGCGCAGCGCCGACGGCGGGACGCTGTTTCTGGACGAAGTGGCCGATCTGCCGCTCGGCTTGCAGGCCAAGCTGCTGCGCGCGCTGGAGCAGCGCGAGGTCGTTCCCCTGGGCGAATCCGCGCCAGTGAAGTTCGACGTGCACCTGGTCACCGCCACGCAGGCGCCGCTGCTCGAGGCAGTGGCGGCCGGCCGCTTTCGGGCCGACCTGTTCGCGCGCCTGGACGGCCTGACCGTCGAGCTGCCGCCCCTGCGCGAGCGGGTGGAGGAGCTGCCGTACCTGTTCATGCACTTCCTGGCCGGGCCGGGGCGGGCCGCGCCGGTGGTGGACGCGGCCCTCATCGAGGCCCTGTGCCTCTACGACTGGCCTTACAACCTGCGCGAGCTGGACCGCCTGGCCCGCCAGCTCTGGGCCTTGCACGGCCACGAGCCGGCCCTGCTGCCTGCGCACCTGCCGCCCGGCTTCACCGAGTCCCGTGCGACCGACTCCAGGGAGTTTGGCCCGATAGTTGCTGAGCCCGACATGGCAACCGTGCTTTCCGCCCTGCGCAGCGCCCGTGGCAACGTCAAGCAAGCGGCCCACACCCTGGGCATCAGCCGCCAGCGCCTGTACCGCATGCTCGACGAGGCCGAGGACGTCGATTTGACAGCGCTGCGGGGTGGGGGCGAGAGCTCGCCCCGCTGACATTCGAAAAGGAAGGGGATCATGAAAGCAGCCCGCATCGTATCGGTAGCCCTGGTAGCACTCGCCCTTGCCGCCTGCGGCGATGACGACAAGAAGCTGGAGTTGGGCGGCTCGTGCAGCCTGAACACCGACTGCAAGGACCCGCTGGTCTGCAAGTTCGGCTCATGCCATCAGGCCTGCATGCAGTCGCGCGACTGCTCCACCGGCGAGCGCTGTGTGCAGGTGGACGGCGTTGGTGTGTGCCAGATGGCGAAGGAGCAGGCGTGCGACGCCGCCGGGAGTTGTCCGGCGCCGCTCATGTGCCGGACGGCGGACAACACGTGCCGGAACACGTGCTCGCCGACCAGCTACTGTCCAAGTGGGCAGGTCTGCGTTGCGGGCTTCTGCGTGGACTATGGCGAGGTTGATGCGGGGCAGGGAGCGGACTCGGGGGCGTATGCAGGTCCGGACGCGGGTGTTGGGATGGACACGGGTCCAGTGGTACATGATGTGCCACTGGTGGCGCCGGATGCCCCGGTGGTCGATGCGCTGACGATCGAGTTGGACGCGCCGGTCGGCCCGACGGGATCGGGTGGATCTAGTCCGGCTTCGGGGGGCGTGTCAGGCAGCGATGCCGGCAAACCCGGCTCAGGCGGTGCGACAGGGTCGGGCGGCGCGACGGGCTCGGGCGGGGCGACCGGCTCGAGCGGCGTGACGGGCTCGGGCGGGGGGACCAGCACGGGCGGCGGCACGGGCTCGGGCGGCCGGACGGGCTCGGGCGGCGCGGCCGGCTCAGGCGGTGCGGCCGGCTCGGGCGGTGCGGCCGGCTCGGGCGGCGCGATCGGCTCGGGCGGCGCGAGCAGCTTGGGCGGCGCAACCGGCACCAGGACCGACGGGCCTTGCGACATCTACGGGGCCGCCAGCAACCCGTGCGTTGCCGCGTATAGCATGGTTCGCGCCCTCACGAAGACGTACAACGGTTCTCTCTTCCAGGTCCGGAGCCCCAGCTCGAACAGGAACCAGGGGACGGGCGGAACGACGACGGATATCGGGATGCTGCCGGACGGCTACGCCGACACGGCCGCCGTGGACGCTGCCTGCGGGAGCTACTACTGCACGGTTTCGGTCCTTTACGACCAGTCCGGGAACCGGAACGATCTCAGGGCGGCGCCCAGGGGCAGGGGCGGCATCGACGGGGGAGAAACCTGGGACGAGGACGACTACGAGTCACCCGCCAACAAGGGCGCGGTGACGGCCGGCGGTCATAACGTCTACCCGCTCTACATGTACTCCCATGAGGGGTATCGGACCGCCGTGGGTGTCGTCGGGAAGAACATGCCGCGCGGTACTGCGGCCCAGGGCATCTACGAGCTGGCGGATGGTACGCACTGGGGTAGCGCGTGCTGCTGGGACTTCGGCAACGTCACGACCGACCCCACACAGAGCGTAGGAAACAGCTTGTTCTTCGGGCAGGCATACTGGGGCATGGGCGCCGGTAGTGGCCCATGGTTCATGGCCGACTTCGAGGCCGGCGTGTGGGCCGGCGGCTCGGAGATAGGCGACCCTGGATGGGGAGCGCACTATGATCTCACCCCCCCAAACAACAACAACCCATCACTGCGCGTGCCCTTCGCCTTTGGCATCCTCAAGACCGATCCGAGCAAGTACGCCCTGCGGATGGCCGACCTGCAGACGGCCAGCGATCTGATCACCGCCTTCGAAGGTGGTCTTCCCATGGCGATGGACAACCGGGGAGGGATCGTTCTCGGGGTTGGAGGGGACAACGCCAACAACTCATGGGGAACCTTCTACGAAGGGGCCATCGTGTCGGGCTACCCGTCAGCCGCAACCGAACTCGCCGTTTTCAACAACGTAAAGGCCGTGGGGTACACGAAGTGAGGGCCGGGTATCCGTCCAGTCCCCAACCGCCAGTCCCCAACCGAGGGTAGTGTGCGGATCTCCGACGGCACGCCCGGCAGCAACTTTCCCTGGTCGTGACCGGTAAGGCCCCACCAAGGTTGAGCCGCACTGAGCCCCGACCGAGGGTCCGACCGCCGAACCCCGACCGAGGGTAGTTGCGAACCCCGACCGAGGGTAGTCGTGGGTCCCCGATGGTTGGTGCCAGACACTTGCCCAAGATTTGCGTCAAGAGGGAGGACGAAGAAGCGAACGCAGTCGCGTTGCAGGTGGTGGGGATTGTTGTCGTTTCCGAGGGTGTCCGGATTCCGGACGGCAGCTAGTGGGCGAGCAAGTCCTGAAGTTCGGTACCGGCGAGACGATGGAGGAGACACGACGCGCAAGGGACCGCCCGCCCGCCTCAGTGAGTTCTACCAAGGCACCAGACGCACCTTCGCGGTGTCAGACGTGCTGCTTCGCGATCTTCGCCAGGTCGGCCGTGACTCTGTTCCAGGTCGTCTTCGTCAGCATGATGGGCATCTCGCCGATCACGTCGTCGAAGAAGGTGAGGGCGCGCAGTGCCCCTGACGGGGCGGTGCCCGGGTACCAATGAAGCTTCACCGTTTCTCCCAGATGAGAGCGCCAGGTTTCGCGGACTGCCACCGTTTTGCCGTCCTCCGGCTGACCCAGGGAAGCATCTGCTTCTCGGTCAGTCCCTTGCCCTGGTGGTCAACGACCCAGCGCCTGATACCCGCGTCGCCGAACCGCTGCCGGAGCCAGTTGCGCTGCTCGGTGCTTCCGTAGGCCAGCACGTGCAGCATGACCAGATCCTCGGAATCTGGAAGGCGCAGTTCATCGAAGTGGTAGGACCAGAATAGGGGACGCACCAACTCGGGCAGGCGCCCCTCCCATCGTGCGGCGGCGGCCTGCTTGCTGATCTCGCGCCTCCGCGCCGGGGGCAACCGCGACGCCCGGGAAAGGCCACCCTTCTTCCCACCCAGTCGGCCGAGAGCGACGGCGTGAGCGTTCTTCATGCCCCGAGCCTACCATGGGCGCTCAAGCATAGCTATGGTGCGGCGTAGCCGATCTCGGGTGCCTGAGACTTGATTGAGAGACTTGATTAAGATTCGCGTTATGCGCACGGCAATGCCCCACCAGGGTAGTTGCGCGAGACTGGTGCCCCCGAACACCGACCGAGGGTAGTCTTCCCGAACGCCGACCGAGAGTAGTTGCCGCCCCGCCTGATCCCCGACCGAGCACGATCCGCGATCCTGTCTCGGCAGCACGCCAACCCGTGTCCAGACATGCCCGGCTCCGTGTCCAGGCATTGTTCCATTTCGAGGCCGCCAGGAGGCGGACTTGCGCCGAAGGGGGTATCAGTTAAACTGATACCCATGAACCCAAGAAACACCCTGGCCAGCTTCGATGGATTTCTCGCGGAGCGCGGACTGCGATTCGAGGCGGTCATCGTCGGCGGGGCGGCGCTCTATCTGCTCGGGGTGATTTCCCGTGCAACCAAGGACTGCGACGTCCTGTGGCCGCCTCTACCCGAGGAGATAGCGGATGCGGCGAGGACGTTTGCGGCAGCCATGAGAGGGCAAGGAGAGAACCTGGCCGACGACTGGCTGAACAACGGGCCAGCCTCCTTGACGGCGCAACTGCCGGCGGATTGGCGAAACCGTCTGCAACTCGCCTTCGCTGGCCGTGCCATGCGGCTACACGCGCCCGGCCGCGAGGACCTGCTGCGCTCGAAGCTCTTCGCCCTGTGCGACCGGGGCATCGACCTTGCTGACTGGCTCGAGGTGTTGGCCGATCTCGCCAGAAGGCTTGGACATGGGGTTTAGTCGCGCACGCGAGCGGGCTTCGGCCCTGGCGGGCGATGACCTGTCGGCCGCAATGGGGGGGATCGGCATCAACCTGGCGGTCGCTCCAGCCCCGAATCCGAACATAGAAGACACCCTTCTGTTCGCTTCGATCGAAGGCATGGAAAGGGACGATCTTCGCGTCTTGGCCTTGCTGGTGACTTGGTTGGGCATTCATGTCGCTTGGGTGAACGCGGATCGCTTGGTGGCGCTGGTGAGGGCACAGTCGGCGATCCGCGTTCGAGCGTTCTGGGCTGCAGTGGCGCAGTGGCAGGGGCGGGATCGACGTCTCGCGCGCCTGCGCCGGCTTCATCGGGGGGGGGCGGTGGATTTGCTGGCTGTGGGAACCGAATTCCAGATCAGAAAGCGCGGGGAGGATCCGCGTTTTCGGGGAACGGCCCTGCGCGTGCCCGCGGGCGTGCTGCGGGACCGCCCCGCCGATGTCCTGTCGCCGGCACAATTGGCGCGCCGTCATCGCGCCTATCGCTGCCGCGTGATCATGGGACCCAGCTACCGAGCTGACATGTGGGCAGCGCTGGAGTTGGAGCCCCACTTGGCCACTGCGGAGGTCGCGCGCCGGGCCTACGGCTCATACGCCACGGCTTCGGTCGTGCGGCGCGGATTTGCGCTAGTAGCCTCGGGGTGAAGACCGAGGAGAAACCCCGAAACCCCCGACCGGAAGCGGGGTCGAACCCCTGGTGCCGAACCCCTGGTGCCAGTGACATATTCCCTCGAACCCCTGGTGCCAGTGACATATTCCCGAGCCCCGACCCAGGGTAGCGTGTGGCCCCCGACGCCGCTCCTGGGGCACTTCCCGACGCAACTTCCTCCCACCGTGACCGATAGCTTCCGCAGGCTTCAGATTCCCGCGACTTCGGCCTCGGCCAGGGCGCGCTTGAGGAGATCGGCGACTTCCTTCCGCTCCGCCCAAAGGCGCAGATAGTCGAGGTCGAGGTGCTGTCCCTGCGTCTTGATGACGCCGAGGAGATCGGCCCATTGCCGATCCGAGATCTCGCCGCCCGCCCGATACCACAGCAGCTTCTGCAGGACCATGTCCTCCGGGGTTGCGACGAATACCGACGCGGGCGGCTGTTCCTGCACGCGCATCCGTTGCTTGCGCGCCAGCTCGGAGGTGATCAATTCGTCCGCGCCAATCACGAACACGTCGACTTTGAACATGGTCGCGAGGTGCAGGAGGTTGAAGGTGGCCCGGCGGCGAATCGCATCCCTGACCATGTCGGCATCGACGAAGAAGTCAGCCTGCAAGGCCGCGACGAAATCCTGCAGGTGGCTCATCCGCAGATCGGCCACGATGTCCACGTCGAGGGTGGAACGAGGGACTCCGTGCAGCGACGTTGCCAGCGAGCCGCCGACCACGTACTCGATGCCCAGACGCTCGAGCACCGCGGTCACGGCCAGGGTTACCTCGATGGGCTCAAGCTCGGCCATCGGGTCTAGCGCCCCGCGCGCTCCGGATTCCAGCCGAACGCCTTGACCAGGGTGGCATGATCGACGCTCATCGCCGCGAGCCTGAGCATGGCCTCGCGCTGGTCGATGCCAGGGTGGCGCGATCGAATTCCGACCAGCGCTAGCTGCCGGACGTTCTTGGTCAGGGAACCGACCAGGGCGAACTTCTGCGCTGGTGACATCCGACGAAACCCTTCGATGCGAAGGGCCTCGATGGCGGGAGCCGTATCCGAGGCAGGAGCAAGCATACCACAGCAATTCTACCAGCCAGACCGGGGGTCCGGCTGTGAATCCCGTGAACCCAAGCCCGGCCGATCTCGATCTCAGGTGCCTGCTCCGAACCCCGACCGAGAGTCGTTGTGGGTCCCGGCCCGACCCCAACTCGAACCACGAACGAGGGTCGTGTCCGGGCGGCTGACGGTCTGCGCGCCTATTTCCCGGCAGCCTCGCCTACCGAGGCGCATGCTGCCTCGATGAGGGCAGCGGACAGGAAGTACCCGGCACGAGCGTCCCCACGGTCCCGCGCACCCGGCAGGCCTA
>JAFGPX010000149.1 GCA_016935975.1 Deltaproteobacteria bacterium
GCCGCCGAGCTTCCGGTTTCGCCGCCGTCGCCGGCTGCAGGGTCCGTCGCCATGTGGCCCCCGCTGTGCGGGGGCGAGGGGTTCTGGCTGGTTTCCTTCCTCGATTCCCTGCGGGTCGAGCTGGCGGGCAAAAGGCTCGCCTGCTGCGAGATCGTGGAGGCCGGGCAGGTGCCCTCGCCGAATGCGACGGTCCACCTCAAGATCGAGCTGCTTCCGTGCACCCCTGACGCGGATCGCGTACGGGTTCTGGTGTCCGAGCCGGCGCGCGCCGCCACGGCCGAGCGTGAAATCGGGCTGGCCGACGTGAAAGAGACGGCCAGGCCGCGGGCCTTGGCCCTGGCCGTGGCCGAGCTGCTTCGTTCGCTCGGGCAGAGCGCGTCCGCAGCGAAAGCGGAAGCACCCCCGGCCGCGGCGGAAACGGGGACCGGAGCGCCACCAGTCGAATCCAGGCGCGCCGCTGCGCTGTCCGTCCACGTCGACGCCGAGGTACGCGGTTTTCCCACGCGGGACACCCTCCTTTGGGGCGGTCGAGCCGGTTTCGCCGCTGGCTGGGGCTGGCTGCACGCAAGGCTCGACGCGGGCGGCGGTTTCGCCAGCGCTCGGGTCGATTCCGGCGATGTGCTCTTGCGCACCTTGAGCGCAGGGCTCGGCGTGGGGCCACGCTTCGCGGCCCGCAGCGCGATTCTCGATCTCGGGCTGCGCGCGGAGCTGGGGTGGATCTGGGTTCGTGGCGAGTCGGGGATGGCCTTTGTGCGCACCGGAGCTGGCTCGGACTTCTGCGCGACCGCCGCTTTGCGTGCGTCGGTCGAGGCGCCCGCCCGCGTGCGGGCTCGCCCGCGAGTGACTCTCGAAGGCGGCGGCGTCCTCAGAGGCGTCAAGGCCCAGGCGAATGGCGTGACCGTGGCCGGGATCACGGGATACTATCTACTGGCTGCGGTCGGTGTCGCGATTTCGTTGTGACGAGCACGAAATGCCCGAATAGGGGTGAGCCATTTTCTCGCGGCCACGGATCCTTCTAGACATGAAGACCTCATCTTTCGTCGTTGTCCTCGCTTCGGCGGCCGTGCTTGGCGCGGCCTGCTCCAACTCCATCAACGTGCTCTCCAAGGATGGCGCCGCCGGAGGGGACGCTCCCGTCGGCACGGGCGGCGCGATCGTTGGAACGGGAGGCGGCCTGGTGGGCGCCGGAGGCAGCGGGGGCGCCACCGGCATCGTGACCGGCGGTGGCGGCAGCATTCCGGACGCGCGCGTGGATACGCCGCCTGCCACCGGCGGCATGCCCGACGCGGGTCGTGACCTGGGCACTTCTGTCGCGACGGGCGGCGTGGGCAGCGGTGGTATCGCCGTGGCCGGCGGACGGGGGGGCGGCATCGGCACGGCAACTGGCGGCGGCCCGGGAACTGGCGGCACGGGCAAGGGTGGCAGCGGCACGGGCGGCACCTATCGGACCGGCGGGGCGACGGCGGCCGGCGGCAAGACGGGAAGTGGCGGAGTCGCCGGCAGCGGCGGCGCCACCGGCGCGGGCGGGGGCACGACGGCGCCCGGCTGCGAGTACGAGTGTCGCACGGTAGGGGGCGTCACGGGATGGTACCTCCTCAACGAGCTCGCGTGCGAAGCGGACTGTCTGGGCTGCACGGTGTCCTGCGACCACATCGGTACCAGAAGCGAGGGCTGCTGGTCCATGTGCGGCGGCATCGAGACCGCCGGCTGCCCGGAGACGTCCGGGCGGGACGGCCTCATCAAGTACATGTTCTGCAGCGATCCGTACGCGGCGGCGTATCTCGCCTGGCAGAGCGCCGATTCCGTCAGTCTCACCGGCCCCGCCGTGGTGGTCAGCGCCACCGGGGGTTGGATGCGGGCATGGTCCAGCACCGAGCGCTTCGAGCCCGAGAGCCCGCCCGCCAACCCGACGATCCCCGACGAGTTCGATCGGACCCAGATGAACGACCTGTTTTCGCGGCTCGCGGCGCTGGACGTGGACTCCCTGCCGCACGCGCCACTCGACGATTCGCAAGGCTGTCGCGCGAGCCTCTACTTCCGCTTGTGCGCAGGTTGCGCGCCGAAGACGATTACCTACCCATCTTCCGAGAGCGTGTCGCCGGAGATGGAGTCGGTGTGGTCGTGGTTCGACCAGATCGTGACTCCAGCCATCTATCCTGCGGTCTCTTCTCCGCGGCAGTTCTGTGCCCCCGGCGGTTGACCGATGGGCCGGAGAGGCGGTTCCCGGCAATGGCTACGATCCGACGGAGCCCTTCCGTGCAAAGCGGGTCCCGATCCACCGGCACGTGGCGTTTGCCCGGCGGAGCGCCGTCGACCGCATCGACCAGGTTCCTCGCTATCTGTTCCATTCATGCGCCGCCAGGGTTCGCCGGGGAATCGACCTGCTCCTTTGGGACGCGGCCTGGCCAGACCGCGAGCCACGCTGCCAGGAACTACGGCGGCAACGGAAGCGCCTGACCTGTCTTTCGTCTTTCCTTCGGCCATGGGAGTGCCAGCCCCCGTTCTCGCCGCTCCCTGGAACGTCAAGGTCGCGGGGAACGGGCCGATATGACACCGATTCTCGAAGACCCCCATCTGGCCCAGGACGAGGCTCTGGCGGCGCTGACCACGGCACGGGTGGCGCCGTTTTCGGAAGCGGCGGCGCGGGCGGCAGAGACGCCGGCGGTGTCCTCGACGCTCTCCCCGATAGCGGTGCTGGCGGTGGCGGCCGTGCCACCGGGGGGCCGGAGGCATCGGCTCTGGTGGCGCGGGCGGCCTCGCAACCGGCGGAACCGGCGGCGGAGGCACGAGCGGCCTTGCGTGCCCGGCCGGCCTGCCGCCCGACCCGCCATGGCAGTTCCGCGTGGGCTCGAGTCTCTACGAAGGGATCGCCGAATGCCACGACGGCGCCTGCACCTGCGTTCCCGGTCGACACGTGAACTGCGACGGCGATTGTGTGAAGAACGCCAACGATTCGGGGGGAGCTTGCGAGCACGACATCATCAGGTGTTCAACCACCGACTACAGCAAGCGCATCTGTTTCGCCGGCGCGCTCAACAGCTTGGCGGTCGCCTGCAGCGTGGACTATGGTTGTACCTGCGTGCTCATGGTCGAAGAGCAGTGCGCGAACCGCTGCATCGACTTGCCGGACGGGTCCGGACAATGCGAGTGATGGCAAGCTGCTAGGGCATGTCGGTGGAGCAGGGAGCCGCCACAGGCCGGTGGACGGAGATGGTGTGGTCGTGGTTCGACCGGATCGCGACTCCCGCCCTTTATCTTGCGGTCAATCCGCGGTACTTCCGTGCCCCCGGCGGTTGACCGCCGAGGCGGAGAGGCGAATCCGGGAATTGGTGATTCCTGGATTGGGCGAAGGCATCAGCGCGCCTGATAGAGATGCACATCCTGCTGCGGGAAGGGGATGCAGATTCCCTGGGCGTCGAACTGCTTCTTGATCTTCTCCTGTGTCGCGAAGAACACGTCCCAGTAGTCTTGCGTCTTGACCCACGGCCGCACTGCGAAGTTTACGCTGCTTTGGCCCAGTTCCAGCACGGCGACGGTCGGGGCAGGGTCCTTGAGCACGCGTTCGTCCGCGGCCAGAATATCCCGCAGCACCTTCCGTACCTTGTCTAGATCGTCCTTGTAGCTGACGCCTGCCACGATGTCGATACGCCGCATGTCCTTTGCCGTGTAGTTGACGATGGTGTCGCCCATCATCTTGCTGTTCGGGACAATGATTTTCCTGTTGTCGGGCGATTTCAGCTCCGTCGTGAAGATCGTCATTCCCTCGACACTACCTGCGACACCCCCGCCCTCGACATAGTCGCCGACCTTGAACGGCTTGAAGATGATCATCAGGACACCGGAGGCGAAATTGGCGAGCGATCCCTGCAGGGCAAGACCAACGGCCAGGCCCGCCGCTCCGAGCACGGCGATGAACGACGCCGTTTGAATGCCGAGCTGGCCGAGCGCCGCAATGATGACGAACGCCATCAGCGCGACATAGGTGACGCTGCACACGAACGATACCAGCGCGGCATCGACGCGTCCTTTGTTGAGCATTCTTCGCACGAGGCCCCGTATCGCCTTCGCCGCAATCCATCCGATGACCAGGATGGCTATGGCGGCCAGAACCTTCAGACCATACTGAGCTGTCACTTCCCGCAATTTGACGAGGTACTGTTCCATGGGGCACCTTTCATGGAAGGGGTGGGGGCTGCCGGGCGGTCATGGGCGTCGAAGCGGTCGTTCTTCTTTGTCGATCTTGGGGAGCGCCGTCTTCTTCCCGCCGCAGCGCATCTGCGAATGTCCGACGACGTCCGTCGGGCAACTAGGCTCCGTGTCCGAGGAAAAAGCAAGCGTGGTCTTCCTTGGTTCCGTGTGCGGTGGGCAGATTCCTCTCTGTGCGCGTTCGTCGAGATCGGCGCCTTCATGGGCAGAGAGAATACTTGACCACGCGAGGCGGCTTCGTCTAGAAGACACCGCTGACGTTGTGGCGGTAGGAAGTTCGACTTCTTGAAGACCTCGGAGGGGCTCTCATGAAACTCTCGTATGTGGCTCTGTTTGGTGCGGTTGTGCTCTCTCTCTCGGCGTGTGGGTCTGACTCGGGACCGTCCAAGAAGGACGCGGGCTCGGACGCTCGGGATACGGCGGCTCCCCAGCCCGATGCCCCTGCCGATCGGGCAACACCCCAGCCGGACACTCCCATACCCGGATCGGACACGGCGAAGCCGCAGCCTGACGCTCCCGTGGTCGATACGGGACCGACCCCGCTCGACGTGCCCCAGCCGGAAATCGACGGTGCGCAGCCCGGAATCGACGGGGCACCGCCGACGGTGGACGGCGGGCAAGTGTCCGAAGCGGGCCAGCCGCGCCTCGACGCCGGGGTCATCGTTCTCGATGGCGGCATCAAAGTAAACGGCGCCTACGTCGAGCTTCGGCGCGAGAACTTCCAGACCGGTATCGACGCCGGGGCCACGGCCACCGACCTCTTCACCATCCGGAACAGCAAAGGTCTGTTCGCCAAGATCACCAACCTGGGGGCGAAGTTCGAGCAGATCGTGGTGCCGGATCGCAATGGCGTATTCGGCGACATCATCCTCGGCTATGAGTCCATCGCCGCGGTGGACCAGGGCCAGGGCTCGATGGGCGCTTTCATCAGTCGCTACGCCAACCGGATTTCACACGGCAAGTTCGTGGTCGACGGGACCACCTACAGCATCAAGGTCAACGAGGGCGCGCCCAAGAACAACTTGCTCCACGGCGGGGCGAAGGGCAGCCGCTTCCGTGTCTTCGATGCCACCCAGATTTCCGCCAGCCAGGTGCAGATGACCCTGACCCACCTGGACGCCGAGGACGCCGACCCGGCCAACGGCTACACCGGCTTCCCGGGGACTCTCGCGGTCAAGGTGCTCTACACCGTCACCGAGGCCAACGAGATCAAGGTGGAGTACAGCGCCACGACCACCAAGAAGACGGTCATCAACTTCACCACCCACTCCTTCTTCAACCTCGGCAACGAACCGACCACGCCGATTCTCGACCACGTCGTCATGGTCAACGCGGACAAGGTGCTGGAAATAAACGATCGCCTGGTCCCGACCGGCGTGCTGCGCGACGTGACCGGAACGCCGATGGACTTCCGCACGGCGAAACCGTTCCGGCAGGACTACGCCGCCAACTACGACCTCCTGAACCTGGTCGGCGGCGGCGGCGCGGGCGTGGCGGCTGGCTACGACAACCACTACGCGCTCAACAAAACGGCGCCCGGCGCCCTCGAGCTGGCGGCCAGCGTCTACGAGCCGCTTTCGGGGCGCAAGATGGAGGTGTGGTCGACCGAGCCCGGCATGCAGCTTTTCACGGGCACGAACTTGACCGGCCAGGTGCCGCGCGACAAGGGCAAGGGCGGCGTCGTCTTCCAGAAGTACTCCGGCTTCTGCATGGAGCCGAGCCACTTTCCCGACTCCCCCAACCAGCTGAGCTTCCCCTCGACCGTGCTCATCCCGGGCGAGACCTACGAGGGCAAGATCATCTACAAGTTCAGCGTGGTGCCGTAGCCGCCGGGCACGGGGGCGGGAATGGGGGCGAGCCGCCACCACAGTCCTTGCCGGAGATCCTGGCTTGAAAGGACGCTCGCGCCTGGCCTTGAGGCTGTCGTAGCCTTCCTAGCGGGGGTTTGGTCCGCGGCGCCGGGCCTGAGCCTGTAGGCTGGAGCTTGGTCGGCAGGTGGCAGCGATCATGCTTCCCATGTCCCTGCACTCCGCCCTGAAGCCTGAGGACTGGAGCCTGTAGCATCCCGACACGGCCGCTGAAGCAATCATCGAGCCAAGCGCAGAATGTCGGAGCTAGTAGACCAGGCTTCGGCCACCTCGTGGGACAAGCCTGGCGACCTCGAAGTCCACATGCGATCCCCATCGAGGCCTATTGCCTGCTTCCCAGCCGACCGCGCGAGGGAGCCTGAGCGCGCGGGAGAGTCCAGTTCATCGACTCCTATCTACACGTGTAGTACCGATTGATCGGGTCCGCCACGCGATAGGCGGTGACCTCGCGGCACCCAGCCAGGACGAAGCGCTCGGCAACGGCGCGCCCGCTTTCGGGCGAAGAGATCTCGATGCAGGCCAGGTCGGGGCGCCAGCGGCCGAGGTCCAGCCCGGCGAGCGCGGCGGTTTCGGCGCCTTCGATGTCCATGGAGAGGAAATCCAACCGCGTGACGCCTTCCCGATGGAGCAGATCGTCGAGCGCGATGGTCGGCACGGTTCGTTTCCGGTATCTGCCGCCGCGGGGATCGGTGCCCGTGCCGGAGGAGAAGTCGCGCTCCTCGCTGACGAAGAAGTCGCGCCAGCCCTCGCTCTTCTGGCCCGCGTAGTAGCTCGCGAAACGCGTCCCTGGCCGCTTCCGTGCGTAGGCCTCCGCGTACTCCGCGATGGCGTCGACGGCGAGGCCGTTCCAATTCAAGTGCTTCTCCAGGTAGTAGGTGGTGCTGTGCCGGATGGGATCGCCGGCCCCGACATCGAGGAAGAAGCCGCCGCGGCGATCCCCGAAGAAAGCACGAATCAGCGTTTCTTCGTCGTCCTGCGAGTACAGGGGCTCTCCGTAGAGCCGCTGCAAGGCAGCCAGGTCGACTCGGGTGGGCAGACGGCGCGCCGGCGACGGCTTCTGCCGGCAGGCAGCCCCGATACCGGCGAAGACGAGCGCAAGCAGCGCGGCCCCGGCCCTTGTCTGCATTGGACGCAGCGAGGCTCTCATCTCGGTTGCGGCCGGCTCGCGGCGCCCGGCCGGGCCGGGATGCTCGACGGAAGTCCTATTCCCAACGCTGCGGCGCTTGGCCCGACGGCTTGGCCGGTGCTCGTGCGGGGGGCGGTGCCGGAGCCGCGGCCGGCGCGGCAGCCGGGGACGGGGCGGGCGGCGGGGGCGGAGCCGCGGCCGGCTTCTTGGCGCTTGCCGGTGGGGGCGGCGGTGGGGGCGGTGGCGCCGGCGGCGGTGCCGGCAGCCCCGCCGAGCCGGGCGAGGTTGGCTCGGCGGAGGCCGGCTTCTCGGGCGCCGCCGCCTCGAGGATGGGCAGCATCGGTAGGGTGTGAGCCTCGATGGCGTTGCCCGTGAAGACGGGAATGAGCACCCGATTCCGTTTCTTGTCCAGTCCAATGGCGGCTGGCGAGGGCACGCCCGAGATGACCTCGGTGAACTCACCACCCGGCAGGCCGCGATAGATGGCCTGGCCCTCCCAGCTCGAGATCAAGATCGTGTTGTCGGGAAGCTTGACGATGCCGTCGAGACTGCCCTTGGGCAGCTTGGTCACCGAGCCGAGCTGGCCCTTGAGGCTGACGTGAACGAGCTCGTTCTTGGCCAGGGTGACCACCCACACCCCGCTCGCGTCCGCCAGCACCCCGTTCGGCCAGTTCAGGGCCTTGTCCTGGATGAGCGGCTTGACGGATTTCTTCCTCAGGTTGACTGCGTAGATGGCATCGGTGCCGGTGCCCGTGAAAGCGCCCCCGTCGATCTTCACCGCGCTGTCGGAGACGTAAAGCATCTTGCCATCGGGCGAAACCGCGAGGGCGTTGAGGAAGGTGGCGCCTTTGACGCGGATGGTGCCCCTGGGCTTGCCCGACCTGCGGTCGAACTTGCGAATCGTGTCGAGATCCGCGACGTAGAGGATGTTGCCCGCGATGGCCATGCCCTTGGGCGCGCTGAGGCCGACCCCCTTCTTGGTGCCGTCGACCCATTTGGGATCGAGAATCTTGCCGTCGGGAGATACCTTCGAAATGAATCCATTCTTGTCGACCGCGGTCGGCTCGCCATGGATGTTGCTGACGAAGTAGACGTCCTGGTCCTTGTCCCACACCACGCACTCGGGGGTTTGCAGATCGGCGTTTTTGACCACGATGACGTTGACGGGCGCGGGCGCGGGCGGCGACTCGGGCGCCGCAACCGGCGCGGGTGCCGGCGCCGGCGCCGGTACGCAGACCGGGCAGGGAGGGGGTGGGGGACAAGGCGCGGGCGGCGGGCAGTGGGAGCAGCCGGCAGCAAGGATCGACGCACCTAGAGCAACGAGAACTGAGATCGAGCGGCTGGAACTGTTCATCCTTCACTCTCCTGTTTGCCAAACGCGCAGATGGTTCGCGCTATGGCCGCTCAGCCTAGTCCGGACCGGCATGCGACTACAACCCCTTTGCGCATGGGCCTCGCGGCGCAGCGCGATTTGTGTATGCGAGCCTCTGCGCTGATACTCTCATCTCATGCCTTGCCCGTACTGTGGTGGTAACCATTCTCCGCAAGACGGAGCGTGTCCGGTCCTGGCCCGAGCCGGCGCAGGGAAGCTGGCAGACGCACGCCAAGCCGGCGGTCGGCAACAGCCGAGCAGTGTCGAGCGAGGGGATCCTTTCGAGAGGCCCGCCGAAGGCCAGACCGTTCCCCTCCTGGACAGGGATCTCGAACACCCCTTGGCAGAGCCGGCCAGCGATCCGGGCCCGCCCATCCGACTGGACAGACCCTCGCGAAGCGCGGCCGCGGCTGCCCCCGCCCGCCACGTGGCGCGCCAGATTGGGCCCGCATGGCGAAAACGGAGGCTCCTCGCGCCCGTGCTCGGTGTGGCCGGGCTCACGGTCGTGATCGGCGCCGGCTACGTCTACTGGCGGCCGACGCAGAAGCGGCACGCTCCCGCCAGCCAACCGGCGCCGGCGCTCCAGCAAGTCCGGGTACTGCTCGCTCTCGATCCTGCGGACGCGACCGTGCACATCGACCAGATCCCGGCCATCGCTGAGGATCTCTTCCTTGCTCGGGGCACCTCCCACGTCGTGCAGGCGTCAGCGCCGGGACGAATCACGCGCAGGTTCTCGTTCCAGGTCAAGCCGGGCTTGGAGCTTTCGGTCCATCTCGGCCGGACGTTGGCGTTGCCGTCGGCGTCGGACCCGGAGCCTTCGCCCAACGAGCCTCTGGTGCGCGGCAATTTCGAGCCGGCCACACGGGAGGAAATCGCACGGGCCTTCGACAAGCTCGAACGCTATGCAAAGTGCCTGGCCGTGCTCGGGGCGGTCGAGGGCGAGGGGCGGACCGAAGCGAGCGCGGGCGTCCCGAACACCGGGCAGATGAGCGCGTGTATTCGGCTGCTCGACCAGGCGAACGGCTTGGAGCCGGCGATGCCACGGCTTCGCGCCGCCAGTCAGGCGTACCTGCGCGCCGCGCACACGGGCAAGAACCCGGCGATCCTGCCGAGCCTGCTTGCGGCCTTTTCCGCCGAGTACCTCGCGGTGCGGGCCCATTGGCAGATCGAAGAGCTGGCGCGCCAGGGAGCCGAGGAGGGGCAGACGGCGGCCTGGCACATGCGTCGGCTAGCCCTGGCCGCGCAATCCTGGCTCCGGCAAGGCACGGCTCCGGCGGCATCCGCGCGCGCCCGCAAAGACAGCCTGGCCAAGCTCGAGGCCTCCTACCAGGCTTTCCTCGACTACGCTCGCCAGTCCACGAAGGAAATGGCGCGAGTCGTGGGCGCCGATGAGTTCGCCACCGCCGCGCGGGCTCTCGTCGCCGTCGCGCGCGGGGATTCCAGCAAGAGGGGCGCCGCCTATGCCGCTTGCCGCAAGCTCATCGCCGCTTTCAACGCGCTCGTCGTGGGGTGACGATCCGTCTCGTTGACACTGGGCAACACCCGGCGGGCTGCCGCACGCGAAACCAGGTCTGCCGGTCCCCGGCCTGCGACATCCCTTGCGTGGCGCGGCGATTGTCCTCTTGCGATCGCGTCATGGAACTTCGGGCTCCGGGCTCCGGCCTTCGGGCGCACGTGCCGGATCACGGGGAGCCTAGGTGACTGTTCGCTGCTTTCTGCCGAAAAGCCGCAAGCCCACAGCGGAAAAGCCCAGAGCTCTCTTGGATTGTGGACGAAACCCAGGCTACGATACCTGTGACAAAGTGTTGTCTTGGAGACAATCATTGGTCGAAGAGACCACGACGGAGATTGTGAGAACATGAACAGAGCATGGATATCGGCCGGCAGCATTGGGCTCGCGCTTCTTTTCGCAGCCTGCGGCGAGAGCACGCCCAGCTCTTCGCAGGGAGGCATGGGCGGTAGCAGCATCACCGACACAGGGGGCGCGAGCGGCGGCTCCGGCGGCGAGGCGAGCGGCGGCTCCGGCGGCGAGGCGAGCGGCGGCTCCGGCGGCGAGGCGAGCGGCGGCTCTGGCGGCCAGGCGAGCGGCGGCTCCGGCGGCCAGGCGAGCGGCGGCTCGGGGGGCCATGCCAGCGGCGGCTCCGGCGGCAGCGCGAGCGGGGGCAGTGCCAGAGGCGGCTCGGGCGGCAGCGCGAGCGGGGGCGCAGGCGGTCGCGCCACGGGCGGCTCGGGGGGAAATGCCGGCGGCGGCTCCGGCGGCAAGGCGACCGGCGGGGCGACGGGCGGTACGACCACCGGGAGAGGCGGTGCGGCCGGCGGGACTTCCGGTAGCGGTGGCGTCCAAGCCGGCGGCGCGCAAGGCACGGGGGGCACCACGACCAATCCCGGCACCGGCGGAACCCCCGCCCCCGCGAACACGCTCGTCACGTCTGCGAACAACGCCTTCTGGAAGTCCGCGACGTGGACCGAGGTGACCAGCAACGCCACGGTTACGGTCAACGACAGCAGCGCGAAGCAGACCTGGGAGGGATTCGGCGGATCCTTCAACGAGAAGGGTTGGAGCTACCTGACCACGAAGGCACTGCAGGACGAGGCCATCTTGGCGCTGTTCGGCAAGGACGGCTGCAATTTCGCCTGGGGGCGCATCCCGATCGGCGCCAGCGACTACGCCATGGATCGGTACTCGCTGAACGAAAACGCCGGCGACACGTCGATGAGCAAGTTCTCGATCGATCGCGACAAGCAGAAGCTCATCCCGTACGTCAAAGCGGCGCTGGCGGTCAAATCCGATATTCGGTTCTGGGCGAGCCCGTGGTCGCCGCCGACCTGGATGAAGACGGGACCTTACAATCCCAACACCGGCCCGTCGCACTCCAACTTCGACGGCGGCGTCATGAAGAGTGACGACGAGACCATGAAGGCGTTCGCCCTTTACCTGATCAAGTTCGTGCAGGCCTACGCCGAGCAGGATATCAACGTCGAAATCGTCTCTCCGCAGAACGAGCCCAACTACGAGCAGAACTACCCGACCTGCCACTGGGCCACCTCCACGTTCGTCAACTTCATCGGCAAGTACTTTGGGCCGGCCATCACCAGCGCGGGCCTCAAGATCAAGGTCATGGACGGCACGCTGTCCAACCCGAGCGGCGACGCCGACATCGGGCAGTCGGTGTTGCGCGATTCGGCCGCGAAGGGCTACATCGGCTCCATCGGCGTGCAGTGGGGCATGTCGGATGCGAACCAGGTCAACGCGCTCAAGAACCTGGCTGGCGGCATTCCCATCTGGATCTCCGAAACCAAGTGCGACGGCAACATGAACTCCGCCGGGCCCGCGCCCAACGATTTCAACTACGCCAAGAGCACCTGGGGCTACATCAAGGGCGCAATCGGGAACGGGCTGACCGCGTACAACGCCTGGAACATGGTGCTGGACAAGAACGGTCAGGGCATCGACGACACGCGCAAGTGGGCGCAGAACGCCTTGATCGTGTCCGATTCGGGCAAGCTCACCATGACCCCGGCGTACTACGTGTATCGCCACTTCTCCCAGTTCGTCGATCCGGGGGCCAAGGTGGTCGGCACGAGCGGCGGCGACGCGGTTGCCTTCAAGAACCCCGACGGCAGCCTGGTGGCCGTGATGTACAGCGGCTCGGCCAGCAGCAACTACGTGGTGTCGATCGGCGGCAAGAAGCTGCAGTTCGCCATGCCGTCCGGCTGGGCGACTATCAAGTACAAGCCCTGAGCGCGTCGTCGTTCCGGCGCGAGCGCGGCTTGCGCGGCGGGAAGACAGGAACCTTCTTGCGGTGCCGGTCGTGGCGCGTTCTTGCCGGATAGGCTAGTCTCGGCCACGCCTGCGCCCCGGGCCTCTCGCGGGTCGCAGGCAGGAGCGCACGATGCACAATGCAATAGCCATGGTATTCGCCGGGGGGCGGGGCGAGGATCTGTCGGTTCTGACCGAGCGGCGTCCCAAGTCGGCTGTCATCTTCGGCGGCGCCTACCGCTGCATCGATTTCGCCCTGACCAATCTGGCGCGCGCGGGAATCGGGCGGGTTGGTATCCTGGCCCAGTACCGAACCGCATCGCTGATCGACCATGTGGGAACCGGCATGGCCTGGGATCTCCTGGGCGCAGGCCG
Source organism: Deltaproteobacteria bacterium (assembly GCA_016935975.1). Taxonomy (GTDB): domain Bacteria; phylum Myxococcota_A; class Polyangia; order Fen-1088; family Fen-1088; genus Fen-1118. The sequence continues at coordinate 12,708 of JAFGPX010000149.1, forward strand.
CAGCGTCCGCTTCCTGCCGCCCTATGTCAGATCCTCTGCCAGCGAGTGGTACCGCGGACCCGCCGACGCCCTCTACCAGCACCTCGACTTCGTCGAGCAAGCCGATGCTGCCGACGTGCTGGTGGTATCGGGTGATCACGTGTATGCGATGGACTATGGGCCCTTGCTCGCTTTCCATCACGAGCGCGACGCCGA
>JAFGPX010000014.1 GCA_016935975.1 Deltaproteobacteria bacterium
CGTACGCCTCGCCCCGCAGGGGAGAGGCCGCCACGCGCAGCGTGGCCGGTGAGGGGCCTTGGCGGATCCGTCGTTGGTCACGTCACGGTCACCGGGCAGCCACGACGACCGGGCTCTGGTCGCCGGCGGCCAACGCTGTTCGCCCGCTGCGGGGTCGTCGGGAGGGCGGCAGAAGCGTGCCCGGGCCCTCCGTCACACCAGTTTCCCCAGCCACCGGTCCGCCGAGACCACCCACTGCTGGCGGCCACCGATGGTCGTGCGACGCGCGTGTCCTGGCTGGCGCACGAGCTGCACCGCGTACGCCACGTTCAGCCGCTCCTGGAACGCCAGCAGGTACGGCGACAACTGCGAGTCCGACATCCGGCACTCGACCAGCACCCGAGGCTGGTTGTTCTCGGTGACCACGAAATCGACCTCGCGCTTCTCCTTGTCTCGGATATAGGCCAAGTCCAGCCGGGCCTCGCCCATCTGCGTCCAGGTGCGGACCGCCTTGAGCAGGTGCAGGGCCACCAGGTTCTCGAAGCGGGCGCCCTGCCGGTCCTCTTCGCCGTCGACCTCGGCCCAGTCCCACAAGTACAGCTTCGTCTCCTTGCGGAGCGCCCGCGACACCCGCTTCGTCCACGGCGGGATCCGGAACGAGTAGTAGAACGCGTCCAAGACGCCGACCCACGCGCGCACCGTCTCGAAGGCCACCCCCAGGTCCTCCCGCATCGAATTCAGGGACAGCGGGCTGCCGACCCGCTCGGGCAGAAGGTGCGCCAGCATCTCGACCAGGGAAAGCTCGCGCAGACGGGTCGCGTCTCGGATGTCCTCGCGAATCAGACGCTCGGTGCGACCGGCGCTCCAGGCACGATGAAAAGCCTCTCTGCCGCGCAAGAACGGCTCGGGGAACCCGCCCAGTCGCAGGAGCGACGCGAACGACTCCCCCCCGGCAGCCTGGCTCTCCTCCAAGGCGCCCAGGCCGGCCTGGAAGCTCGCCCAGGTCGCGCGCGTACCCGCCAGCTCCGCGACAGTGAGGGGGAACAAGCCAAGAGGCAGGTAGCGACCGAGCAGGCTGTCTCCCCCGCGCCGGTACACGTCCAGCCGCCCGCTGCCCGTGACCATGAAAGCGAAGCGATCCGAGAAACCGTCGAAGATCCCCTTGAGGTAGTTCTTCCAGCGGGCGTACTTGTGCAGCTCATCGAACACGACCAGCGGGCGGCTCGCAGGATCGCCCGCGGCGTCCTTCTCGAAGAAGGCTTGGTCCCTGGCGAAGGTCTTGCGGTCGCTGGCCAGATCCCAGTTGAAGTAACGGCCCGGCTGGCTCGCCAGCAAAGACTTGGCGAGCGTCGTCTTCCCGACCTGCCGCGGCCCCGACACGAAGGCCATCTTGCGCCAGTCGCCCAGGACCCGGCGCACGTCATCGGTCAGCGTGCGATAGATGGACATGCGGGAAGTCTAGACCGAACTCTGAAAAAGTCATGACCTTTTCAGAGTTCGCTCTGAAGCTCCCGTACGGCACGCCATCGACCGCGCCCTCTCCGCTCCGGGTCTGCAACCCTCCGGTCCCCTCGCCCCGCGAGCCCAGCGAGTGGGGAGAGGGCCAGGGTCATGGGCCTCATTCCCCCTCGCCCTTCGCGGCCCCACCTTCGAGAACCACGTCGCCTGCGAGATCGTCAAGGCCCAGCAGCACCACGGCCCCCGGCGCGAGCTGTGCTTTCTCCGCAACAAGACGGGCGTCGATTCCCTCCCAGCCCGGGTTCTCGGCCTCGGTGGGTAGGGGCGGTTCACGAACCGCCCGGCTAGCGCATACTGAGCCCGTGCTTGACCGTATCGCCGGCGCCCTGCGGGGCACCCCCGTGTTGGCCGCCTACCTGTTCGGTAGCCGGCAGAGCGGTCGTGCGCTCGCGGACAGCGACACGGACATCGCCGTGCTCTTGCCCCCTGGGACCGACGCCGGCTTGCGCCTGCTCGGCGACCTCACCCTGCGCCTGGCCGAGGCCGGCGTCCCGTCCCCGGAGGTACACGTGCTCAGCGAGGCGCCGCTGGCCTTCCAGGCCGAGGCATTGCGCGGCACGCGGGCTTTTTCGCGCGACGAGGCCGCGCGCGTCGCCTACGAAGCTTGGGTCACCCTGAGGTACTTGGACTTCGAGCCCCTGCTCGCACTGCAATACCGCATCCAGCGCCGCCGTTTGGCGGAAGGGGCACGCGCGGTCGTCGGAGCCATCGCGGATCGAAAGCTCACGCAGCTTGATTCCTTCGTGGGATTCCTCGATCGGCTCGCCGCCGTGCCGGTCGATGTCTTCCTGGCCGACTTCGCCGCTTGCGGTGCCGCCCGCTACTATCTCCAGGCCGCCATCGAATGCTGCGCCGACATCGGTGCGCACCTCGTCGCGACCGACACCAGCCGCCGCGCCGAGGACTATCGGTCCATCTTCCGCATTCTGGGTGAAGAGAGCATCCTCCCAGCCGAGGTCGCCTCGGCCATGGCGCCCGCAGCGGCGCTGCGCAACCGGCTGGTCCATGCCTACGACCAAGTCGATGACCGGCGCGTTCACGAAATGCTTCGCACCAGCCCGCCGATCTTCCGCGCTTTCGGCCAAGCGGTCGCGAGCTACCTCGACCGCGTGGAGCCCGCCCCGTAGACGGTTCACGAACGGCCCGGCTCACCAATCGCCTCGCCCCGCGCAGCGTCCGGTCCCCTCGCCCCGCGAGCCTAGCGAGCGGGGAGAGGGCTAGATCAGCTTCCGCAGGAGCGTCAGGGCGGGGGCCACGCGGATACCTTCGGGCGTGATGTAGTCCTTCTTCCCGGTGGCCGAGATCTGCCAGGCCTCGGCGGCGGCGAAGCGCGCCCTCAGGTACGAAAGCCCGCGCGCGATGCCGTCGTCGCCCCACTTGCATTCGACCAGGAGGTTGGGCTCGCCGCGCTCACACACGACGAAATCCACCTCGCGACCATCGATGTCGCGGAAGTAGCGCAGCTCCAGATCGCGCCCCTGCACGTCCTGCTGGAATTCCACCCACTTGGCCAGGTGGCACGCGACCAGGTTCTCGAAGCGCGGGCCGTCTTCTCGCACCACTGTCCAGTCGAGGTGGTAGTGCTTGCGCTCCTTCTTCACCGCGCGAATCATGGCGGCGCCGAAGGGCGGCACCAGGAAGATGGCGTGCAGCCGCGCCAGGATCTGCACCCAGTGCTCGGCCACCTTGTGGCTGACTTGCAGATCCTCGCGCAGGGAATTGACCGACAGGGGCGAACCCACCAGGTCGGGCAGGCGCAGCATCATCTGCTCGACGCGACCCAGGTCCATCACCCGTTCCAGGCTGGTCATCTCCTCGCGCACGATCAGGTTGCGGTACTCGCGCGACCAGCGGCGGGCCTCGACCTCGGAGGCCGAGAAGTACGGCTCGGGAAAGCCACCCAGGGTGAGCAGGTCGAGCAACTCCGCGGGCTTGGTAAGGTCGAGCTCGGCGACCGACAGGGGGTGCAGTCGCAACAGGTGATAGCGTCCCTGCAACGAGTCGCCCCCGAAACGATAGAGCTCGAGGTTGGCGCTGCCCGTGACCAGGATGTGCTGGCCGGAACGCCTGCCGTCCCACAGCCCCTTGAGGTAGTTGCGCCAGCCGCGGAACTTGTGGATCTCGTCGAGCACCCACAACCGCGTGGCGGGAAACTGGCGGCGCAGGATGCGTTCACGGTCTTCGGCCACATCCCAGTTGAAGTATCCGTTGTCGTGGCCGAGAATCTTTCGGGCCAAGGTGGTCTTGCCCACCTGGCGCGGTCCCGAGAGCAGAACCATCTTCCTCGAGAGATCCGCCTCGATCGGTAAAGCGAGGTAGCGTATCCGTAGTTCCTTGGGCCGCACGAGTCATTTCTACCATAGGTCAAAATACTCGCGAGTATTTTCACCCTTGGGCAAAGAAGCCCAGCCCCTGGCAAATTCGGACCCTCCGCGCCACGGCCGAGGATGACGCAGCCGTCGTGGAGACCGTCCGGCCTGGCAATAGTGCGCCCTACAGCCGGTCGCCAGCGCCGGGGAGGCCCTGGCGTATTTCTAGCCCGTTATACGCCGTAATATGCTCCGGCGTATAACATGCCCGAGCCCGAATTCCATCGGCTGCCGTTGCTCGCGCAGACGGCGTACGCGCGGCTTCTGGACCTCCTGCTGACGACCGAGGCCGGCGCCCCACAGGACTCGGCAACCCCGGTGGCGAAGACCATCCGTGGCCGCCAGTACTGGTATCTGCAGCACCACGAAGCCGGCAAGAAGATCCAGCGCTACCTTGGCCCAGAAACGCCGGAGGTCATCGCCCTCGTCGGAAGACTGCGCCGCCAGCGGGACGAGAAAGCCAGCCGCTCCGAGCTCGTCGCGATGGCGAGGGCCGCGGGAGCGCACGTCCTGCGGGCGGCGGAGGCCGAGGTGCTCGATCGGCTGTCGCCGGTGTTTCGCGCCGGTGGGGTCCTGGTAGGCTCGCACGCGTTCATGGTGATCGGGAGCTCGCTGGGCGCGAGGTGGCGCGACGCAATCGCGCGCACCGAGGACATGGACAGCGCACACGACCGGCGCATGGCCGTCGCGCTGGCGCAGCACGGCCAGGAGGCTGACGTCCGCCGCGCACTCGGGGATGCGACCCCCAGGTTCTCGGTGCTCAGCCCGACCCATCCCGCCACTGCCTTCCGCGTCCGCGGCAGCGAAATCGAAGTAGCCTAGCCTCGCCCGCACACCCCCGCCGCGCAGCGGCCACATGCCTCGCCCCGCGAGCCCAGCGAGCGGGGCAACGTGGGCGGCCCACGGCCACGCCATTCATCGGGCGGCGCCGACGCCGGGCGGGCCCGCCAGCAGGAAGTCCTGCCAGGCGACCGCCGCGATCTCCGCCCGTGCTGCGACCGGAAGGCTGCTCTCGTCGCAGACGACCAACGGTTTGTACTTGGGGTAGCGGCGGACGAGCTCGAACAAGCCGCGCAGGTCGCCGGTCTGGAAGCTCCCGGTCTTCACCTCGACCGCCCAGGCGCCCCAGCTTCCCTCGATGACCCCGTCGACCTCGAACGGCTCCTCGCGCCAATAGGTCACCCGTTGGCCGGCGTTCCAGGCGTGGGCCAGGCACGCGTTCTCGACCCATGCTCCGAAACGTTTGGGATCGGCCGCGCGCTCGGCGCCGCCCAGCGGATCCATGACGGCAAGAAGCGCGTTGTTCAGCGTGACGAGCTTCGGCGGCGCGGCCCGACGGCGCGCCTGGCGATCCGAGAGCTTCATCAAAGGAGCTACGAGGTAAGCGTCTGCGAGCAGGCCCAAGTAGTGCGCGATGGTCTCGAGCGTTCCCGCGTCCTGGAGCTGTCCTTGCAGCTTCTGCAGCGACACGATCTGCGCCGGGGACGACGCGGCCACCGCGAAGACCTGCCGCAAGAGCGCAGGTCGCCGTACCGGTTGCAGCGCCAGGAGATCGCGTCCGATCGCCGGCTCGAGAATCGAGTCCCGGACATACGCCGACCAGCGCGCCCGGTCGGCGAGCATGCCGAATGCACCAGGATAGGTGCCCTTCTCCACCGCCAAGCGCGCCGCGTCCCTCGGTGTGCACCCGAAGGCCTCGGCCAACGCGCCCGCCGTCCAGTGACCGAGGGTGAGGCTCTCGAAACGTCCGGCCAGGCTCTCGCGGGATCCCCGCGCGAGGTGCAGCGCGGAGGACCCGCTGGCGACGATGTGGATGGGAATCTTCCTCCGTCGCAGACGGTCCCAGACCCCCTTGAGCCGCCCCGCCCAGTCATGGGCCAGGTGCGCCTCGTCCAGCAACACCACCGCGCGTCCGCCGGCGGCGGCAATCTCCTCGGCCCTGGCGAAGGCCCGCTCCCAGAAGCCGGGCAACGCCGCCGCCGGGTCATCGGCCGCCGCATACACGGCCCGCGAGCCCTCCCGCGCCGCCAGATCGAGCAGCAGCGTCGTCTTGCCGACCTGCCGCGGCCCCGACAGCAGTTGGATGCGACCGGGGGCCGGCTCGGCCAGACGTTGCCGCAAAAGCCGCAAGCAGTCGTGGTAGCCCAGGCGAAACTCTCCCGTGGTCACACCAGAATAATTATTCGACTATACCCAATAGTCAACGCTCCCCTCGCCCCGCGCAGCGTCCGGTCCCCTCGCCCCGCGAGCCCAGCGAGCGGGGAGAAAGGCCCAGCAGCACCACGGCCACCGGCGCGAGCTCTCCTGCCCAGGATGGGCAACTCGGTGCGCCTGTTCATGAAGGCGGCCAAGGGCTACGACTGCCAGGCCTGGCTCGTCCATCTCCCGAACCGCCCACCACTCTCCCGCGCCCGGCCCCGGGTCGCCAAGCCCGTCTGCCCAGGGGCGAGAATTGCCCCGCGGTCATTTTGCATGTAAAAATGACCGCATGGTGAAAAGGTCGCTCCGTCGCATCTTGGCCGATTCGCCCAAGAGCGTGCTGCTGCTGGGCCCCCGGCAGACCGGGAAGTCCACGCTCATGCTCGGCCTGGGGCCCGACCTGGTCGTCGATTTGGCTCGCGAGACCGAGCTTCTGGCCTTTGCCGCCAACCCCGGCGAGCTCGAGCAGCGGATTGCCGCCCGTTCCCCACGAACCGTGTTCATCGACGAGGTCCAGCGCCTGCCCAGCTTGCTCAACACGGTGCAGGCCATCCTCGACGAGGCGAAGGCGAAGGGGCGGCGCCTGAAGTTCTTCCTCACCGGTTCCAGTGCGCGCAAGTTGCGGCGAGGGCAGGCGAACCTTTTGCCCGGGCGCGTGCTGACCTATCGCCTGGGCACGTTGTCGGCGGCCGAAATAGGCGACACCTTCGACGCCCGCAGGGCGATGGAGCTGGGCACGTTGCCCGAACCCTACCTCGAGCCCCAGCGGGCCACGGCGGAGAAGCTGCTGTCGAGCTACGCCGGCACCTACCTGCGCGAGGAGGTGCAGGCCGAGGCGCTGTCGCGCAGCCTCGAGGGCTTCTCC
>JAFGPX010000015.1 GCA_016935975.1 Deltaproteobacteria bacterium
CAAGTCGGGCACGCGGGCGGCAATGTGGTCGACGATCTCGGTGCGGATGTCGTGGTGCATGTTCCACTTGGCGCTGCCGCCCGTGCCCAGGTTCCACAGGGGCAGAGGCCCGCTGCCGATGCCCACGTTTTTGACCGCGCCGGTGTAACCGGCATGGTAATGCGTCTTCATCTTGGGCATGTCGATGTAGACGTCGGCTTCCGCGACGAGGCCCGAGATCTGCTTGCTCGCGCCTGTTCGGCTGTCGGCAAGGACGTAGGTGTCGGTCGGGTTTGTCGTGATGTCGTTGTAGTCCGCGAAGGTGACCCCGGGGATGTTGCCGCTGGTGTATCCCATCGCGGTCATGACCGCGACGGTGTCCTCCGCTGCGCTCCCATCGGCGATCGTGATGGCGGCGCCGCCGTTGACCGACTTGATCTGGTCCACGAGGGCCTTGACGAGGTGCCAGTCGGTCACCCAGTCGGTGTGGTTGGAGACCATGTTCGGCTTGATGAGTACGGTGGTGCCGCTTTGAACCAAGTTGCCGATGCCTCCTGGACCGAGCGCGGCCTCGAGCGCCTGCGACACCATGGAGCTGTAGTTGACGCTGTTGTCTCTGATGATGGCGACCGTGGCCGGCGGCTGCGGCGAGCGAGCGGGAACAGGGATCGTCTGGCCGCCGGATTTTATGCGCGCCTGGATGGCGTGTGGCTTCTGCGAATCCGCCAACTCCTTTTCGCCCAGGCAGCCGACCGCGACCGGCCCAAGCACCACCACCAAGAGCGTGGCCAGAGGTTTGAGCTTGAGACGGCGGTGCCAGGCTGACGGGCGCTGCCGCTTGCTGCGATCTCCTACTGCCGTTCCACCACAAACCGCTTTCATCGTCTGTCTCATCATCGCCCTCTCTTCCAGTCTAGCGAGTAGTCCACGATACACCCGGGACGGGGCGAGCACTAGGGGCACCGTGGATATGGACCCTCTACGGATCAGCGGAGGGTGAAAGGGCGGCCGGCCTCGCGCGCCAAGCGGGGTCGCGCGTGCGTCGCGGAAGGGAGGACAGGGGTAACTCGGCGAGGAGAGGGGGGCGGCAAGAGCCCAAGAGATTGACGAAACGGCCTTCTTGGGGTTGAGCGTTGGGAAGCAGCTGCGCGGCAACAACGGTGGTCAAACCCTACGGACGGAAGATGCCGTTTCTGTGCGAAGTCCGGGATGCATCCAAGAGCGATCGCCACGAAACCGTGATCGGAAGGGGCGGGTGGACCGTGGGGATGGTGGCCACCTCATCCAAGCATCAAGTGTTGCCGCTCATGTGCCACGCCTACTCGACGACAGTCGTTCGCGGGAGCGGCGCCTCACGAACGGCGTTGCAGTTACCAGATGCTCGGGGGTCAGCGGACCGCTGTGCCCCTGGAGCGAAGGCCGGCTCGGCGGCCGGAGCGCCACTGGCCTTCCGCCGCACCTTCCTACAGATGTAGAGGGTCCGAGCACCGTGGGGAACCAACGAGAGGGGCGCGACTTTGCGCGGGGGACAGGCTACGACGGCGACGCTGCGGGAGTATCGGAGGGTCGCCTCGAGCAGTCCTCGCACTCTGGGAGAGAAGGCTCGGCGCGCTTCAGTGAGCGATATATAGTCGTGCGGCACATCCTAGTCCCAGAGACTCCTTCTCATGCGCGTTCTTTTCCTTGTGTCGCACTTCCCGCGGCCAACCATCCCTCTCGCGGGGACGTGGGCTCTCGAGCAAGCCAAGGCGCTGGCCGAGGTGGTCGATCTCGAGGTCGCTTGCCTGACCCCTTGGGTGCCGAAAGGGCTCAGGTGGATCGAGAAAGCCCGCCCGTGGATCGACGTGCCATCGGTCCACCGCTGGGGATCGGTGTCGGTCGGCTACTACAAAGCGCTTTACTACCCCATCGCCCCTTTCAGGGGCTGGGCCTATCGAGCCCCCTTGCCCCAAATGGCCCTGGCTTGGGCCTCGGTCGAAGGACGTCTGCTCCAGACCGTCACCCGTTTCCGGCCCCACGTTCTTTTCTGCCACCACACTGCCGCCAGTGGATACCTGGCCAGTCGGATCCATGCGCTGACTGGCTTGCCGTATGTGATCACCGACCACGATTTCGACGAGATCACGCGATGCGGCTGGTTTCCCGGTCGGCAGCGCTTTTACGAGGGCGTTCTGCGCCCGATCTTCCGCCACATCTGCGTCTCTAGCCGCATGGAGGCGGACATGCGTCGCCTCTTCCCATTCGTTCCGACGGAAACCCTGCACAACGGCGTCACCCCACCGGCACCGGAGAGGCTTCGGGTGCCTAGGCCGTCCTCTCTCGATGGCAAGCTCGTAGTGTTCAGCGCGGGGATGTTCTATGAGCGCAAGGGCTTTCCCCTGCTCGTCGAGGCTTTCGCTCGGGCTAGCGCCAGACACCCGAACGCGGTCCTCAGAATCGCGGGCGACGGGCGAGAGCGGGCGGCCATGCAGGGAGTCATCGCGAAGCACCGATTGTGGGACAGGGTGCAGCTACTTGGTCGGGTGCCCCACGACGATGTCTTCCGGGAAATGGCCTGGTCCGACCTGTTTGCCTTGGTGGGTTGGGATGAGTCGTTTGGTGTTGTGTACCTGGAGGCCATGATCTCGGGGAAACCTATCGTGGCCTGCACAGACGCCGGCATAGCGGATGTCGTGCAGGACGGGGTCCATGGGGTGCTCGTTCCGCCGAGGGACGTGGAAGCCGCAGCTTCGGCGATCGACCAGCTTCTGCGATCGCCGGGTGAGCGGTTGCGCATGGGAAGGAACGCGGAGGCTCTCGTACGAGAACGCCTCACGTGGACGGCGAACGTCCGGCGCCTACTGGAGATATTCGAGCTGTCTCGGCAGGCACGAGCCTCGTGAGTCCACGCGCACGAAGTCGGAGGCTCCGAAGACGCGCGCCAGGACCATCCGAGGCTCTTCCCAAGTCGGGCGCTCCTCTGGCTCTGCCCAGCACCCTGGCAATCGGCATCCCCGCGCGTTGGATCCCAGCGCGCGTACCTCCCCTCTTGTCATCCAGGAACCAATAGAAAGGGAGTCGCGGGGGCGCAAGATCCCTGCACGGTGCGCCGGCGTGCCTTGAGGCGCCATGGCCGTGGTAGCCTGGCCGGCCGTAGGGCTGCCGTCATGCGGGCGAACGCGAACACCGACAGCGGAGATCAGGCACGGGATCCCCTTGTCTCGGTCGTCGTTGCCGCCTTCAACGCGGAGTCATGGATCGAGGAGACGCTTCGCTCTGCTCTGGACCAAACCTACCGCCACATCGAGGTGATCGTCGTCGACGATTGCAGCAGCGACGGAACCCTCGACAAGGTCAGGCACGTTGCCATGACTGATCAGCGTCTTCGGTGGGAACGCCTTCCCGCCAACACCGGCCGCCCTGCGGGTCCGCGCAATCGCGGCCTGGCCCTCGCGCGGGGAGAATTCGTGGCGTTTCTCGATGCGGACGACCTCTGGCATCCGGACAAGATCGCCGCGCAGGTGGCTGCTCTGCGGTTCGATCCGGGGCGGGTCCTCGCGTACACGGTGTCATGCGCCTTTTCGTCGGGGAACGGCTTCTCTCGCTACCTGAGCCGGCTGCCCGAGTCACAGCCTCGCGTGCTGCCGCTGCCCTGGTTCGCCGCGACCGATGCAGCGGAGCTGCGCCTCCGTAACACCATCGTCTGCTCTTCGGTCTGCGCCCGGCTGGACGTGGTTCGGGCCGCGGGCGGGTTCAACGAGGCCCCCGAGCTGCGCGCGCTGGAGGATGGGGATCTCTGGCTGCGGCTGGCGGAACGGGGCAGCGTCACCTTCCTGCCTCGCTTGCTCACGTACTACCGTGTGCATGCCGGGAGCACCTCGCGAGACGGGCGTCTCCTGCACACCCACGTCCTCCTGGAGAAGCGCAATCTCGCCGCCTTCCCGCGTTCGCGGTTGCGCTCGCGGTTACTGCGGCGAATCGCCGACGGGGTGGCGCTGGCCTGGCTCCTTGCCAAGGACGCCGCGTCGGTCTCCGGCCGACGCCGCCGGAGTCGCGGAAAGTAGCCCGGTCGCCGGGACCGTCCCGGACCCGACCAAACCACCTCGTTGTGGTATCGTCCGCGCGTGCGTTTTCCGCTGGCTATCTGGGGCACTTCCGGGCACGCGCGGGTGGTCGCCGACGTCATCCGCTGCGGCACGGAGTTCGAGGTCGTCGGGTTTCTCGACGACGCGAATCCCGATCGTCGCGGGCAGAGGTTCTGCGACGCGACGGTTCTCGGCGGTCGAGAACAGCTGGCGAGTCTCGCCGGCTCGGGCGTCCGCCACATCGTCCTTGGCTTTGGCAACAACGCCGCCCGCCGACGGCTGGGCGGAGAGCTGCGGGCTGCGGGGTTCTCGCTGGCGCGAGCGGTACATCCGCGCGCCACCGTGGCTTCGGACGTCCGAGTCGGTGACGGGACAGTGGTGATGGCGGGCGCCGTGGTGAACCCGAACGCTTCGCTGGGCGAGAACGTCATCGTGAACACGGGTGCCACCGTCGACCACGATTGCGTGCTGGGCGACGCGGTTCACGTCTCGCCCGGCGCGCACCTGGCGGGCAGCGTACGAGTAGGCGACGAAACCTGGATTGGTCTTGGTGCCCTGGTCCTTGAGCGCCGACATGTGGGAGGGGGCAGCATCGTCGGGGCGGGGGCGGTAGTAACCCACGACATCCCCAACGGCGTGGTAGCCATGGGGGTTCCGGCGCGAGTGGTCAGGAAGTGTGGCGGGCATGAAGACTAGCGTCACGGATCTCGCGATCTTCGGCGGCACCCCCGGCCTGCCGGAGAAGCTGCATGTGGGCCGGCCGAACATCGGTGACCGCCGCAAGCTGGACGAGCGCCTCAGGGAGGTGCTCGACAGCCGCTGGTTCTCGAATGACGGGCCGTTTCTGCGGCGTTTCGAGGAGGCGCTGGCCGCCGCCCTGGGGGTTCGTCACTGCGTCGCGGTCTGCAATGCCACGATCGGTCTCGAGATCGCCGCCCGCGTGCTCGGGCTGCGGGGGGAGGTTATCGTACCCTCGTTCACGTTCGTCGCGACCGCCCACGCTCTGCAGTGGCTGGGCATCACGCCGGTGTTCTGCGATGTGAACGAGCGCACGCATGCCATCGATCCGACGCAAATCGAGTCTCTCGTCACCTCTCGGACCTCGGGTATCGTCGGCGTCCACGTCTGGGGCGAGCCTTGTCCGGTGGACGAGGTCGGCGCCATCGCGGCCCGGCGAGGGCTGCGGGTGATCTACGACGCGGCTCACGCCGTGGCGTGCTCGTATCGGGGGCGAATGCTGGGCGGCGAGGGGGACATCGAGGTGTTCAGCTTCCACGCCACGAAGTTCCTCAACTCCTTCGAGGGCGGCGCCTTGACCACCAACCACGACGAGCTGGCCAGACAGGCACGCTTGATGCGGAACTTCGGATTCACGGGCTACGACCAGGTCGAGTCCGTCGGGACGAATGGGAAGATGACCGAGGTGTGCGCGGCCATGGGTTTGACGTCACTCGAAAGCCTGGACTGGCTGGTCGAGTGCAACCGTGCGAACTACGACCTCTACCGCCAGCACCTGGACGGCGTGCCGGGGCTGCGGGTCTACCCCTATGACCGCACAGAGAAGCGCAACTTCCAGTACGTGGTGCTGGAGGTCGAGCCGACCAGGGCTGGGGTGTCGCGCGATGATCTGCACCGCATTCTGCAAGCGGAGAACGTGCTGGCTCGACGGTACTTCTATCCGGGGTGTCACCGCATGGAGCCGTATCGGTCCGCAGATCCCAAGGCCAGCGCGCGGCTCCCGGCCACGGAGCGGGTGACGGCCCGCGTGCTCTCCGTGCCCACCGGGCCCAACGTCTCGCCCGAGCGGGTGGTGGAGGTCTGCGAGCTGATCCGGTTGGTGATGGCCAACCAGACGGAGGTGGTGGCCCGGCTGTCGGGAGCCCGACCCGTATGCGCAAGCTAGTCTTCATCTCGAACATGGCGGCACCGTATCAGGTGAAGTTCTGCCACGCGATGCAGGCCTACTTCGACGCCGAGTTCTGGTACCACGTGCGGCTGGAACCGGATCGCCCCGGTTGGTGGCGAGTGCCGCTGGGACCGCGCAACCGGATCCTCGACCATGTCCTGCTCAGCCGGTCGCGGAGATACCTGTCGCTCGATATCGTGCGCGAGCTCGACCGGTTCGATCCCGACGTGGTGATGCTCGGGGGCCTGGTCCTGCTGTCGAATGTCGTCGCCTATGCCTGGGCCAAGGCGCGAGGCAAGCACGTCGTGGCTTTCACCGAACTGCGCCGAAGCCCGGCCGGCGAGCCGCGTGGTCGCGACGCCGTGGCCGCCCTCCTGCGCGCCTACTATGGCGACTTGGACTGCATCATGACGTCCGCGGAGGAAGGCGCCAGGCAGTACCGCGACGACTACGGCTTCCCGCGAGTCGTGTCCGCTCACTACCCGGCGGACATCGACGGCTACTTCCGTCACGCGGACCGGCCCCGCGATCGGCCTTGCACGATCCTCTTCCCCAATCGCCTGATCGACCTCTACGACCCGCTGCTGGCGCTGGAGGTCTTCGCGCGGGTTCGAGCCGGGCATCCCGAGCTGAGGATGCTGATGAACGCCGCCGGTCCGCTGCGGGCGGCCTGCGAGGAGCGCATCGCCACCTTTGGCCAGCCGTCCCCGGTGTCGTTTCTCGACGGCATCGCGCGCTGGGACGATCTGCCGCTCGCCTATGATCGCGCGGACATCCTGCTGCTTCCCGCGCGCTTCAGCGTGGGGAACTTCACCATCGTGGAGGGCATGGCCTCGGGCATGGGCATGGTCGTAAGCGACCGCATCCAGGGTTTTGGTCAGCTCATCCGGGAGGGACACAACGGATTCAGCCGCCCGCCCGAAGTGGAGGCCATGGCGGACGGCATCGAGCGATACTTGGCGGAGCCGACCCTGTACTCGGCGCACGCGGCCATCAACCGGGAGCTGGTGCGACCGTACACGCTGGCCGAAACCGCGAGGCTGTTCCGCGACGTCGTCGAGAGTGTGGTCGGACCAGACTGGCTCCGGCGCAACGGGGGGACGGGAGCGTCCTCACCCTAGCCCATTCGCCACGACAGCAGAGCTTCATCTCGCGCGAAGACGAAGTCTCCTTCGCCACCATCCGCCGGCCGCAAGTCGAGCACTCTCCGCAGCCTTCGCACCCGATATCGCAAGTCCCAAGCCCGGAAACCGCGTTCCCGCAACCAACCGAACAGCTCGGCCGAGGATGAGCCGGTAGCGCGCAGCCACGCGTCGCAGACCTCGATGGAAAGCACGACGTCGGCCCGCGCGAGCAGCCGTTCCATGCCGCGTAACACGTGGTGCTCGTAACCTTCGGTGTCGATTTTGATGAGCAGGCGAACACCCGGCGGCACCGGGAGCACATCGTCCCCGCAGTGAACCTCGACCACGTGGGACTGCGCCACGGTGGCCAACGGACGCATCGTGAACGTCCCGGTCTGGATATCTGCCCCGGAAAGCGTCACCGTGCCGTCATGGTCGTCCAGGCCCATGTTCAACGTGGTCACGTTTCCAATACGGTTCATGCCGAGGTGCGCCTGGAGCATCTGGAACACATCCGGGTTGGGCTCGACAGCGAAGACCTGTCCGGCTGAGCCAACGCACCGGCTGGCGAAGATCGTGTGCATGCCGATGTTCGCCCCGACATCGACGCAGCAGTCGCCGGGTCGCAGGACGCGTTCCATGAGCAACTGGTTGTGGTGGTCCCAGAACTCTCCCGCGAAGTAGTGCCAGCGGCACGACCATTGGCGCAGGTCGGCCAGCACGTGCGCTTGAAGCTTGCGATCGAAGAAAGCGCGAAACGGATGCGCCAGGTCGTCCCAATCGTGATCGCCGCCGTCGCCCCCACCAAGGCGGGTGAGCAGGCGAACCTGACCGACCGGCATGGCACGGAGCAGCGGGCGCGCGGCTTCGCAGAGTAGGAGCTTGGCGATCATGGGGAAGTCGACGGGGGAGCCGTAGCGAGGCGGCGCCGAGTATATCTCAGTCTGTGGTCTCGACGCGCGAGTAGCCCGTGACGGGCAACGGATCTTCCTTCGCACGAACCACTCGGGCTTGCGGCTCCTTCGCGAAGACCCGCGTGGAGGTACTTGCGGTGGCCATGCCGCAGCCAATGCGGGGAGAGCGGCCGCAGCGGGGCAAGGGAGGCGATCACAGGGGCGGTTCGTGAACCGTCCGTACGGCATGCGGGTGAGAACGCGGGGGCGCTTCGTGAACCGCCCCCACCCGAGGGCCGCGAGGCGAGCCGGCAGATCGAGGATCGACAGCGTTTCGAAGCCGTAGCGCTTCGGCTCGCGGCCCATGTCCGCCCTCTCCGAAAGCTACGCCGCGAACCCATCGGACCAGAGGCGTTCGAGGAAGTCCTGCCAGGGCAGAAGGAGGATCGAGCCGACCTTCCTCGGGGTGGGGTCCCGGCTGACGAGCACGAGGTGCCTCATCGTCTTTACTTCGCCCAGGGCGGCCAAGCCCCGCGGGTCGCGCTGCGCGACGGTTCGAGTGGCTTTCACCTCGATGGCGGTGTGGCCGCCCAGGATGAAGTCGACTTCGAACTGCGAGGTGCTGCGCCAGTAGTGCAGGTCCCAGCCGGTGTGGCGCGTGTCGATGTAGGTCCGCAGCTCGTGAAAGACGAGATGCTCGAGGGCTTGCGGGCCGAAGAGCCGGTCAGGAGGAAACGCAGCCCTCGCGTCTCCATCATCGGCGCTCGGCTCCAGCCAGGTTCGGTGGTCGAGCAGCTCGAAGACGGGCGTGCCCTTGGGCACGGTTTCGCGATGGATCCCCCCGTCGCCGTAGTCGACGATTGTCACGACAATCGTCGACTGCGCCGTCAAGGCCCCTCACCGGCCGCCGGGTTCGGCCCTACACGGGTAGCGCGGCGAGGAATGTGGACGCGTCCAGCACGCGGACGTCGCCGGAGAAGCCCGCCTCGATGGGCTCGCCCACCACGAGGAGCTTGTGGCGGACGCCCAGGCGCTTGCCGAAGTCATCGAGGGTCACCAGGAAGTCGACCTCGCGGCGCTCCCGACCCGCCTCCAGCATCCTGGTAGAAAGTCATGGCCGACTACCAGAAGGCCGGTAGAAAGTCATGGCCAGCGGACGCCATGGATGCGCTCGGCGTCTCGCTCGGCCATGGCGGCGGGACCTCCTCTTTCGCCCGCCGGTCGTGACGTGACCAACGACGGATCCGCCAAGGCCCCTCACCGGCCACGCTGCGCGTGGCGGCCTCTCCCCTGCGGGGCGAGGCGTACG
>JAFGPX010000150.1 GCA_016935975.1 Deltaproteobacteria bacterium
CCCGCGGCCAAGAAACCCGCGGCCAAGAAGAAGCACAGGTAGCCGTTCGGCGCCGTGACCGAGCAGAGCGCCGGCGCGGGCTCGCTCAGTGGACGACCAGGACGAAGACGTCGTAGAAGGCGTGGGTGTACACGGCAACGGCGAAGCCGCGCAGCTTGTACAGCGCTCCGAAGACAACGCCGGCGAGCACGCGGAAGGTGAATGACCCGAATCCGAAGGGATCGCCCATCGGCGGCAGGTAGTGGGCCAACGAGAAAACCACCGACGAAAGCGCGAAGCCCCCGACCACCGCGGCCCATCGGTTCATGCGGAGCGCGCGGTCGAAGACGGCAATGGAGCCGGATAGTAGCCCCAGGCGGAATACGCTTTCTTCATACACGCCGGCGCCGAGCGACATCACCAGCCGGGTCAGAAATCCTTGCTCGGGGAGGCCGACCGCCAGAGTCGGCGAGATACCCAGCACCTTCGTCATGAGCAGAACGATGACGGAGCCCATGGTCAGCGCGTAGACGGCGCTTTCGAGCACGACCGGCAGGAACACCTTGCCATTGAACTGCTGCGTGCGTTTGAGCAGCGCCAGTGCGAGGACGAATCCCAGAACCACCGAGGCGAGAAAAACCAGGTAGCCCTTGAGGGTCAGGCCCAGGGTGGCGAAGAGCAGGGTGGTCACGAAGTCGGCCCCGTTGAGGATGGGCAGGGTGAACAGCACGCCGACCTGGTAGACGATGAAGAGCGGGAAGACCAGGATGAGGCTGGTGAGGAGGTTCCTCGGGTTGTTCGCCGTATCGGCCACGCACTACTTCCAGTCCGAATCCGACCGGGCGCTGCACGATGCCGGGAGCGCGGGAACGGATTCCACGAAGCGCATGCTCTTTAGGCCCCCTCGGCGGGACCGGGCGGCCGCACGGGCGGCGCCGGGGGATTCGGCCGGGGGTTTGACGATGGCGGTCACCTCGCGTGCCGGGTCCAAGTACTTGCGGGCGACGCGCGTCACGTCCGATGCCTTCACCTTCATGATGTTGTCGCTGTACTGCCGATAGGCCTTCCAGCCTTGGCCGTAGGCCTCGTGAAAGGCGAGGGCCGCGGCCAGCGCGCTCTTGCGCTGCAGTCCGATCGCGTGCACGCCGACGAGGTACCTCTGGGCGCGGGCCAACTCGTCCGCCGTGATGCCCTTGGCCGTGATCTCGCGCAGTTCCTCGCGCACCACTCGAATGGCTTCCTCCAGGTTCGTCGGGCTCGATGCCAGGTACACCGCGAAGTACCCCGGATCGAGGCCTTCCACCGAGAAGGCGCTGACCCGGTACGCCAGGGCGCGCTTCTCGCGGATCTCCGTGAACAGCCGTCCGCCTTGCCCGGAGAGGACGTAGGCCAGGACTTCGAGGGGAAAACGATCTTGGCTGGCGTAACTGACGCCGCGATAGCCCAGCACGAGATGGGCTTGCTCCTTGGCCATGAACTCGAAAACCTGGGCAGGCTCGGTCTGCGGCGCCTCGGATGGCACCACGGGTTTCTCCAGGGGCTGCTCGCCGGATCCGCCGAACAGGGTCGCGGCCTTGGCGCGCACGCGCGCGGGATCGACGTCGCCCACCACGGCGATGGTCAGGTTCGAGGTGCTGTAGCGCTGGCGGAAGTGATTGAGCAGTTTGCGCCGCGTGAGTCCCGCAACCGACGCGGCGGTGCCCATCGGATCGAGCCGGTAGGGATGGTTCTGCCACATGGCCGTGTGGAAGAGCTTGAACGCGACCTGGCCGAGGTTGTCCTGTTGCGCGCGAATGTCGTCTAGGACGATGCGGCGCTCTTTGTCGAGCTCGTCCGCTGGGAAGGTGGCGTGCAGCAGGCAATCCGCCACGAGGCCAAGGCCGCGTTCGAAGTAGCGCGACAGGAACTCCGCCTGCAGACCCAGGCTGTTGCGCCCAGAGTACCCCGTGAGCGCGCCGGCCATGCTCTCGACCTCGTTCATGATCTGCTCGGCGTTGTGCGTCCTGGTCCCGCGCGTGAGAAGGGCTGCGAGCATGTTGGAGATCCCGTTCGACCGCGCGTCCTCGTAGCGGAGTCCGCCGACCCAGGTCGCGCGCAAGGCGACGATGGGCACCGAGGCGTCACGCAGGATCAGCAGTTTCATCCCGGAGGGCAGAACGTGGCGGATCACTCGGTCCATGTCGGGCGCCGATGCCGCGGTATGGGCAAGACGAACGTGCATACGCGCCTCGGCGTTCTCGGCGACGGCTCGCACGCGCGCGAGGATCTTGTCGGTGTCGACGAGCTGTCTGTTGCCGAGACGGTCCGGCACCTGGACGTAGATGGAAAGATTGGCCGTGCGCAGATACTTGGCCGCAATGCGGCGCAGATCGGCGGCGCTCGTTTTCTGCAAGGCCGCCAGGTAGCGCTCCTCGAAGTCGGGGTCGCCGGCGATGGCCGAGAAGAAGCCCAGTTTGCGCGCGTATCCTTGCACGGTTTCCTTGTCGTAGACGCGATCGCTCTCCAGGATGGTCTTGGCCTTGGCCAGTTCCTCGGCGGGTATGTCCTCGTAGGCCAGCCGGCACACCTCGTCGAGTACGGCCCGGGTGGCATCCTCGATGCGGGCCGGAGGCAGGTTGGCCCCGACCACCAGGGCTCCGGGATCGCGGGCAGAGAACAGATACGCCGAGATGCCGGTGGCAGCCTGGCGGTTGCGCACCACCTCGAGGTTGAGGCGCGAGCTGTCGCCTTGCCCGAGCAGAACGGCGAGCAGATCGAGCGCCGCGATATCGGGATGGCTGATGGCGGGCGTGGCGAAGCCGAAGAGCAGCTGGGCTTCCTTGACGTCGCGGCTCTTGCCCTGGACGCGCAGGGTGGTCTGCGCGGGCTGGCTGGGCCTTGGCGCGGCCGGTTCTCCCTCCGGCATGGCGGCGAAGGCCGAGGCGATCTTCTTTCTGGCGACGTCGGCGTCGAAATCGCCGACCACCACGAGGGTCAGGTTCCTGGCCACGTAGCGCTGGGCGAAGAAGGCCAGGACGTCCTGGCGGCGGAGCTTCCGCACGGTACTGTCGCTGCCGAGGATGGGCCGGCCGTAGGGATGCGCGTCGAACAAGGTCCGAAACAGCCCATGGCTGGCTTGGCGCTCCGGATCGTCCATGCCTTGCTTGATTTCTTCGAGCACTACCTTGCGTTCGCGCTCGAGCTCACCGGCGTCGAAACTGGAGTTCATCAGGGTGTCGGCCAGGATGTCGAGGCCGGTGTCGAAATAGCGGCTGGCCAAGACCAGGTGGTAGACGGTTTCGTCGTGGCTGGTCCAGGCGTTGATCTCGCCGCCGGCGCTCTCGACCTCGCGGGCTATCTGGCCCACGCCGCGCTTCTTCGTACCCTTGAAGAGCATGTGCTCGAACAGGTGGGCGATGCCGGCCAGTTCGGGCGGCTCGTCGGCAGAGCCGATCTTCACCCACGCCTGGAAGGCCACGACTGGAGCAGCGTGATTCTCCTCCAACACCACTTCGAGGCCATTGTCGAGTTTGAAAGCCACGCGCCTAGGTCTCCCTTCCGCGTCCGAGATTGCCGGTCGCCCCCCCCTGCCGCCGGCGGATCCGCCGGCGCAGCCGGCAAGCAACGCAAAGGCGAAACAGGAGAAGGCGTTTCTCACCGCGCAACCGTACCATGGCCCAATCCTCGGGTGGCAACTCATGAACCCCTGCGCCGGAGAGGCACGAACCGGCCGAGGCCCTGAAGAACCGCCCGTTCGGGGTGTGCCCGCACAATCTTGTGGCGGCGCTCCCGGTTCGTGATAATTTTCGCCGCCTTGAGGGCGGGGAGGGGTCGGGACAATCGGGGCGTGGCGCAGTCTGGCAGCGCGTTCGGTTCGGGACCGAAAGGCCGGAGGTTCAAATCCTCTCGCCCCGACAGACACAACTTCTTGCCTTCGCTTGACGAGTAGCCGGTATGCGACTCGCATGCTGGTCGGCGTTCCTGGCCGCCGGAATCGCCTTCGCCGTGCTCGGCGGCCCGGTTGGGGCGTGTGCCCTGGCGCTGCCCGCGCTCGCCGCGGCAGGCGCCTTCTTCTGCCTGCGCGCCTGGAATGTCGCCGCTCTCGCGCTGGCCCTCCTTCTGGGGCTTTGCCTCGGCGCGCGCGAGGCGGCACTCGCCGTCAGACCCGCTTCCGTGGCCGAAGACCGGATGGTCGAGGTCGTGGGGCAAGTCACGGGCGGCCCCGACGTGGCAGCCGCACCGGCGGCGCTCGCCGAGGAACGGGGTGACGCGGCCAGTGAGCCGGAGCTCAAACGCTCGCACCTGCGCATCGAGGTCGAGAGCGTCGGCGGCCGGCCCGTCCCCGCCACACTGGTATTGCTGGTCGCCAATGGCGTCCCCGATCTCGCGCCGGGCGATTGGGTGCGCTTTGCAGGCCGGCTGTACCTCCCGCGCGGTTTCGCCAACCCCGGTCTGCCCGACCAACGGCTGCTGGCGCGCGCCCGGGGTATCGATTTCGTTGGGGCCGTGCGCAGCCCCTCGGACTTGCAGCGGATCCCGGGTCGGCCGGGGTGGCTGGCCTATGCGCGCCGATGGGCCTTGCGCGTGCGTCAGGCCATGGTCCTGGCCATCGACCAACGCCTGCGCGAGCCGGCCGCAGGCTTCGTGCGCGCCATGGTCGTCGGCGAACGCACCAACGTGCCGGATGCCGTCGAGGATGGTTTTCGCGCCGCCGGCGCTACGCATGTGCTGTCGGTTTCCGGTCTCCACCTGGCGGTGGTGGTGGCACTGGTCTTCCACTTTCTGAAACGGCTGGCGGCGCGCCTGCCCGCGTGGGCGTTGCGCATCCCGCCCAAGGTGCTGGCTTCGCTTCTGGCCTTGCCGGTGACTGGGTTCTACACGCTGCTCACCGGCGAGGCCATCGCGACCGTTCGCTCCGCCATCATGGCCGCGGTCGTGCTTGGCGCGACCATCGTCAACCGGCCGCTCTCGCTGGCCAGCAGTATCGGTGCCGCCGCCTCGTTGCTGCTGCTGCGCGCACCCGCGGCCATCCTCGACGTCTCGTTCCAGCTCTCGTTTGCCTCGGTGATCGGGCTGGGGCTCTTCGCGCGTTTCCTGCTGCCCTCCACCCCGGCTGTGCGCAGGAGGGGATGGCGACGGGTGGGACGCTGGCTATGTCAATCGGTGTCCGCCAGCGTCGCAGCATGTTTGGTGACGACGCCCATCATCGCGCACCACTTCGGCGAGATCACGCCGGCCGCGCCGCTCGGCAATCTCGTCCTGGTGCCAGTCGTCGAGCTGGCGGTCTTGCCGTGCGGCCTGGTCGGGGCCCTGCTCGCCCTGGCGCATCCGTGGCTGGGCGTCGGGCTACTTTGGGCCGCCGGGCATGCCGCCGAGCTCGCGCTGTCTCTGGCCGAGGGCTTCCGGCGATTCGCTCCGGTGCTTCTGGTTCGTTTTCCCAACGCTTGCGAGACGGTGCTGCTGGTTGGCGTGGCAGGCTGTCTCCTGCGGGCCCTGGCGCTCCACGCGCGGAGCCGGAAGCGGTGGCTTGTTGCCGCAACCGTGGCTGCGTCGCTCGCGGCCACAAGCCTCGTAGCGCGACATGTTATTCGGCTTGTGCGGACCGACTTGCGCGTGACCTTTCTCGATGTCGGGCAGGGCGATTCGGCCGTGATCGAGGGCCCGCAGGGCTTCGTGGCGCTCATCGACGGCGGGGGTCGTTTCGACGGCCGGCTCGACACCGGGGCGCGCATCGTCGAGCCGGTATTGCGTGCGGCGGGGATTTCCAGGCTGGATCTCGTCGTGCTGTCACACCCCCATCCCGACCACCTGAACGGACTGCTGCGCGTTCTCGAGCGTTTCCCGGTGGGTGCCTTGTGGACCAGCGGCGACGACGGACGCAATCCCGTCTATGGCAAGCTGCTTGCGCTGGCCGGAGCGCGATGCGTGCCGACCCCGGTCCCGGGAACACACGCCCACGCAGGCTTGGTCGTCCAGGCGGTTGGCCCTTGGCTGGCGGGGCATATCGGCGTGCCCCCCGGGCTGTCGACCAACGACGCGTCGCTGGTCGTCCGTCTGGCCTACGCGGGCCGTCGGGTTCTGTTCACGGGCGACATCGGGCACGCGGGCGAGGCGGAATTGCTCGATCGGCGCGCGGCCGGGGCCAGCCTGGCCGCGGACATCCTCAAGATCCCCCACCACGGCAGTCGCCACGCCTCTGGAGCGGAGTTCTTGGATGCCGTCGCGCCTTCCTTGGCCGTGGCATCGGCCGGGAGGTTCAACCGCTTCGGACTGCCCAATCCGGCCGCACTAGAGCGCTACCTGAAGAGGCACGTCCAAGTCCTGCGGACCGACCGCAACGGCGCGGTCACGGTCACGGTCGACGAAAAAGGCGGCCTGCGTGTCTCCTGTGCGCACGGGTGCGGGCCATGATGTCGCCCCGATAGGGCGGCGACTCCGGGTCTCCGTGCCCGTGCGCGGCAAGCGGGCGACGACCGGCTCAGCTCTCCGCGTACAGTTTCAACTGCTCACCGACAAGCCCTTCGGAGAGCCCGGTTCTCAGCGAATCCTGCAGGCAATCGGCCAGGGTGACCTGCATTTCCTCGACGCCGCCGTCTTGCATTATCTTGTTCAGCAGCGCACGCGCCTCCGGCGTGTCGTCATCGCGGAGAAAGTCCTTGACCATGTCGAGCGTCAGTTCGCCCGAGAAGTCGAGCATCGCATGATCAAGAAGAAAGGCGATGAGTTGTCTCACAGGAACCTCCGGCGACGTGAAGTGGTACGCGAAGAACTGCCAATACCCCGCAAACGCAGCGAAAATCAAGGGTTTTGCTGTCGTCGCCAGAAGATTTGTATGTCGGGCACCGACACTTGACTACGTGGTTGGATCGTGCGCTCTGGCAACAGCGCCCGGACCGGCTCCGGTCAGGGGGTAGGCAAGCCGCAAACGACCGGGCAATGCAGGACGTCCGCGCTCTGCGCTCCTTGGGCGATCCGCTTCTTGACTGATTTCCAAGATTTCTCTACCGTCCAGTGCGTGCCGCACCGTCGCCAACTTCGGGCGCTCGCGATGGGCTTCCTCTTCTCTTTCGGTTGCGGGCCCATCGTCTACGTCAAGGATATCAGTCCTCGCGCAGCCGCGTCCTTGAACCAGGCCAGGGCGGACCAGGCGGAGCAATACGCACCCTACGAGTACACCAAGGCCAGCCTCTACTACGACAAGGCTCGCGAAGAGGCGGGGCATGCGTACCACCAAGACGCGGTCGACTGGGGCCGCCGCAGTCTCGACTGTTCACGGCGTGCCTCGGCGCTTGCACGCTCGGCGCAGGCCAAACACGCCGACGAATCCCAGCGGCCAAACCAGTCGTGCGGAGAGCTGTGAGCGTGGCGAAGCGATTGGCCAGTTTCGGCGTGATTGTATTCGCGCTCGCGGGGCCGGCAGGTTGCGCCGGCTCCGATCTGGCCACGCGGGTGGGCAAGGTGCGCGAGATGCTGGTCTTGGCGCGTAGCAAGGGCGCCTACCGCTGCGCTCCCCGCGAGCTGGCGCGCGGCGAGGCCAACGCCGAGTTCGCCGAGCGCGAGTTCGGCAAGGGCGAGTACTTCGCGGCCAAGGCCCATCTCGAAACCGCACAGGCCTCGGCGGAGCAGGCCCTGCGGCTGTCCACCGACGAGCGCGTCTGCCCGAAAGCCAAGCCCGCGCCGCCGCGCCGGCCGGAGCCCAAGCCCGATCCGCTCGCCGATCGAGATGGCGATGGCATCCCCGATGGTCGCGACCGTTGTCAGACCGAGCCCGAGGACAAGGACGTTTTCGAGGACGAGGACGGCTGCCCGGACCTCGACAACGACAAGGACGGGGTTCTCGACGTCAAGGACAAGTGTCCCAACGAGCCTGAGGACTTCGACGTTTTCGAGGACGAGGACGGCTGTCCGGACCTCGACAACGACAAGGACGGGGTTCTCGACGCCAAGGACAAGTGCCCCAACGAGCCAGGGCCGGAGTCGGAGGGGGGATGTCCGAAGAAGTACGAGTTCATCGAGGTCACCGAGCAGAAGATCGAGCTCAAGCAAGCCATCTACTTCCAGACGGCCAAGTCCGTCATCATGCCGAGGAGCTATGGCTTGCTTGACGAAGTGGTCGCGGTTCTTGCCAGCCGGCCCGATATGCGGGTTCGCATCGAAGGGCACACCGACAGCCGCGGCAGCCGCGCCTACAACCTCCGTCTCTCGCAAGCGCGCGCCAGTTCGGTCTTGGCGTATCTGGTGGGCAGGGGAATCGGTAGTGATCGATTGGAAGCAAAGGGGTATGGTCCAGACCAGCCGATCGACAACAACAAGACGGCCGCGGGGCGCGAACGCAACCGCCGCGTCGAATTCACGATTACGAAGCAATAGGAAGGGATCGTCATCATGGGCACAAAGCAACTCCGGTGGCCGGTCGCAAGGCCGCTTGCGGCGCGGTGCCTTGCACTCATGCTGAGTGCTTCCATCGCCGCCATCGCACTCCCGGTCGGATCTGCGCAGGCCGTCGACCAGAAGAAGGCGCGCGACAAGATGATCGATCTCAACAAGCAGGCCTTGCTCTCCTACGAAGCCAAGGATTTCGTGACGGCCAGGGACTTGCTGACCAAGGCCCTCAAGGAGGCCAAGGTGGCGGGGCTGGAAGAGGACAAGATGACCGCCCGCACCTATCTGCACCTGGGCGCGGTCTACTGGGTCGGCTTCCAGGATCAGCCGGTCGCGCTGCAGAATTTTTCGCTGTCCAAGAAGATCCGGCCGGACATCCAGCTCACGCCCTCCATCGAAACGCCCGACCTGAAGGCGGTCTTCGACATGGCCACGGTCGAGGCGGAGCCCGCGTCATCGCCGGCCCACGTCCGGCCGCCGCCGCGGCCGTCCGCACCCGCGGAGCCAAGCGGCCCGCAGTTGATGGGCGACCAGGGTGGCGAGCCGGATTTGCCGACCAGCATGGCCTTCCCGCTCATGTGCACGGTGCCGGACGTCGTGCCGCCCCACAAGGCGCTGACCATGCGTTGCGCGCTCAAGCCGAGCCTCCGCGCCAAGACCGTGCAAATCCACTACCGCACGCCGGGGGTTGAGGCGTATCAGGCGTTGACCATGCGGAAGACCGCGAAGGGCTGGTACATCGTCACGTTGCCGAGCAGCGTCATGAAGGCCGGCTCGCTCCAGGTCTATTTCGACGCCCGCGATGCCGCCGACAACGAGCTGGCGACCAACGGACAGATCGACAGCCCCTCGGTCATCGAGGTGCGCAAGCGGGGGGCGCTGGCCGGCGCCGAGGGTGAGTGCCCCGCGGATGATCCGATGTGCCGTATCAGGCGGCAGGCCAGGGCCGACAAGTACGAAGCCGGGCTGCACCGCCGGCGCGAAGGCGCTTTCTGGGTCGGGGTAGGAGGCGGCGGCGGTTGGGGTTTCGTTCCGGCTGGCAATCTGGAATGGGAGAAGAATGTCAAGGTCAGCGCGATGACCACCACTACGGGCTTGTTTCATGTAGTTCCCGAAATCGGCTACATGTGGAGCGAGAAGTTCGGCATCGCCCTGCAAGGCAGGATCGAGTACATCCGGCAACAGCAGGCGACCTACATCGATCCCAACTCGAAGGAACGAGTGCAGCTCGCGGGCAGTCTCACCGGTGGACCGACCACCTTGGCCCCTGCGGCGTTCCTGCGCGCAATCTGGTACTCGGACCTGTCCGGCGACGGCAACTTTCAACTCTCGTTCTCGGGCGACCTGGGCGGTGGCTTCGTTCGCTTTCCGGTCAAGCCGGTTGCGGTGGTGAACTACGACTCTGTCAAGGACGAGTACGTGCCCGACTGGAGCAAGACCATCGCCAAGACCGACACGCGGCCGGTGGGCCCGATTCTGGGCGGGGCAAGCGTCGGGCTCATCTGGCACCTCTCGCGCTACTTCGCCCTGACTTTCGATGCGCGGGTGCTGACCGGCTTGCCGAATTTCGGCGCCGTTGTCGAGGGCGCGCTCTCGGGGCAACTGGCCTTCGGCGGCGCCAAGGGTCCGGCGGTCGTCGAGGAGGAAAGCGAGGAGGGGGAGGCGGAGCTCGACGAGAGCGCGCTCTTGGACGAGCCGCCGACCTCGGACCTGGGCTACGAGGACGAGGAGGAGTAGCTGGCACCCGTCAGACGGCGCCGGGCGTTTTCCGTATTCGGTGGGCCGGTCGAGAGCTGGGGCGCGCCAGCCATGGCGCGCCTGGCGCGTTCGCTCTTTGAGGTCGACCCTGGCCTTGGCCGGACCCTGACGCACGGGTTTCACAGCTATGCCGGCCGCATGCATCCGGGCACGGCCCGCGCCGCGATCGCGGGGCTGTCGAAAGCAGGGCAGCGCGTTCTCGATCCCTTCTGCGGCAGCGGCACGGTGCTGGTCGAGGCCATGGCCGCAGGTCGCAGCGCCACGGGCGTGGACGCCAGTCCCTTGGCCGTGCTCATCGCCAAGGTGCGCACGACCCTGCTCGGCGAAGCGGGCCGGGCGCGCCTTCTGGCCAGCGCGGCCGAGATCTCCGCTCTGGCCGCGGAGCGGGCGCGCAAGCGTGCGCGCCCGGCGATTCCGTCCTGGGCCGGCCGCGAAAAGCAGCGGTTTTCGCCGCACGTGGCGCTGGAGCTCTTCGGCCTGCGCGAGCTCGTCGGGCAAGCCGGCGAAGACGAGGTGGGGTATGCGCTGCGCGCCTGTTTCTCGTCGATTCTGGTCAAGTTCATGCGGAAGCCCGCGGAGCAGTCCGGGCCAGGAGGCGGCCAGCGCATCGGGCGGGGTGTGCCGTCGCGTTTCTTCGCCGGCCGAGCGGAGGAGCTGGCGCGCGCCCTTGCGGCGCTCGAGGTCAAGACCCCCGACGGAACCACCCCACCGCGGATCCGCCTGGGCGACGCGCGCCATCTGGACCACCTCCGCGATGGCGCATTCCACCTCGTGCTCTCGTCACCGCCCTACGCCGGCACCTACGATTATGCCGCGCATCACGATGTGCGCTTTGCGTGGCTGGGACTGCCGCGAGCGGAGCTCGACCGCGTGCAGGTGGGAGCGCGCGGCGAAAGCATGGGCGCGCCCGAGAAGCGTTGGCGCAGCGACCGGCGGCGGTGGCTCGGGGAGGTGTCTCGCGTGCTGCGGTCCGGGTGCGCGGCGGTGCTCGTGGTGGGAGACGGCGTGGTCGGCAGGGAGCCAGAAGACGCGGCGGAGGCGTTGAGCCGCGAGGCCCCGCGAGCCGGCTTGGTGCTCCTGGCCTGCGCCTCTCAGGTGCGTCCGCCGCATGATCGCCGTTTGGCCGAGATCTTCGCCGGCCACCCGCGGCGCGAGCACGTCCTTGTCCTGAAACGTGGGTAGGGGCGCGATTCATCGCGCCCGCCTCCAGGATCAGGGGCGCATGCGCCTACAGCGGAACCAAGGTTGGGGGCTTCTTGCCCTCTTTGGCCTGCTGGATCAAGCGCACGAACGAGCTGCCCGCCGCGGTGCACATGGCCTGCAGCTCTTGCACGTAGCTCTCGGGCAGCCGGCCGCCGTCGCTTCCGTGGGCGTAGACCAGAATGACGACACGCTCGGCGATGGCGATGGGGATGACCACCACCTCGGTCGGCACCTGGCATTGCAGGTACTTCCAGATCTGCGCGTGCAGGTGCGAGCCCTCGGGTGGTGGTGGGCCGCGGAAAGTTGCGGCGCGCTGCTGGGCCAGGCGAAACATGGACGGAACGGACATGGGGAAGTTGACGGTTTCGACGGCGCGTGCGTCGATGCCCTGCGCGTATCCGCGCCAGGCCTGCGCGCTACCCTCGCGCAGCAGGAAGATGATGCCGCAGCCAAAGCGCGGCAACATGAAGTCGATGAGGATGTCGGCGATCTGGTCGCGATGCTCGCAAACCGAGAGGCGATGGACGGCGTCTTCCAGGCTGACGGCCGCGTCGAGAGGCGGCGCGAGGACGGGCGCCGAATCGGCGGCCGCGGGCTCGGACGCGGAAGGGAAGGGCGGCAGCACCGGGCCGGCCGGCGCGGGGAACTCGTGCGATGCGGGCGAGCGCGAGGGATTCGCCGGCGTATCCGCCCGGGCCGGTCGGCTGAGGTTGACCTCGACGTTGTACAGGCGCTTCAGGTTGCGGGCGATGGCCAGCTCGGCGGAAATCATGGGCTCGACCCGGGCTCCGAGCGCGAAAGCCACGTCGTCGACGACCAACATGTCCTGCGGGGTGGCCATGGCGACCACGATGCGCTTGACCCCCGAGCGCGCAGCCACCAGCGGAATGGCCATGTACCTGGCGGCCAGATTGGGCTTGAGCATCGCTACGACCGCGGGATCGGCCTTGTCGAAATGGCGCTGCAGGGCCGCAGGCATGCGCATCTGGCGGCCGAGCCCCTCCGAGATCTGATCCGTGTCGAGCAGGCCGCGCTGGACGATCTGCGTGCCGATCCGGCCACCGAACAGGTCGCGGCTGTCAAGCACCCCCTTGAGCTGTTCGGGGGTGAGCAGTCCGAGCTGAACGAGGATTTCGCCGAGTCGCATACCGGGAGTGGAGGCCGGAATTTCCGGGCCGGAGGCGATTGTCGCAGGAGCGGGCCCAAGAAACCAGAGTCCTTCGCGTCCGGCCCAGGGCAGAATCGCGGGTCGTGCCAGCCCAGGAATATCCGCCACTCGCGTTACCCCGGCGGACGCCGCTTGCGGCCTTCGCCCGCTCCCTGCTCGCCGCGTACGGTCCGCAAGGCTGGTGGCCGTTGCTTGCCCACGCGGGCCGCAATCCCACCTCGACCGGGAGGATGACCGGCTACCATCCCGGCGACTTCACCTTCCCGCGCACCGAGGCCCAGCGTTTCGAGATCTGCTGCGGGGCGATTCTGACTCAGAACACGGCTTGGACCAATGTCGAGAAGGCGCTGCACGCGCTCGCCAAAGCGGCACTGCTCGCGCCGGCGGCTATCCTTGCGGCGTCGGACCGCGCTCTGGAGAGGGCCATCCGCCCCTCGGGCTACTTTCGCGCCAAGGCGAAGAAGCTGCGCGCCTTCGCGGCGTTCTACCGGGCGCTGGGCGGCCGCGTGCCCTCGCGGGAAGCACTTCTGGCCGTGTGGGGCATCGGCCCCGAGACGGCGGACAGCATCCGGCTTTTCGCCTACAAACAGACGGAGATGGTCATCGACGCGTACACGATTCGCGTGCTCTGCCACCACGGCTTCTGCCGCCCTCCGCTCGACTACGCGCGCGCCAAGCGCTACTGCGAAGAGCGCCTGCCTTGCTCGCTCGCAGTCTACCAGGAGTTCCACGCCCTCATGGTCGAGCACGCCAAGCGCCTGCGTGCTGCTGGAAAGGCGAGATCGCGCTGGGGCTAGCGCAGGATCTTCGCCAAGATGGCGTCCAGCTCGTCGAGGGAGCCGTAGTGGATCTCGATGCGGCCGCGCTTGGGCGTCGATTGCACCAGCTTCACGCGCGTGGTGAGCGTCTGCTCCAGACGGCGGACCAGGTCGCGGGCGGCCGGCGAAACCGGGGATGGGACGGGGCGAGCGTCGCCATCGCGCTCGCGCTTGACAAGCGTTTCCACCTGGCGGACCGAAAGGCCACGGCTCGCCGTTTGGCGCGCCAGGCGCTCGATGGCCTGATCGCTCTCCAGCCCGAGCAAGGCGCGGGCGTGGCCCATGTTGAGCCTGCCTTCGCGCACCATGGCGCGCACCGAGGGCGGCAGCTTGAGCAGGCGCAAGGCATTGGCCACGGTGCTGCGGTCCTTGCCCACGCGCTGCGAAAGGGATTCCTGCGTGTGGCCGTGCTCGGCCAGCATGTACTGGAAGGCCTCGGCTTCCTCGATGGGGTTCAGATCCTCGCGTTGGAGGTTCTCGATCAAGGCCATCTCGAAGGCCTGCGACTCGGACGTCTCGCGCACGACCGCGGGCACCTGATGGAGACCGGCGCGCTGGGCGGCGCGCCAACGGCGCTCGCCGGCGACCAACTCGAAACCGCCCTTCTCGCGGCTGCGCACCACCAGCGGCTGGATGATGCCCTGATTGCGGATGGTGTCGGCCAGTTCGTCGAGGCTGCCGTCGTCGAAATGCTTGCGCGGCTGTCTTGCGGAAGGATGGATGCTCTCGATGTCGAGCGAGCGCAAGCCGCCGCCTGCGGGCTCGCGCGGGCTGGCTTCGTTGCCCGTCTCGCCGGCGCTGGGGATGAGCGCGGCCAGGCCGCGGCCGAGCGCCTGGCGCTTGCCGCCTGCGCTCATGGCGATTTGCCTCCCCGGCCTTCGCGGGCATGTCGGGCCAGGAACTCCCGCGCCGCTTGCATGTAGCTCTTGGCGCCCTTGGAGGCCACGTCGTAGAGCAGGATGGGCTTGCCGAACGAGGGGGCCTCGGATAGACGCACGTTGCGCGGAATGGCAGTGTCGTACACCTTGCCGCCGAAGTGCTTGCGCACCTCGGTGGCGACCTGTTCGGTCAGATTCTGCCGCGTGTCCACCATGCAAAGCAGAATGCCTTCGATATCGAGCCCCGGGTTGAGCGAGCGGCCGACGAGCCCGATGGTGGCGCGCAGGTCGGAGAGCCCTTCGAGCGCGTAGTACTCGCACTGCAGGGGCACGAGCACGCCGTCGGCCGCGCACAGGGCGTTCAAGGTCAGAAGGCCCAGCGACGGGGGCGTGTCGATGATGATGAAGTCGTGGTCCGGGGCGACCAGGCGCAGCGGCGCGCGCAGCCTGGTTTCGCGGCTCTCCAGCGCGACCAGCTCGATCTCGGCGCCCGCCAAATCCTGGCCCGAGGTCACGAGCTTGAGAAACGGCAGCTCGGTCGCGCGCGTCACATCGGCGACGCGGCTGCGCCCGATGAGCACGTCGTAGATGCTGCCGCCCTCGCCACCCGCCGCCTGGCGCGCGTGCCCCAGGCCGGAGGTCGCGTTGCCCTGGGGGTCCATGTCCACGAGCAGGATGCGCTTTTCGGCGACGGCCAAGGAGGCCGCCAGGTTGACTGCGGTGGTCGTCTTGCCGACGCCGCCCTTCTGGTTCGCTACCGCGATGACCCGGCCCATGGAATGTCGTAGCCCCGGCGTGCAGGGTGCCCCCTCCTAACATCAACGGCGGGCGGTTTTCAACTGGAGAGGTCGGGGCGTCGTCGTGGTCGTTCTCGCAGACACGGTCGTTCGTGGAAAGACGGAACAGGCCGGAAACTTGACGACGCTTGCCGACGTTGTACTACCTATACCTACATGTAGCGTGTTTCCCTGCAACCTAGGAGAACCAAGACATGAGGCATAGCGACCAGAGAATCTATCGGACCTTCGAGGAGTTCGAGCGTGAGGAGCTGCGCAGGGCGGATGGCTTTGGCAGCTACATGGATGACATGCTCGGCGAGATGTTCGCCGAGGAGCTCGACTTCGAATTCAAGTCGTCGCGCCGGAGCGCTGCTGACCGGGAAGACGAGGAATAGGCCGCCTGGTCCGGCGAGGCGACCGCTTCTGCCTCGCTCCCGTTTCCGGTCCTGACGTCGCTTCGCAGCGTCGGAACCCAATACAGCCGGGAACGGAAACGGGAGGGACGCAGCAGCGCCGCTTGGCCATCACTGGTGGAATTCGCACAGCCGCGCGGTCGAGATCGGACGATCGGTTCGCTTTCTGCCAAGCGCCCCGCGCGGACACCGGGGCGCGTTCGAGCGCCGCTTTGCCGTGCCATGGGCATCCGGTTTGCAAGTTGGCTTCTGTCGAATGGAGGCCATCAAGTACCCCTCGGCCACGGTTCGCAAAGAAACCTTGCACACCCTGTCTCTCGTGACCCGGTACCTTCGCCCCAACATGCACGTGCTCGACGTGGGCTGCGGTGCCGGCTACGTGTCCGGCGAGATGGCACGACGGCCAGGCATCGACGTGCAGTCGGTCGACATCGTCGATTGCCGCGAGGTCAGGACGTTCCCGTTCAAGATCTTCGACGGCGTGAGCCTGCCGTTTGCGGCCGCGAGCTTCGATTTCGTGCTGCTCAGCTTCGTGCTGCACCACGTGCCCGATGAACGCAAGATCCCGCTTCTGCGTGAGGTCATTCGCGTGTCGCGGGCCATCGTCGGTCTGGTGGAGGACACGCCGGAGAGCTCGTTCGACTACTTCGTTGGACACCGGCATGCCGAGCGTTTTCGGCGCAGGATCCACAGCACGGCAGGCTACGGTTTCCTGACGCGCGGGGAGTGGCTGTGGCTCCTGCGCGGGCTTGGCCTGCGCATCCTCGAAGCCCAGGCGTTGGGGCGCTTCTGCCGGTCGCTCGTGCAGCCGTTCGCGCGTACCCTGATGATCGCGGCGCGCTAGCAGCCCGTGGCCGGTGGTGCTTCCCGGCGAAGGCGGGCGCGGAGCTTCGCGAGCAGCGTCTTCTCCTCGGGCGGAAGGCCCAGGAGCAGCAGCACCGCCAGGTAGAACCCGATGCCGCCGACCAGGAGGAGCAGACCCCAGGCGCCGTGGCCGAGCCAAGGCGAGGCAAGGCGCATGGCGGCCAGCATGAGCGCGGCGGCGACGAGTGGTCGCACCAGGCGCAGCTCGAAGGGGTGGACGCGCTCGGCGCGCCAGGTCTGCCAGAGCATCAGGCCCTGGTACGCGGCGATGGTGCACAGGACCGCGATGGCCGTGCCCACGATGTGAAAGCGCGGAATCAAGAGCAGGCCAAGGAGGATGTTCAGACCGGCGCACGCCAAATTGTCGACGAGCAGCAGGCGCGAGCGGCCACTGACCATCAGCAGCCATGGCGCAAGCCCGAGCGAAGCATTGATGAAGTGGCTGGCGGCCAGGATCAGCATGGCGGTCGCGCCGGCCGCGAAGTCGGGACCGTAGAGGCCGAGCAGGAATCTTCGGAAGACCACCGCCAGCACGGCCATGGGCGCGGCCACGCTGACCACCCAGCGGGTCATGAGCGCCAGGTTGTGGCGCAAGCGCTCGCGCTCGTTGCGATGGTAGGCTTCGGAAAGCACGCCTGCCGCGATGCTGTCGAAGGCGTAGCGGATGTTGGCCACGATGCGACAGAGAAACTCGGCCGCGGCGTAGATGCCGGCGGAGCGCGCCCCGGCGAAAGCCGTGAGCATGACGATGTCCGCGCGTTGCAGGACGGCGTTGAGCATCTCCGAGCCACCCATCGGCAGCGAGAAACCGGCGAAGCCCGACAGACGCGGGGCGCGCATGGCCGCGCCCAACCGCCGGGCGCCGAACACGCGGCCCACCACGATCAGAGCCAGGCAAAGGGTGGCGAGCGCCGCGGTGCTGTGGGCGATGGCCAGGGTGCGCAGGTCGCGGCTGATAAGGGCGGCCCCAAGTCCGGCCAGAAGGAAGAAACCCGGTTCGCCGAGACCGCGCACCAGGAAGTTGGCGCGGGTCACCTTCGCGCCCAGGCTGGCCTGCACCAGCACGTACACGAGGGCCGTGAAGAGCACGGCGGGCGCCATGGCCGGCAGGGCCGTGGCCAGCTCCGGCTCGTGCAGAAGGCGCGCGAGCAAGGGCGCGCCCAGCATCAAGCCGATTGCGAGGGGCAGGGCCACGGACACGCACAGCCGCAGCCCGGTGCCGAGGGCGCTCGCCTCGCTGCTCGCGTCGCCGCGGCCGCGAAAGCCGGCGATGTAGCGGAGCATGGCCTTGTCGGCCCCGCCGGTTCCACCCCGCGTGGCCATTTCGACGAAGGCCAAGGTGCCCTGGTAGGCGCCAAACACGACGGTGCCGAACAGACGCGCGATGAGGATGTGGGCCAGCGGCAGGAGGCCCTGGCCAAGGATCGTCACGACCTGCATGGCGCCGCTTCTGGCGGCGTGGGACACATCGGCGTCGCGGCGTTCCTGCGCGTTCGCCGGGCCGGCCCCGGAAGAAGGCGAGCTGGCGTCGGTGGGGGAGTCCGTCATGACGCTTGGCTCGCGGTTGCCAGGGCCTCGGCGGCCGTGGCCATGCGCT
This sequence comes from Deltaproteobacteria bacterium, assembly GCA_016935975.1. Classification (GTDB taxonomy): domain Bacteria; phylum Myxococcota_A; class Polyangia; order Fen-1088; family Fen-1088; genus Fen-1118. Next base: position 17,819 of record JAFGPX010000150.1, read on the forward strand.
GCACGTGCGCGGGGCGGCCGTCGACCAGCTCACGGTGCCACTGTTCGAGCACCGCCAGATTCCACAGGCGCTCGCCGTGGTCCTCGCCAGCCCGATTGCGCTCCAGGAGATCCTCGACCGCGCCGGGCTCGAACAGACCCCGTGCGCGCGCCTGCGGCGAGAGCAGCAGCTCCCGTGCGTAGCCCAGAAGCGGCCCGGCGAACCAGCCGTGCGTGGGCGAGGCGAAGCCCTTCTTCTTGCGTTTCCTGATCGGAGCCGGAACGAGATCGGCGAATGCCTTCTTCAGGATGTACTTGCCGACCCGGCCGCGCAGCTTGAAGGGCCCGGGCAAGGCCGCGCCCAGCTCCATCACCGCGTGATCGACGAAAGGGGCACGCGCTTCCAAGCTGTGCGCCATGCTGGCGATGTCGACCTTGGCGAAGATGTCGTCGGGCAGGTAGGTCCGGGTGTCGAGCTCGCACAGGCGGTTCGTCGCGTCCTGGGCGGTGGCGGCGGCCAGGTGCGCGCGTAACATGTCCAGCGCGCGATCGGTCTTCACGACTGCGCGCAAGGCCGGACCGTAGAGGCTCGCGCGTTGCTCGTGGTTGAAGTGGGAGAGCAGGCCCAGGTAGCGTGCCGCCTCGTCGTGGCGTAGGCGGCGGGCGAAGTCGCGCACGGCGTGCGCGCCGGCGCCGGGCAAGGCGGCCAGAAGCGCGCTCGTCAGCCAAGGCAGCGGCCCGGGCGCTCTGGCCAGGCGCCGGGCGAGCGCGGCCCAGCGATAGCGCCGGTAGCCGCCGAAGGCCTCGTCGCCGCCGTCCCCCGAGAGCGCGACGGTGACCTCGCGGCGGGTCATCTCGCACAGGTAGCGGGTAGGCAGGCTGGAGGTGTCGCCGAAGGGCTCGCCGTGGTGGCGCGCGATGCTGGGCAGAAGGGCCGTCATGTCCGGGTCGACGACGAGCTCGTGGTGGTCGGTCTGGTAGCGCCGGGCGATCTGGCGGGCGTAGGGCAGCTCGTCGAACTCGGTGCCGACGAAACCGATGGAGAAGGTCTTGACGGGCTGGCTCGATACGCGGGCCATGCAGGCCACCACGATGGACGAGTCGATGCCGCCCGAGAGAAAGGCGCCGAGCGGCACGTCCGACATCAGGCGCATGGCCACGGCCTCCTCGACGGCCGCGCGCACGCGCCGGGCCGCCTCGGCTTCGTCGAGCCCGGCCAGGGTCGGGGCATACTGCAGTCGATAGTAGGGGCGCGCGCGGGGCTCGCCGCCGCAGTCGAGCTCGAGCAGGCTGCCGGCCGGCAACTTGCAGATGCCTTTGAAGATGGTCTCCGGCGCCGGGATGTACTGGAGCGTGAGATAGGTGTCGAGGGCTTCCGGCGAGATCTCGGCGGCCGTGGCCGGATCGGCCAAGAGCGCACCCAGCTCCGAGGCGAAGACGAAGCCGTCGGACCTCTGTGCGTAGTAGAGCGGCTTCTCGCCGAAACGGTCGCGTGCCAGGAGCAGCCTGCGCGCGCGGGTGTCGTAGATGGCCAGGGCGAACATGCCACGCAGAAGCTCGGGCACGCGCGCACCTACCTCCTCGTAGAGATGGACCACGACCTCGGAGTCGCTGCGGCTGCGGAAGCGATGCCCCTTGCCCTCGAGATCCCGGCGCAGCTCCTGGTAGTTGTAGATCTCGCCGTTGACCAGCATGACGACGCTGCCGTCCTCGTTGGTCATGGGCTGGAAGGCGGCTTGACTGAGGTCGATGATCGACAGCCGGCGATGGGCCATGGCCATGGGGCCGCCCGTCCAGAAGCCGCCCCCGTCGGGTCCGCGGTGCACCAACGCAGCGGCGAAGCGACGGACGACCGCGAGATCGGCCTTCGCCTCCGCATCGCGGCCCAGCCAGCCGGCAATGCCGCACATCAGGCCCCCCCCCTCCGCGTGGCCGGCGTGGGCAAGAGCGGACACGGCTTGGCCGATTCCATCAGGGTCACGTCGCACTATCTAGCAACACGCGGGCCAGGAGAGAACAGCAAGATCGAGGCGGGTTCGCCCATGGCGCCTGCGCTGGCCCGGTTCGGGGGTGTCGAAATCCCACCGCCGACTGACGCCGGTCCGGCAGCGGCACCGAGCAGGGGACGCGGGGGCCGCTTGCCACGTCGTGTGAAGAGTCGGGATTTTGGCGGAAGCGAGACGGGGAGGGCTCCTCTTGGCGGGCTGGCGGCCGTGGCAGCTCGCCGCCGGTCACCTCGGCCCTCGACCCGTCCGCCATTCTGTGGCATTTGTCTTGCCAGTCGTGCAACGGCTCTCCGTACGGCCTAGGCTCCCTGCCAGTGGTGCTCCGGTTCTCCCGGGCGACTGCTCGATCTCCATGGCGAGCCACCGGCACAAGATCTTGTTCGTGACCCCCGGCCTCCGCCAGGGCGGGGCCGAGCGGCAATTGCTGGAGCTGATCCGCCGCCTGCCAGACCGGTTCGAGCCGGTGCTCTGCCTCTACGAGGCCGAAGGCGTTCACTACCGCGAGTACCTGGCGCCGGGTGAGCCGCGCCATGTGGTGGGCAAACACTGGATGTCCCCGCGTGGCTTGGCCCGCCTGGCACGCATCATCGCCGAGGAGCGGCCGGCGATCCTGCACAGCTACCGGGACCGATCGAATTTCTGGACGCGGCTCGCGATGCAGGTTCACGGCGTATCCGTTCCCATCGTCATCACCTCTGTCCGCAATCGCGGCATCGCGCCGCTCAACCTGCTGACGGAATCCATCTTCGCAGATTTTACGGATCGGGTCCTGTCCAACTCGGTCGGCGTGCGTCACGAGCTGCGTTCCTGGGCACGCGTGCCAGAAGCCAAGCTCGCGGTCATCCACAATTTCGCCAACCTCGACCAGTTTCGACCGCCGGCCGCCGGGGAGCGGGAATCCGCCCGCAGCAGATTCGGTCTGGCCGCCACCGACCAGGCGTGGGTTCTCCCCGGGCGTATCAGTTTTCAGAAGCACCAACTCGGCTTGCTCGCGGCCCTGCGCAGCTTGCGCCGGGCGGGGCGCTTGCCGGCCGGCGTGCGCTTCTTGCTGGCGGGCCGCGAGCGCGATCGCACCTACAGCCGCGTCGTGCGCGCCCTGGTCGAGCGTTGGGACCTGGCCGCTCACGTGCGCCTCTTAGGTTCCGTGACCGACGTGCTGGCGCTCTACCACGCCGCGGATCTCGTCGTGCTACCGTCGCTCTACGAGGGCATGCCCAACGCGGTCATCGAGGCGCAGGCCTGCGGGCTGCCGGTGCTGGTTTCGCGCGCCGCCAACGCCGACCGGCTCGTGGCGCCCGGAGCCACTGGGTTCGAGGTTCCGACCGCGGACCGCCACGCCCTGGCCGTGGAGTTGGAGAAGGCGTTTGCCTGCTCCCCGGAGGAGCTTCGGGTCTTGGGCGAGCGGGGCCGCGCGCGCGTCGCGCGCATGCTCGACAACGAGTCGCTGCTCGGCATGTTCACGTCCCTTTACGACCGGCTGCTCGCGATCAAGGGGCTGACTGGCCCCGGCGGCGGTCACGCCACAGGATGATGGCGGGCAGGGCGAGCAGGGCGGCGGCGAGACAGCAGATCTCGCCCAGGATGGCCATGCTGCCGAAGCCGCGCAGGGCTTGGCTGGTCGCGGCCAGCAGCGAGCCGTAGCCGACGATGGTCGTCCACGAGCAAAGCGCCACGGCCGCCCCCGTCGCGCCCACGGCACGCACCATGTCGCGGTCGTCCCGGTAGCGTTGCGCGAGGTTGAGCCCGTATTCCGCGCCGATGCCGAACGTGATGGGCAAGGCGATGAAATTCAGGAAGGTGATCTTCACCTCGGCCACGCCGGCGATGCCGACCATCCACACGATACCCACGAGCAAGGTCGCGATGGCCGAGAGAGCGGCGGAGCGCGGGTGCATGATGAGGAACGAGAAGAGCAGAACCACGCACAGCGAGGCGGCGGTCGCCAGCGGTCCGTCGTGCAGGATGGAGCGAATCATGGCGGCGAACACGACCGCGCTGCCCGAGGTCGCGATGGTCTTGTTGTGTTCGGGCAAGTGCAGGTATTGCAGCACGCGCGAGATGCGCAAGAGATGGAGCCCGTTCCACACGGAGATCCCCTCGTCTACGGGATAGACCAGCACGACGCGCCCGACGGTGCCGTCGACTTCGGTGAAGGGCCGCCGCGCTAGCGACGGGACATCGATCGGCTTGAGCACGCGCAGGTCCTCCGGGATGTCGATCTGCGCGAGCTGCTTCCGCTCCTTCTCGTCCAGCGCCTCCAGCGCCGGGTCGTGGACGAGCTTGCGGATGTCCTTGAGCAGGGCCAGCTTGCGGGTCTGGACTTCGGGGGAGCCCGGTAGCACGTCGTTGATGGTGACGATGCGACCGATCACTCGCTCCGGCTGATTCTGCCGCCAGATGGCAGCGCGGATCGCCTCGACCTCGCCGGGGTCGTCGGCCAGGATGATGGTGGGCGAGGGCCAGCGACCGAAGAGCTTGTCCATGTTCTGGTTGAACTGCTTCTCGTCGTCGGTGCTCTGCAAGTTGGCGTTGAGCTTGCGGAAATCGTATTCGAACGGCCCGCTCGCGAAGTGCAGCAGACCAACGCAGCACGCGAGCGTCAAGACGACCGACGCGAGGGCGATACTGCGCGGGCGCCGGTCCAGCCACCGGCCGAGAAAAGAGAGGCTGAGGGGGGCGCGGCGGGTGGCCGCTTGTCGGCCGGCGGTTCTGCGATCCATCAAGAACAAGATCGAAGGCAGCACGGTGAAGGTGAGGACCCAGCAGAACAGGACGCCGAAAGACGCCATCAGCCCGAACTGGTAGAAACCGCGGAACTTGGTCAACATCAGCGCGGCATAGGCTGCGGAGGCGCACAGCGCGGCCACGCCGGTGCCGCGCGTGACGCCGGCGATGGCCCGCTCCATGGCGAGCAGGGTCGCGTCGCCCTGAGCGCGCTGCTCCTCGTAGCGCGACATGAGCATGATGGCGTAGTTGATGCCGTTGCCGA
>JAFGPX010000151.1 GCA_016935975.1 Deltaproteobacteria bacterium
GGCTCCGGAGGAGAGACTCGAACTCCCGACCCGGCGGTTAACAGCCGCCTGCTCTGCCGACTGAGCTACTCCGGAATGCGAAGGCGAATGATTATGGGAGGTCGGGGTCGCTCGTCAAGCGGAAGTGCGAGGTTTTTCACCTGGCTGGCGCACTCGGGCCGGCCCCGGCGGGCGTCGGCCTCCACCCGAGCACGCGCGCGCCGTCCTCGACGTGGATCTGCCGGTCGCGGGGTCTCGAAGCGGCTCCAGGTCGGCCCGGCCTCGGCCCCCTACTCCTTGTGGGGCTCGTTCTCCGGTGGATCGGCCGCGCCGACGCCAGCAGCCGCAGGCTTCGGCGCGGCGGGCGCAGGCTTCGCTACCGCGGACGGTGCGGAGGCGGGCTTCTGGGCGGACTTCTTCAGAACGGCATAGATGGACAGTATCCGCTCGTTGCCCTTCTTCGCCCAGTTGGCCGACGAGCCAACCATGCGCTCATGCGCCTCGTAGCCCTCCTTGCGGATGGTGATCGCCATGGTCTTCTTGGGATCGAGGATGCGCCGCTCGCACGGCGTGCGCGCGAAGTACTCGCCGTCGATGAGCACTTCCGCGCCGATGGGCGACGACCTGAAGGACAGACGGAAGATCTCCTCCTGCTCGGTCGCTGCGGCAGCCGGCTTCTCGGCCGCGGCGGGCTCCGCGCTGGGCCTGGGCGTGGCCTTGGCGGCTGGCCTGGGCGTGGCTTTCGCCGCGGGGGCTTCCACCTTCGCCGACACCGGCTTCCTCGCCGAAGGCTTCTCCGGCGCAGGCCGCTCGGCAACCGGCTTGCCCACCGCGGCTTTCGTGGCGGCGGCTTTCTCGGCGGGCGGCGCAGGCGCGACTGGCGTCCCCGCTGCGCCCGTCGCCTTCTTGGCCACCGCTTCCTCGCCCGACGCCGGCTTCGGCGCTTCGGCGGGTGCGGCGGCCTTCTCGACTCGGGCCGCCGCGGGCCCGGGAGCCGGCGCCGCCGCCACGGCCGGCGCGGGTTCGGCTGTGGCCTTCGCCGTGACCGCGGGTGTCTTCTTCACCAGCACGGTTGGCGCTTCCGGCTCGCCCGCGGTCTGCCATGGCTTCTTCTGCAACAGGTACACGGCGGCAAAGGCCGCCCCTCCCGCCAGCAGGACGGCGCCCACCGCGAGCGCAGAAGAGCGCTTGCCCCTCGGCGCCACCGTGGCGGCATCGATCTCGGCGAGGGTCGGTACTTTCTCGCTTTCTTCCTCGGAGGCGGGGCGACGAGGCAGATAGATGGCCTCGCCCGACTCCTCGGCGGTCTTGGCCGGCGAAACCGAAACCTCCTCGGTCTTGTCCGAGGTCGTGACTTCCACCGGCACGCCGGAGTCCGCTTCCCCGGGCTGCGCCGCCGCGGGGTTCTCCGAGGTGTCGCCGAGATCGAGCAAGGCGGCGAACGCCTGTTTCGAGCTGATCCGTCGCTCGCCCGACGCGGTCAAGTCCGTCGGCGCAGGGGCCTCCGTGGCGTAAGCCTGCGAATCCGAGATCGCCACCTCGTCCGGCGCCGGCGGAGCGCCCGCTCCCTCCAGGTCATGAGAATCGGTCTTCCAGCCATCGAGCGGGGCGCTCGGGACCAATCCCTCGGCCACCTCGCCTCGCTGCGCCGCCTCCGCCTCGCGCATATAGTAGTCCAGCGGCTTGTCGCTGATTTCCGTCTTGCCCCCGGTTTCGAACTCGTCTGCGTCGCCGGCGCTTTCCTGCATGCGCGCCGCCAGAGCCGCGGCCGGCGCGGGCAGCGTCTTGGCGAAGTTGGCCGGCGAAGGCTCGGGCTGAGGCAACGCTTCCGGTGGTAGGACGGGCGCCTCGCGCGCCGCGGTCACCGGCTCGGGCTCCGGCGCTTGCCGCGCGGCCGGCGCCACGAAGGCGGTCGGCGGATACGGGGTCGCCTGCCCCTTGCCTTCCTTGCGCGCCTTCTCGGCCAGGATGGTCTGGTGGATGTGCTGGCTTTCGGGCGTCAGCTTGTCGAAACGCAGCCCCATGCCCGGGACGTTGTTGGTGCGCGACGGGTCGTTCTCGCGCACCCATGCCACGGTGCCCAAGCCGGCGAGCAGCGAGGAGCCGTCGGCCAGGGCGAAATCGAACCGCAGCGTCGTGCCCACCTCGACCGGCTGCTTGGTGCGGACGAAGATGCCGCCGGGACTCACGTCGACGCCGTACCGGCCGATGAACTCTTCCAGAGTAGCGCTCTTGAACCTGATGCGTAGATTGAGTGCGTTGCTTTCCGTGCTTGACGGCTGGTCCATGTCGGTTTTCCCTTGGGCCGAGGCAGGTTGAGGTTACGCTGGGAGTGATTTTCCTTCAATTCTTGATTCAGCGCGAGTCCATCGTGCGGGTCCGCCGCGTTCGCTCGGCGCGCGTCGTGCTGGCAGCGCTATGCGTAGCGGCGGCCCCCTCCCCGGGCCTGGCGGACGCGGCGGCGACCGCTTCGCCTTCCTTTCTACACCTAGGCCACGGCGCTGTCGCTTCCGATTCCAGAATCGCGTCGCAGGTGGGCGCGGAGGTGCTCGAGGCGGGAGGCAATGCCGTGGACGCGGCCTGTGCGACGGCGCTGGCCCTCGGCGTGGTGCATCCCTTCGCCTCGGGGCTGGGGGGCGGCGGCTTCGCGCTGGTGCACTTGGCCGGACGTGGTCAGACCACGGCCCTGGATTTCCGCGAAACCGCGCCGCGGAAGCTGGTGCAGGCCATCGAGGAAGGGCACGGTATTCCCGCGCAGAGCGGCCTTTCGGTCGGCGTGCCGGGCGAGCCAGCGGGTTTGGCAGAGATGGTGCGCCGCTTCGGGGCTCTGCCCTTCGCACGTTGCGTGGAGCCGGCCCTGCGTCTGGCCCGTGGGTTTCCCGCATCGCCTTTCCTCATCAAGCAGATGGCCGGCGAGATGGAGCGCAATCCCGCGACGGGGTCGGAGCTTCTCGAGAAGCTGTTCGACCTGCGCGGCAGGGCACTGGGTGACCTGCGGGTGGGCGACCGCCTGGCCCGGCCGGAGCTTCTCGCCACGCTGGAGCGGCTGCAGGCCGGGGGCGCCAAGGCTTTCTACCGAGGCCGAACCGCGCGCGCGTTGGTGGCGGCCGTGGCGGCCAAGGGCGGCGTGCTGGCGAGGAAGGATCTCGCGCGCTACGCGCCCGTGATGCGAAAGCCGCTCGCCACCAAGTTCCTCGGCCGGCGCATACTGCTCATGCCGCCGCCGTCGGCCGGCGGGGTCATCATCGCGCAGGCCTTGGGCATCGTTGCAGAGCAGGCCACGCCGAACAAGGCGCACGCGGGGCTGCCGCCGGCGGACTACCTGCACCTGCTCGCCGAGGCCCTCAAGCACGGGTTTGCGGACCGTTCGCGCTATCTGGGCGATCCGGGCTTCGTCGCCGTGCCGCTCGACCGCCTCCTCGATCCCGCCTACCACCGGGAGCTGAGCGGCCGCTTTCGGCCGGATTCCCTGCTGCCGCACGAGGCCTATGGCACACCCTTGCCCCGACGGACGGCGCCGGCGCGCGATGCCGGCACCGCGCACGTCTCGGTCGTGGACCGGGCGGGCAATGCCGTCGCCCTGACGACCACCATCAACCTGGAATTCGGCTCGCGCATCGTCGCGGGCGATACCGGCATCTTGCTCAATGACGAGCTCGACGACTTCGCCCAGGCGCCGGGACGGCCGGACCTCTTCGCGCTTGCCGGCGGCGCCGCCAACCGGCCCGCGCCCGGCAAGCGTCCGCTCTCCTCGATGTCGCCCACCATCGTGCTGGGCGAAAACGGCGTCGAGCTGGTGGCGGGCGCCGCCGGCGGACCGCGCATCATCTCGGCCACGCTCCAGCTCCTGCTCGACAGCTTGCTCCTGGGGCGGACCGCGCAAGAGGCCATGGCCGCTCCGCGCGTCCATCACCAGTGGGAGCCGGACGTGCTCTACCACGAGCCCGACCTGCCCGCCGCGCTGGTGCGGGCCTTGCGGGCCAAAGGGCATCACACCGAGCCGCGCGCCGACATCGCCAAGGCCAACATGATCGTGCGCACCAAATCCGGGCTCGATGCGGCCGCCGACCCTCGCTCCGGTGGCGCCCCCGCGGGACAGTAGTCTGCGCCCCACCCTCGGACGAGCGGTCGAAAACCCTGTGCGGACGCGGTGAATCGCGCCCACAAGCCAGGGGCCGCAATGAATTGCGCCCCTACGAACATTGACGTCCGGCTCGATTGAAGTGTAGGGTTCGCGACCATAGGCCATGACGTTGACCACGCAATCCCCGACGTCCGGCGAACTCGGCAGCGCCCAGCCGGTCACCACCTTGCTCGGCAAAGGCAGCGAGTTCGAAGGAAAACTCTCGTTCGAAGGCACCGTCCGCGTGGACGGCAAGTTGACCGGAGAGATCTTCACCGATGATGTCTTGATCGTGGGCGAGGGCGCGGAGGTGAACGCCGAGGTCACCGTCGGCGCCATCGTCATCCAAGGCGTCGTGCGCGGCAACATCACGGCCAAGCGCTCGGTTGAAATCCACAGCCCCGGAAAGGTCAAGGGCAACATCAACACCCCGTCGCTGTTCATCGAGAAAGGCGTGTTCTTCGACGGACACTGCCAGATGGATTCCGGCGTGGCGGCGGCCGAGTCCAGCCACGTCCCCCGCCACTCGGGGGGCAAGAAGGTATCGGAGAAGGCACCAGGAGGTTCGACCGGCGCGAGCGGGGGCAGCGGCAACTCCACCACCTAGCGCCTACTCGCCGTGTATCCGCTCACGACTCTCCTGCAAGTGGCCACGGCGGGGGCGGCCCCGCGCTCGGCCGAGGTCCAACTCTTGGATCTGGACGCAACCGTCTTCGTCATTCCGGCCATCTTCTTGGTTCTCCTCGGGGTGCTCTGGCTGCTGCTGTGGCGGCCTTTCCTGCGCGTGCGCGACGAACGCGTGGCTCGGACCGACGGAGCGCGCGAGAAAGCCGCCCGGCTCGAAGCCGAGGCGGCAGCGCGGCTTCTGCGCGTCGAGAACGCCTTGGCCGAGGCCCGGCGGGCCGGCGAGTCCGAGACGAACAAGCTGCGGCTGGAGGCGCGGGCCCGAGAGCAACAGATCATCGCCGAGGCGCAGGCCGCAGCCCGCGAGACGATGGCCGAGGCGCGGACCAAGCTCGAAGCCACGGTCGCGGCCGAGAAAGCCGGCCTGCAGCGACAAACCGCCGCCCTGGCGAACGAAATCGCCGAAAAGGCCCTGGGCCGGAGGCTGGCTTCGTGACATCTCTGCTGCGCGTTCTGGCCCTTGGCGGCGCCGTCGCCCTTCTCGCTTTCCCTGCCCTGGCGCAAGACGAAGAAGCGAAGCCGGCCGCGCCGGAGGGGCCAGCTGCCGAGGAGCCGGCCCGCGCCTCCGATGAAAGACCGGCCCGCGCCGCCGCCGAGGCCGAGGATGAGGCCGCGCCCGCCAAGCCGGCTCGCGCCAAGGAAGCGGTGGAAGCGGAGCCCGCCGAGGCCGCGGCAAGATCGGCGGCCGGCGGCGCGCAGGGCGCTGCCACGACCCTGAGCCGGCGAGAAGCCCTCCGATTGTGGCACGCCAAGCGGCGGGCCGCCCTCGCACGCAAACAGCAAGAGGAGGCGGAGCGCCAAGCGGCCGAGAAGAAAGCCGCCGAAGCCACGTCCACGCCTCCCCCGGCCTCCACGGCTCCGGCCCGCGCCGCGGCAACACCCGAGCCCGCCGCCGCGCCTCCCACTCCCGCACCACCTGCCGAGCGCGCGGCCGTCCCCGCTGCGCCCGCCGCGCACAGGCCTGCCCCCACCGCACGTGCCGTGCCCGCGGCCGCGCCTGTCGCGCACGGCGCGCCCGCGGCTCGCGCACACGACTCCGGCCACCACGAGCACGCGGGCTTCAGCCTTGGCAGCTTCCTCCTGCAGCTCCTCAACTTCGGGGTGTTACTCTTCCTCCTCATCTACTTCGGCGGCCGCGCCCTCAACAAATGGTTGCGGGCCCGCCACGACCAGATCAGAAGCGACATCGACGAAGCGACCCGCCTGCGCGACGAGGCCAAGCGGAAGTTCGAGGCGCAGGACAAGCGCGTGGCCGAGCTCGAAAAGGAAGTCGACGCTTTGCGGGCCTCCATGCGCAAGGACAGCGAGCGCGAGCAGGAACGCATGCTTCAGGCCGCGCAAGCGCGCGCCCAGCGAATTCGGGACGAGATGCGGCTGCAGATCGAGGAACAAGTCAAGGTGGCGGAGGCTGCCCTGCGCGCCGAGATCGCCAACGCCTCGGTGCAACTGGCCGAGGAGCTGGTGCGCAAGGCCGTCGGCTTCGAGGACGAGCGCCGCCTGGCGCGCGAATTCGTCGCCGGCTTCGACGCTCCGGACGGGTCCGGCGAGAGGGTGGGCTGATGGCGGTCCTGGGTGGATCCATCGCGCGCCGCTACGCCAAGGCCATTTTCGCGATCGCCGTGGAGCAGGGCAACTTCGAGCTGCTCGGCCGGCAGCTCGGCGAGCTGGCCGCGCTGTGGAAGGATTCGCTCGACCTGCGCCAGACCCTGGAGAACCCGGTGTTCAAGCTGTCGCACAAGCGCGCGGTCCTGCAAGGCCTCATGCCGCGCCTGGCGCCGGCGCGTCAGGTGCAAAGCCTGGCGCTCTTGTTGCTCGAGCGCGGCCGCATCGCCGCCCTGCCCGCCGTGGCGCGCGCCTACGAGGAGATGTGCGACGCCAAGCTCGGCCGTGCGCGCGCCCTGGTCAAATCCGCCAAGCCGCTCGACATCGCCAGCGAAACCGAGATACGCAAAGCGCTCGAAAGGCGCACCGGCAAGAAGGTCATCATGACCACGGTCGTGGAACCTGGCCTCATCGGCGGCGTGGTCGCCCATGTCGCGGGCATGGTGCTCGACGGCAGCTTGGCCTCGCGGCTCGATGCGCTAAGACACAAGCTTCTGAACTAGTCCCAGCCACATTCCCGTCATCGAGGAAATCGCATGCAGATTCGCGCCGAAGAAATCAGTCAGATCATCCGCAAGGAGATCGAAGGCTTCGACCAGAGAGTCGCCGTGGCCGAAACCGGCACCGTGCTCGAAACCGGCGACGGAATCGCCCGCGTCTACGGTCTCGAGAACGCCATGGCTGGCGAGCTGCTCGACTTCGGCAAGGACGTGGTCGGCATGGTGCTGAACCTCGAGGAGGACAACGTCGGCGTCGTGCTTCTGGGCGACTTCGAGTCGGTGCGCGAGGGCGACATCGTCAAGCGCACGGGCAAGATCGCGCAGGTGCCCGTGGGCGACGCCCTCATCGGCCGCGTGGTCAACGCGCTCGGCGTGCCCATCGACGGCCAGGGCCCCATCGTGGCCAAGGACAGCCGCAAGATCGAAATCAAAGCGCCGGGCATCATTTCGCGCCGGGGCGTGCACGAGCCGGTGCAGACCGGCATCAAGGCCATCGACTCGACCATCCCCATCGGCCGCGGCCAGCGCGAGCTGATCATCGGCGACCGCCAGACCGGCAAGACGGCGCTCGCCGTCGACACCATCATCAACCAGAAGGGCCAGAACATGTACTGCTTCTACGTGGCCATCGGCCAGAAGCAGTCGACCGTGGCCTCGGTAGTCGACAAGCTGCGCGAGCACGGCGCCATGGAGTACACGACCGTCGTCTCGGCGACCGCGTCGGAGTCGGCGCCGCTGCAGTACATCGCGCCCTACACCGGCGTCACCATGGGCGAGTTCTTCCGCGACAGCGGCCGCCACGCCCTGCTCATCTACGACGATCTGTCGAAGCAGGCGGTGGCCTACCGGCAACTATCGCTGCTTCTGCGCCGGCCGCCGGGACGCGAGGCCTATCCGGGCGACGTCTTCTACCTGCACTCGCGCCTGCTCGAGCGCGCGGCCAAGATGTCGGACGTCAAGGGCGGCGGCTCGCTCACCGCGCTGCCCATCATCGAGACCCAGGCCGGCGACCTCTCGGCCTACATCCCCACCAACGTCATCTCCATCACCGACGGCCAGATCTTCCTCGAAGGCCCCCTCTTCTACTCGGGCCAGCGCCCGGCCGTGAACGTCGGCTTGTCGGTCAGCCGCGTCGGCGCCGCGGCCCAGATCGCGGCCATGAAGAAGGTCGCCGGCAAGCTGCGCCTGGAGCTGGCGCAGTACCGCGCCTTGGCGGCCTTCGCCCAGTTCGGCTCGGACCTCGACAAGGCCACGCAGCAACAGCTGGCGCGCGGCTCGCGCATCACCGAGCTGCTCAAGCAAGGCCAGTACGTGCCCCTGCCGGTCGAGAAGCAGGTGCTGATTCTCTTCGCCGCCACCAACGGTTTCGTCGACGCCTATCCGGTCGAAGTCCTCGGCCGGTACGAGACGGAGCTCTACGCCTGGGTCGACAAGCACAAGGCCGACGACATGCGCGAGATCGCCAAGAAAGGCGCGGACGCGAAGGCCTTCGACGGCCTGGCCGACAAGATGCGCGCGCTGCTCGGCGAATTCGGCAAGGTCTTCAATCCACAGGCCAAGTAGCCAGGGTTCTCCATGCCATCGCTCAAGGCAGTCCGGCTCCGGATCGCGTCGGTCAAGTCGACGCAGAAGATCACGAGCGCCATGAAAATGGTGGCCGCTGCCAAGCTGCGCCGCAGCCAGGACGCCATCGTCGCGGCTCGCCCCTACGCCAAGACCATGGCGAGCATCGCCGGCGAGCTGGCCCGCGCCACCGAGGCCGAGGCGCATCGCCTGCTACAGCAGCGGCCCGCGCGTCGGATTGCCATTGTGGTCATGACCTCCGACCGCGGCCTGTGCGGCGGCTTCAACACGAACCTGTGCCGGACCGCCCAGCGGCTTGCCGAGGACAAGACCCAGGCGGGCGAGATCGACGAGACCCGCTACGAGGTCGTGGGACGCAAGGGCCGGGACTATTTCCGCCGGCGCAAGCTCAACATGACCCGCGATTGGCCGGGTGCGGACTGGGGCAGCGCTTTGACTCGCACCAAGGAATTGGCCTCCGTGGTCACCGAGGAGTTCACCGCCGGCGTGGTGGACGCCGTGCTGCTGGTCTACAACGAGTTTCGCTCCGTGGTCGTGCAGAAGCCGGTCGTCGAGCAGCTCTTGCCCGTGGTCTCGCCACCGGCCGGCAAGGACGGCGGCGGCAGCGAGTTCTTGCACGAGCCCGGCAAGGGCCAGATTCTCGACCACGTCCTACCCCTCTACGTCGAAACGCAAGTACACCGCGCCCTGCTCGAATCGATCGCGTCGGAGTTCGGCGCGCGCATGACCGCGATGGACAACGCCACCAAGAACGCGACCGAGATGATCGATCGCTTGACCCTGCAGTACAACCGCGCCCGCCAGGCCGCCATCACCAAGGAGCTGATGGAGATCGTGGGCGGCGCCGAGGCCCTGCGGGGATAGCCGCGAGGATAGAAGCCATGAGCACCATCACCAGCGCCCAACCAGGAAGAATCGTTCAGGTCATCGGCCCGGTCGTCGACGTCGACTTCGGCGGCGCCGAGCTACCCGAGATCGACACCGCCCTCGCGGTTTCGAATCCCGCCATCAGCGACGAGCCCGACAACCTCATCGTCGAGGTGGCGCAGCACCTAGGCGAGCGCACCGTGCGTTGCGTGGCCATGGACTCGACCGACGGCCTCGTGCGCGGCGTGCCCGTGACCAACACCGGCGCGCCCATCATGATGCCGGTCGGCAAGGAGACGCTCGGCCGCATCGTCAACGTCATCGGCCGTCCGGTCGACGAGCGCGGCCCGGTGGGCGCCACCAAGTTCCTGCCCATCCACCGCACGGCGCCCCAATTCGTCGATCAGTCGGTCAAGGTCGAGATGTTCGAGACCGGCATCAAGGTCGTGGATCTGCTCGCGCCTTACCGCCGCGGCGGCAAGATTGGCCTGTTCGGCGGCGCCGGTGTGGGCAAGACCGTCATCATCCTCGAGCTCATTAACAACGTGGCCAAGAAGCACGGCGGCTACTCGGTGTTCGCCGGCGTGGGCGAGCGCACGCGCGAAGGCCGCGACCTGTATGATGAGATGACTCACTCGAAGTTGTCCACGGGCGAGCCCGTCATCTCGAAGGCCGCGCTCATCTATGGCCAGATGAACGAGCCACCCGGAGCCCGCATGCGTGTTGGCTTGTCCGCCCTGACCGCCGCCGAGTACTTCCGCGACGAGGAAGGGCAGGACGTCATGCTCTTCATCGACAACATCTTCCGCTTCACCCAGGCCGGCTCGGAGGTGTCCGCGCTCCTCGGCCGCATCCCCTCCGCCGTCGGCTACCAGCCGACCCTGTCGACCGAGATGGGCATCCTGCAAGAGCGCATCACCTCGACCAACAAGGGCTCGATTACGTCGGTGCAGGCCATCTACGTGCCCGCCGACGACCTGACCGACCCCGCGCCGGCCACCGCGTTCGCCCACCTGGACGCCACGACCGTGCTCTCGCGCGACATCGCGGCCATCGGCATCTACCCCGCCGTGGATCCGCTCGACTCGACGTCGACGATTCTCTCGCCCGCGGTCGTGGGTCTCGAGCACTACCAGGTCGCGCGCCAGGTGCAGAAGATCCTCCAGCGCTTCAAGGAGCTGCAAGACATCATCGCCATCCTGGGCATGGACGAGCTGTCGGAGGACGACAAGCTGATCGTCTCCCGCGCGCGCAAGATCCAGCGCTTCCTGTCGCAGCCCTTCCACGTCGCCGAGACCTTCACCGGCCAGCAGGGCCAGTACGTGGAGATCAAAGACACCGTGCGCGGCTTCAAGGAAATCATCGAAGGCAAGTGCGACGACATCCCCGAGCAGGCCTTCTTCATGATGGGCGGCATCGACAGTGTCCACGAGCGCGCCGAGAAGATGGCCAAAGAGAGCTAGACGAAAGCTGATTCCTCGATGCGCCTGACGGTCACAACTCCCCGCGGCTACCTGGTCCAGATCGAGGCGGACGAGATCGCCGCGCCCGGCGTGCTGGGCGAATTCGGCGTGTTGCCCGGGCACATCCCGTTCATGTCGGTGCTCAAGCCCGGCGTGCTCTCCTACCGGACCAGGGACGGCGCGAAGCACCTGGCGGTGGGCGATGGCATCCTGCAGGTCGTGCGCACCGCGGACGGCGACAAAGTGGACGTGCTGGTGGATCGCGGGGAGCACGGCAAGGACGTGGACCGCGAGGCCGCCCGGAAGGAGCTCGCCGCCGTGGACGCGGAGCTGGCCAAGGGCCAGGCCGGGACGCTGGCCGAGCTGAAACCGGTTCAGGATCGCCGGGCGTGGGCCGCGGCCAAGGTCGAGGCGGCGGGCCGGTCGGGCGCGCACTAGTGCAGACCGCTCCGCATCGCCGGGCCGGCCGCGACCCCCGTTCGCTGCTGCCCGTCGCAATAGGTCGGCTATTCCTCCTCCTCGCGTCTCGCGGCCGAGGTTCCTGGCTCGGCCAGGCTCGGTCCGGATTCACGAGATGGGCTCCGGTCAGCCGTCAAGACGCGGTCCTTCCCGACAAAACCTCCCTTCTCGGTTCCCGGCACACTGCCCTTTGCCAACTGGCGGTTGGACCGCAGGCGCTGCCCTCCCCATACGTGTCCCCGAGCTGATCGGGCTGCCCGTCAGACCGCGACCGCGTCAGCGCGGCCGGGTCAGGTTCCTGATGCCTGCAAAGCGATCGTGAGCGAGCAGGCCAAGCACGATGACGATATCGGCCGCAATCCATGTCACGCTGCCGATCCCGACGGTAAGATCGGTCCCGCCGGCCAGAGGCGCCACGGCGATGAGGGCAACGGCCTCGGTGGTGCCGTGAAAGAGCCCGACCGCCACCGTGGAGCCACGCTCGCGCACGTAGGCGTAGCCCACCGACGAGACGAGAAGGTGCGCGGTCATGAGCAACACGCCAAGCCCAGGGTGCTGCGGATATCCGTAGCCGAGGGCGAGCAAGGGCAGGTGCCAGCCCAGCCAGAGGACTCCCGTGGCCAGGGCGCCACGCCAGAACCCGAGCGGCCGCAGCTGGCCGTAGACGAAACCGCGCCAGCCAATCTCCTCGCCGCACCCCGCGAGGAAAGACATGCTCACGCTGGACAAGAGCCCCAGCGGCACCAGCAGGACGACGGCCGGCACCGAGGCCTTGGCCGCAATCTCGTGCAGCATCTCGAGCTGCCCGGGCGACAGGATCTTGGCCGCCACCGCGGGCTCGAGCGTCCCGTCCCAGTGCACGCCCGGCACGAGCAAACCGAGCCCCAGGGCGACAAGCGACAGCGCCCACGGCACCAGCCAGGCGACCAGCAGCCAGCGATTCCACCACGGTCGCAACTTGAGCATGGCCGCGACCGGCTCGCGCCACAGCCACTTGGTGATGATCAACGCCACGATGGCCGGCGTCAGCGCTGAAACCTGGGCGAAGAAGACCCATGAGGCGTCGCGAAAAGATCCGCCAGACGCGAGAAAGCTCCCCAACGCCCCGTAGGAGGTGGCGTAGACCGCGAGATAGAAGACCGCGACCCGCCGCCAGCGAACGCGCGCGGGCGGCGACCGGAGAGCCTGTTCCTCGCTCCGCTCCTTCGCCACCATGGTGGCATTGTATCAGGCGCCTGCAACCCGCGAACGAGGCCAACGACCGAACGACTTTTGGGCGGCCCCTACCGAGAGACGTCGCCGGACGACTTCTCGGATGCATTTCCGACGGCCTCGGCGTAGACCTGCCGTGCCAGAGCCTTTCCATGGCACCGCCAGAAGCCCCGCGGTCCTGCGAACAGGCACCCGCCGGCCAGCCTCCTTCTCCCGCTGCCACGCTGGCACCGGTCGTGGTCGCGGTGCAACCGGCGAATTCGCTGCAACGACCCGCCCGGATTGAAGGTCAACGCGGACCTGTCACGACAAGGATCCACGACAAGTCGGCATGCTTGGGTAGCTGCGAAAGCAATGCCAGGGACTTGATGTATAGTCCGCTGACTCGCGACACGGGGTGGCCGCCGGCCCCAGCACACGACGGCAGGGAGGCTCTCGCACATGCAGAAGCTCATCCGCGCGTTGGGGGTCTTCCTCGTGCTCTTCGTGCTCGTGGTCTACACCAGGGACTGCCGCGTGTCCTTCAGTCGATGGAAGCACTGCGGGGGCGATCCCGCGCAGCCCGGATTCCTGGGCGACTGGGTGGATTTCGACTGGAAGCTGGCCGGGCTGTTCACCGATGTCCTGTACGTCGATGGCGAGCCCGCCGCCCGGCTCGTGAAGTACGACTTCGGGCTGTCCGGCGACGTCATGGAGATCGCCTCGCTGGACGGGACGAAGAGGGCGCGATACTGCGGAAAGTAGCAGCTAGAACACCGCCTTGCCCGCCCCGGTGAGCCCCTTGACGATACGCGGGTCGTCCCGCGGATCGGACGGCGGCCCATCTCTGCCACCAAAGAAGATGGGGGCGCAGATCGGGAATCCGCTCGCGTTGCTTCTAGGTAGAACCCATTACGGGCGGCCATGCATCGGATGGTTGCAGGCCCACGCCGCAACGAGCACAATCCTTCCGAGTATCACCTATGTCAGACCGCGTTGAAGCACGTTTGAGCGCCAAAGCCTTGCCCGGTCGCACGGCTTCGCTCCTCTCCAGACGCACCGCCATGTTGCTTGCGACTGCGTCTCTGTGCCTGGTCGGCCTCGGCGACTACTTGATGGCTTGGTATTTCCATTTCGATTTCTTCTACTTGCTTCCCCTGACTCTGACGGCGCTCTACGTGGGCCGCCGTGCCGGCTTGCTCATGGCCTTGGCCTGCACCTCGATTTCGACCGCGGCCATGGTCCTTCAGCAGCACGCCTCTCCGGCGGGGTTGCTGGCCAGCCGCAGCCCGGTTCTGGTCTGGAACTTCTTCATGCACCTGGCGCTGGGGTGCGCCTTCGTCTGGGCTGTCTCCCGACTGCGCGAAGAGGTCGTCGAGCAACGTCGTCTGGTCGCCGAGTTGCAGGACGCCATCGCCGACATCAAGCGCCTGCGCGAGCTCCTGCCCATCTGTGCATGGTGCCGCAGAATCCGTGACGATGCCGGCTACTGGAAACAGATCGACCACTACCTGCAGGCCAAGGACATTGCGACCTTCACCCACGGCATCTGTCCTGAATGCGCCGCCAAGCTGAACAACGAATAGCGCGTCTTGCGCGCACCGATCGAAGTCCGAGCTTGGCCGCCACGAACCCGAGGCAGGGGCTCACCTGATACCGGCGCTACGCACGCAAGAAGATGTGTGCCGTTCCCAGCTCGCCCAGGCCCGCCCGGCATGCGCCGATGAGCCCGACCTGGCTTTGCAACACAACAGCCACGCGAAAGCTCGCAGTCAGGCGCGCCATGCGGCCCTTGGCGTTGAAGGCCGCGATGAACTTGCCGTTCTTGAGGATGGACAACACGCGCGGCGCGATGCCGCCAGCCACGTAGACACCGCCCGTGGCCAACGTCTTGAGCGCGAGATCGCCGGCTTCGGAGCCGTAGAGCTCGCCGAACAGGTCGAGGGTCTCGACGCAAGTCGGATCCGAGCCCGCCACCGCCAATCCGCCGATCACGGCGCCCGCGTCTTCCGTTTCGAGGCGGGCGCGCGTGGCGGGGCTCTCGGGTGCCCCCTCGGAGAGCAGGAAATCGTAGAGGTTCTTGATGCCCGGACCCGACAAGACGCGCTCCCAGGAGACGTGCCCGAACTTGGCGTGAAGGAATTCCAGCAGTCGTATCTCGCGCGGGCTATTGGGTGCTAGCCCCGTGTGCCCGCCTTCCGTGGGCAGGACCCTTAGCCCCCCTTCCGTGGCAAGCAGAATCGCCTCCCCGAGGCCGGTGCCGGCCCCGAGAATGGCCACCGGGCCGGCAGGATCGACGTTGCCCTGCTGAAGCACCGCCAGATCGGCGGCCCCGAGACTGGGGATGCCGAGCGCCACGGCAACGAAATCGTTGACCAGGCTCACCCGCTCGAGCCCCAGCTCCGCGGCCAGGCGGCGCTCGTCGATCTCCCAGTGCAGGTTGGTGAGAACGCACTTGCCGTTCGCCACCGGTCCGGCGACCCCGACGCCTACCCTTCTGACCGGCTCGCTTCCGGCGGCCATGAACTCGCGCACCATGGCGTCGAAGTTGTCGTAGGCCGCGCTTTCGTAGCGCTGCGAGCGAATCGCACGATAGCCGCCATCGGCCGAGCGGCCGAAGACCGCGAGCCAAGTCTTGGTTCCACCGACGTCTGCTGCTAGGCAATGCACGTCGCTCCTCTAGCATGGCGGCAACCCAGAGGCCAAGGGCGACGACGGGGGTTGGCGCGGAACCGGGTTCGGCAGGGGCGCACGTTGACCGGACGCACGCCCAGCGATGATAATCGGCGCCATCCCCTTGCTCGAAGGAGCAAACCAGAAAGGCACAGACGATGCGCGCAACCATGGCTCTGATTGGGACGGCACTGGCGTTTTCTTCCCTGGCATGCGGAGAGAGAGTCGATTCCACCGACGTGCGCACGCACGGCATCTACGCCGCCATGCGGGCCTTGGCCGAGGGCAACGGACAAACCGCGGTGACGGCGGATCTCCGGGTCGGTGGTTCGGGCTCCAATACCCACCTCGACTTGAAAGGCAGCGACGAGCTGGTCGCGTGGGCGGCGACGGGCCAGAGCCAGAAGATGAGCAAGGTCAAGCCAGATGCCTTGGCGGAATACTACATCTACAAGGCGTCTCTGGCCATCGAGGCGGGCGAGATCGTCGTCGCCTTCGATCGCGGGCTCGACGACACGAGCGCTCCGAACTCGCGCGTCACCTTGCCCGATCCCTTCACCATCGCGGGCCTGGCCCCCGGTCAGGAGGTGTCGCGCGCCCAGGGCGTGACCATGACCTGGGCTGCATCCCCTGCCGGCGGCAACATGCGCTGGGAGCGCTCCGGTTGCCTTCGCGGCGCGGGAACCATTCCCGATGCCGGCAGCCTGACCCTCGACCCCGCCAGCCTGGCGCTGCCCATCGTCGATGCCGGGGCACCGGTCACAAGGCCGCTGGATGCCGGCGCACTCGACGCCGCGACGTTCGATGCCGGCGCCCCCGACGCCGGGCCCACGAGCTGCGCCGCCCAGGTTTGCCTCGAGCGCGACCGCAGCGGTATGGTCGACCCGGCCTTCGGCGAAGGCGGCTCGTTCTCGGCCACGCAGCGACGATGCGTCGCCTTCAACCTGATACCGTGAACGCGGCCGACGGAAACGAGACCGAGAGGCGGACGAAGATGCGATGCGGTCGTGCGGCAGCCTTGATCGCGACCGCCGGTCTCGCCGGCCGCCTACGAGCGCGCCGTCGGCGCGGCCTCGGTCGCCGTGCCGTGTCGCGGGCTCACGACTCCGAGTGCGCGGAGCTGGCCAGCATGGCTCCGAAGGGCGCGCCCACCACCGCGCCCAGAACAGCCATGACCGCCGCGACGACGCTTCCTTCAATGGAGCCGAGTCCTCCGCAGAGCCCGGCGGCCACCAGGCCGCCCAAGAACGCACCCACCGGATGCTTGGACATGCGGGCGAGCACTCCGACCTTCTTCAGGTTGACACCATTGTCCATCAGACACCTCCATCCATTGCCAAGCCGAACCACCAAACGAACCTGAGCTATCACACCGCCGGGATCGAGCCGCCCCACGGCCGAACCCGGTATCGCTTGTCGGCTGGCATAGCGCCCAAGCCGCCCGGATGCAACCGATTGCGTGCGCCCGGCGCGCTATTGCGCCTTGACATCGGAGGTGCGTGCCCGACAATGGTAGCGCCTTGTCAACCGGCAGCAGTCAAGAGCTCGAGGCGCAGCGCCTCGTCGGTACGGTTCTGAACGGCAAGTGGACGCTGGATCGGCTCATTGGCCTGGGGGGCATGGCGGGCGTGTACGCAGCGACACATCGCAACGGCCGGCGCGCTGCCATCAAGCTCCTCAACCCGGAATTCAGCCGCGTCGCGCAGGTGCGCGACCGTTTCCTGCGCGAAGGCTACGTGGCCAACCATATCGGCCACCCAGGCGTGGTCAGCATCCTGGACGACGACGCCACGGAGAGCGGTCAGGTCTACCTGGTAATGGAGCTCTTGGAGGGCGACACCTTCCTGGCGCGTATCCAGAACCGCTCGCTCACGCCGGCACAGGTGATCTTCATCGGGCAGCAGGTGCTGGAGCCCCTCGGCGCCGCGCACCGCCGCGGCATCATCCACCGCGACATCAAGCCCGGCAACATCTTCGTGTGTCACGACGGCCGCGTGAAGATCCTCGACTTCGGGCTGGCGCGCGTGCTCGAGGGCAGCGACCTGGAGCCCACGCGCGACGGCCTGGTGCTCGGCACCGTGCCCTACGTGTCCCCCGAGCAGGCCCGCGCCAGGCGCGACGCCATCGACTGGCGCAGCGACATCTACGGCGTGGGCGCCATGCTCTTCTTCGCGCTCTCGGGCCACTACGTGCACGACGGCAACAGTCAGTTCGACATGCTCCTGGCCGTGACCAAGCAGCCCGCCCGCTCGCTCGCCACGGTTTTCCCGGCCGCCCCACCCAAGGTCGTCCAGCTCGTGGACCGGGCGCTCAAGCACGATCCCGCCGAGCGCTGGCAGTGCGCCGAGGACATGGCCGAGGCGGCCAAGCTGGCGTTTCAGGAACTGACCGGAAGCGCGATCCCCGCGACCGAGCGCTCCGAGGTCGGCGGCAAGAAAGGCTGGGCGCGCGCCGTGCTTACCACCGCTCCGCCGCCCGCCCCGTCGTCGGGGGTGGACGTGGTTCTCCACGACGACTCGATCGCCGTGAGCGTGATCTTCGAGCCCGACACCACGACGAGTTCGCCCCCTCCCGTGGACGTCAAGAAGTAGGCTCCGCCAAAGCCGGAGTCGGGACGCCCGACTTGGCCTCGCGCAGGATCGCCCGGCAGCGCTCGGCGCGAGCGTGCCCGCTCGGACCGGCGAAGGGCGCGATCGCCTCCGCCAGATCCGCGATGTCGGCGTAGCGCTCGCGAGGCTCGACGCGAAGGCAGCGCTCGATGGCGGCGGCGAGTTCGGCCGGCAGGTCGGGACGATGGGTGGCGATGGGCGCGAAATCGCCGGTGAGGACCTGGACGCAGACGCGAGGCAGGGACTTCGCATCGAAGGGCAGATGGCCGGTCACCATGCGATAGAGCACCGCGCCGAGCGACCACTGATCCGCGCGGAAATCCGCCGTGCGCGCCGAGCGCATCTGCTCGGGCGACATGTAGAGCGGCGAGCCGATCGACGTCTGTGTCCGCGTGAGGTTCTGGCCTTCCGGCCCCTCCGGATCGAGGATCTTCGACACCCCGAAGTCGACGATCTTGAGCACCTCGGAGCCGCCGGCGCCCGCCGTCAGATAGAGGTTCGCGGGCTTGATGTCACGATGGATCACGCCCATGGCGTGCGCGGCGGCCAATCCCTCGGCCGCCTGCAACGCAAGA
This sequence comes from Deltaproteobacteria bacterium, assembly GCA_016935975.1. Taxonomy (GTDB): domain Bacteria; phylum Myxococcota_A; class Polyangia; order Fen-1088; family Fen-1088; genus Fen-1118. The sequence goes on from JAFGPX010000151.1 coordinate 18,310, forward strand.
TCGCAAGCCCGCTCGACGGGCAACCTCTTGCCCGCGGCCAGCAGCGCTTCGAGCGTGCTGCCTTCCAGATACTCCATCACCAAGTACGGCGTTCCCGAGGCCAGTTCGCCGACATCGGGAATCTTCACGACATGCGGGCTCTCGATGCGCCTGGAAGCCTCGGCCTCGCGCAGGAAGCGCTTGGCGGCCACCTCGTCGCGCGCCACGCTCGGTCGCAAGAACTTCAAGGCGAACACCCCTTCCCCCTCGACGGGCACTACCCGCACCACGACGCCCATGCCGCCCGCTCCCAGCACGCGCTCCGCGCGGTACTTGCCCGCGAGGATCTCGCCCTCCGGCACGTCCTGCTCGGAAGAACCCGTGGGAAGTTGGAAGATCGCCATGGCTCGCTACTACGGTAGCAGAAGCTAGGCCTTGCGACGCCGGAACCGGCGACAGCTAAGATGCTACCCAGGTGGCCGGCACGAGGAAGGTGGTGCACGCGTCAGGCGGAGATCCCCAGAGCCGCCAGGAGATTGCGGATTTCCGGCATGCGCATCTGCAGCTCCTCGCGGTCCTTGACGGGCAGGAACCGCCCCTCACGGCCCGTGCGGGGCACCACGAGGAACTGCGTGGGCAAGAAAGCGGTCACCTGCCCCAGCAGGCGCTCGGGTTGAATCGCTTCCCGGCCCTCGACCTTGCGGCGCACCAGGAACCAATCGAGATCGAAGTCGCGATCGATGGCCTCGGCGTCGAGCACGAAGGTGTTGGTGTTGAAGAACGGCACGCTCGCGCCGTCGAATCCCGCCGGCAGGCGGAATTCCTCGACGATCTGCAAATGCCCGTCCACCCGGGCAGGAATGCCGCCGCGATCGCCTGGGACCTTGCGCACGTTCTCGACGGTCACGGCCTTGCCACTCCGCATGTGGGCGCCCAGCACGCGTGGATCGAGGGTGGCGGCCAGGTTGTCGACGTTGGAGACCAGGAGCATGCGACCGCCCGCCCGGCGGAAGCGCGCAAGCGCGCCCGAGGTGCGCAGGGTCGGCAGCACATCGCCGTGCCCGGTTGCGCAGAGCGAGACTTGACCCGACTGCTCGCGGAACAGCTCCCCGGTGGCGCCAAGCCGCAGGGTCACCGACTGCTCGAGAACCTCGATCCTCACCCCGGGGGGCGCCAGGCCGCCCACTGCCTGGCGAAGCACGTCGCTCGTCGCGTGCGATCCCAGAAGGAAGACCGAAACCTCGCCCCCGGACGCGGCGGCTGCCCGCTCGACGTCGGCCAGCTTGAGCCGCAGAAAGGAGTGTCCCGGCACGACATCGACGACCGCCTTGACCACGCCGCCGAAGCGCGTGGCCATGCCGCCGGCGAGAATGACCACCCCCGCCTGCCCCCCCGCCAAGGCCGCCTGGCCGAGGGCCGCCAGCTCCCTGCCCTCGCTGGAGTCCAGCGCGGGCAACTCCTTCAGATCTCCGGGCAGAGGCAGGGCGACCTCGCCCGTCCGTTGGCCCGTGAAGCTCTCGCCGCCCGAAGCGGCGAGCCTGGCCCGCAGCCTGTCCGACAAGGCCGCGTCGAAGCGAAAGCGCGCGAGTACCGCTCTGGTCGTCTCGTCCAAATCGTCCATGGTGCAAGAATTCCGCTGCCGTTGGCCGTGCACCCTATCATCCTTCAAGGCCGCGGCATCGAGCCAGAAACACCTTCGCCTCCTTGAGCTGACGCATGGTGGAGAAAGCATGATTTCAAGCCACAAAGCGAAGCGATCGGCGGCGAACGACTCGTCCTGGCCCGGGCCTTCGCTGCGCCACAGATCGTCGTCGAGGATGCGCCGGATCTGCTCGGTCGTGGCCAGCGCCACGATTTCGCCCGCGTCCTCCAGCCCGACGTGGTCGATGAGCTTGCCCAACGCGGGGGCGGGCAGTGCCTCGATCGCTGCGACGAGATTGGGTTGCTCCAAGATCCGGCTTAGAAGTCCGCGAGAGCCGGACGGCGCGAAGCGGTGAATCGGGCCTGGCATGGCGACGACGCAAGCTTACGTCCTCGGCGAGGGCCCGTCGACCGAAGGGGCAAGCTGCCCCGAGGATCGCAGGACTACGGCGACCGCTTGGCGGGTATCAACGACATCGCGTGCTCGGCCACAGCCGCGATGGTCAGACTGGGATTGGCGCCTAGATTCGTCGGAATGGCGGCGCCGTCGACCACCCACAGCCCTGGATACCCGAACACGCGGCAGGCGCCGTCGACCACGCCCTGCTCGGGCGTCTCGGCCATGCGCGCGCCGCCCAGGATGTGCGCCGTGATGGGCACCCCCAGCACCACCTCGTTGATGGCGTTGAGGGCGAAGCCGCCCATGCGCCGGGCCACGTGTCTGGCTGCCTGGTTGGCCACGGGCAGGTACGTCGGGATCGGCGGCGCGCCCTGGGCTCGCCGGCTGTGCAACCCGCGCCCCAACCAGCGACGCTCGCTTCGCACCAGGGTGAGCGCGCTGTCGAGAGACTGCATGACCAGCACCACGACCGTGCGCCGAGCCCAGCCAAACGGCACGAGGTTGCGCAGTAGATCCAGGGGATGGCGCAGGCACTGCCCGAGCCAGCGCAAGACCCTGGGTATGCGCCCGCCGCCCTCGACCGCGAGCGTGCCCAGAAGGCCCATCACGTCCGAGCCCGCCGGATAGCGCACGATCTGGATGTGCGTGTCGCGGTCGGCGTCAAGGTCGCTGGCGATGGCGATCCCTTGCGAGTGGTCGACCCTGGCGTTGCGGCTACGGGCCGCGCAGATGATCTCGCTGTTCGTGCGCAGAAACTGGCCCAGGGCTGGCGGCAAGTCGGGCAGCGTGCCCTTGGCTCGACATGCGAGCAGCAGCTCGACCGTGCCGAGCGCGCCCGCCGCCAACACGACGTTCTCGCCGCGGAGCCTGCCGTGGGGGTGCGCCCCAAAGCCCAAGGAGCGGCAAACCTCGACCACGTAGCCGCCCTCCCCGTCCCGCGCGACGCTCACGGCCCGCGTCTCGGGCAGGATGCGCGCGCCGAGCCGCTCGGCCAAGAAGAGGTAGTTCTTGTCGAGGGTGTTCTTGGCGTCGTACCGGCAGCCGACCATGCAACCGCCGCACAGCCGGCAGGTCGATCGCGCCGGCCCGCGCCCCTCGAAGTATGGATCGGCCACTGGCTCGCCGCCCTGGCTGCCGAAGAGAATGCCAACCTCGGGCTGCGAGAAACTGGTTTCGCGGCCGAGAGAGCGCCCGAAGTCCCGCAGGTACTCTTCGGCCGGCCACAAGGCGGGTGGCGCGGCGGCGCCGAGCATGCGCCGCACGGTCGCGAAGTGCGGGGCGAGGCGCGTTTGCATGTCGGCCAATGGCCAGCCCTGCGCGAAGGCTTCGGCCGGCGGAGCGACCAGGGTGTTCGCGTAGACCAGCGAGCCGCCGCCCACGCCCGCGCCCCCCAGCACCAAGACGTCGCCCAGCCAGTCCACGCGCTGGATGCCGTGACAGCCGAGCCGCGGCATCCAGAAGGACTTGCGCAGATTCCAGTTGCGCTTGGCGAACTGCTCGGACCGCCAGCGTTTGCCCTCCTCGACCACCAGCACGCAGTAGCCCTTCTCTGCCAGACGCAAGGCAGCCACACTGCCGCCAAAGCCCGAGCCGATGACGATGAAATCGTAGCGCGGCTCCGCCGCGTCCCGCTCGGTGCTCATCGGTAGAGCACCCCGAGCAGCCAGCGCACGACGTCGAGCACGCGCTTGCGATAGGGGAAACCGAGCTGGCGGCGCACCCAGTTCGCAAGTGGCCGGGAGAGCGGGCGATCCTCGACGATGGTCTGCGCCCAGCAGAACTGTCGCAAGGCCTCGGGGCCGTGGCGAAAGCCCAGGCCGCTCGCCTTCGTGCCGCCCAGGGGGGCGGAGACGAAAAAGTAGTTCACCAGCACGTCGTTGAGGCACAGGCTGCCGCTCTGCAATCGGCGCGCGATGCCGAGAGCGCGCGCCTGGTCCCGCGACCACACGCTGCCGGACAGGCCCAGCCTCGAATCGTTGGCCAGACGAACCGCCTCTTCGGCGTCGGCCACGCGCACGATCGGTAGTACGGGGCCGAACGTCTCCTCGACCGCCACCGCGGCGTCGGGCGGCACGCGGTCGAGCACGGTGGGCGGGAAGGCATCGTCCGCCGCCTCGCCGCCGCCCACGAGCACCCGCGCGCCGCGCGCCACCGCATCGGCAACTAGCGCGCGACAGTGCTGGCGCTGGGACGGCAGGAGCAGCGGTCCGACATCGGCGTCTTTGGTGCCCAGCCGGAGCCGCTGGCTCTCGTCGGCAACCAGGCGAGCGAACGCATCGGCCACCGCGGCCTCGACCAGCACGCGCTCGACGCGAATGCACACCTGCCCCGCCCCGGCGAAGGCTCCCCACACCGCCGCACGGGCGGCAGCCCGCAGATCGGCGTCGCCGAGCACGATCATGGCCGACTTGCCACCCAGCTCGGCCACGCAAGGGATCAGGCGCTGGCCCGCGCGCGCCGCGATCTCCCGCCCGGCGGCAACGCCGCCCGTGAAGAACACCATGTCGCAGGTATCGACGAGAGCGCGGCTGGTTTCCACGTCGCCCTCGATCACCTGAAACACCGATTCCGGAAGGCCCGCCTGCTTCCACAAGAGCTGCATCTGTCGCGCGGCGCCCGGCGCTCTGGGCGAGGGCTTGAGCACGACGGAGTTGCCGGCCAGAAGCGGCGCAACCGCATCGCCGAAGTTGTTGAGTAGGGGGAAATTGGCCGGGCCGATCACCGCCACGACCCCGCGCGGCCGCCAAGCCACGCGCGCGCGCTTGTGCGGGAAGATGAGCGACGAACGCCGATCCTCGCACAAGGCGCGCCGCCCGTTCCGCCCGCTGAGAAAGCGCGTTACCTCGCACAGATAGGCGATCTCGAAGCCGATGGCCTCGAACGCCGGTTTGCCGGTTTCCTGCGAGATGATGGAAGCCAACTCCACGTCGCGCCGCGCCCGAGCTGCCAGGCTCCGCAGGGCCCGGCCGCGCGCCCGAAACGAAAGCCGCGCCCATGCCGGCTGCGCCCCACGGGCACGCGCGACCGCGGCTTCGACGCCATGGCGGATGTCACCTTCGGTTTGGCTCATGACCCCTGCGCAAGAAACCGCACGCCCAGGTCATACCCCGAAGCCAGCACCCAACGCCAGGGGGCCCATGCACCTCGATCCCGCGATAGCCGCAGAGGGTCGTGGCCGTGGCCAGAGCGATTCTGTCGGCCAAGACCGAGGCTACGACTAGGGAAGGAAGCACCCCAACCACGGCATAGGACGGCGGTGCCGGAATCGGCATTTGCGGTGTAGTCTGCCGTCATGCTGTCGGACGGCAACCCAGCGCCGACGATTCGCCGTGCAACGCTAGCCGACGTCGAGACGGTCGTCGCGCTCGTGCACGGCGCCTATCGCGGCGACGAGAGTCGCGCAGGTTGGACGACCGAAGCCGACCTGCTGGACGGCCGGCGCACGGACCGCGATGAGGTGACCGAGCTTCTGGAACAGCCGTCGACGCGCATCTTGCTGGCGGAGATTGGCCAAGCCGTGACCGGAACCGTGTTGCTCCGCAACGAGCAATCGGCCGGCTACATCGGCATGCTCGCGGTCAAGCCGACCTCTCAGGCTCGCGGCATCGGACGGCTGCTCTTGGCTACGGCCGAACAAATGATTGCAGCGGAGTGGCAGCTCTCCGTGGCTCGCATGACCGTCATCCGACAACGCGCGGATCTGATCCGCTGGTATGCGAGGCACGGCTACCGCGATACGGGTCGGCGAGAGCCATTCCCCTACGGCAACGAGCGCTACGGCATACCCCGACGCCCAGACCTCGAGTTCGTCGTACTCGAGAAATCGCTTCCGGCGAGGACGCACCAAGGCTGAGGTCCGTTGGCCCCGTCCGCCAAGTGGCCGGCCGGCGTTCGCGTTTGGCCAGGGCCGCGCGCAGCACGGAAATGGGACCATCTCCTCGGCTTCTGGACCTTGGCCCGCATCCGGCACGAGGTGCTGCAGGATAGTCTCCGGCCACCCTGCCGACTATTCCCCGTCCCTACTCGTTGAACTTGGCCATCGCCGGCCTGGCGCCGGCCTCGACCGTCACGGCCACGGACACCACGCGCTTCTCGGCCGGCAAGTAGATGCCGACCATGTGTTTGCCGGGCGCGGCCGGGATGCGCAGCGACGGACACAGCAGACCGACCTCTTCATCGTCGATGAGGATGGGGTACTTGCCGATGGTTCCACATTCGACGCGCACGAAACCGTGCGCGCGCGGAAGGGGCGGAGCCGGAACCAGGTTGCGCCGGATGATGGCGCCCGGACCGGTGTCCACCGTGTCGCGGAAGGTATGGTGCCCCGGCAAGGTCAGAACCACGCGGTGGCTGCCGGGACCGACCAGGATATCCGCGAAGGTCGTGCCCTTGGCCACCCCATCGACCCATACCGTGGCCCCGGGCGGCACCGTTTCGACGACCAGATGCCCGGCGAGACGAGCCAGAATGCTCTTCCGCGTCGGAGCCCCGGGAGCGCTTTGACCGACGCCCAGCTCGGCATTCCCGGCAACGACGGATCGGCCGTTCTCCTCGCGCGTCCCGACGCGCTCCCGGCCGGGGATCCCAAAGCGCCAGTCCACCGACAGGACGAGCGACACGAGGGCCGCAACCGTGCCCAGCGCGGCGAACAGAATCGCGGCCCGCATGCGCCGACGGTCGCGACGTCTACCTAGACCGGGCACGGCGCGGGCCAGAGCCTCGGCCGTCAGGCTGTCCGCGGGCAGCGGCACCTTGATCTCCGCCGGCCCTGCGCTTTCGCGCCCGCGCGCCGCAGCCTCTCGCGCTTCCTTCTCGGCCTTGCGCAGGCCCAAGGCGATCAGGCGTTGCCGTTTGGGCACGCTGTCCACGCCGCCCGAGAGCCGCTCGATCAGCGCGGCCGCGGATTCCGGTCGTTGCTCGGGCCAGGGAGCGAGCAGGCTGCGCAGCGCCAGGTTCAGCTTGGGGGAAAGCCCGGGCAGTTCGGGCGGCGGTGTCGGACAGGTTCCATCCGGCTCGGCACCCGCGCCCCGGCAAGGCGCTTGACCGGCGAGGAGAAAGTAAAGCAGCGCTCCCAGCGAGTAGAGATCCGCGGCCACCCCCTCCCGCTCGTTCGAGGCGGCCAGCCCCAAGGCGGCCGACCGCAACTCCGGCGCCACGAACCAGCCCCGCTCCGCAGCCTCTTCGGCATAGCCCCGCCAGGCGGCCGCGATGCCCGCATCCAGCAACACCACCTCGCCCGTCTCGGTGACCAGGACGTTCTGCGGAGCGAGCCCCAGATGCGGAAGGCTCGGCCTGGCCGAGTGCCCGACCTGCAGCAAGCGCGCGATCTCCGCGCCGATGAGGCCCGCCAAATCGGGATCCACGCCCGTCCGCCCCTCGGCCTCGGCCAGCGACATCTCCAACAGCCGCGCCAGGTCGTAGCCAGGCACGTGCTCGGTCACGATGAAGGTGGCGGACGGATCCGTCGAGACGTCGACCACCTTGCCGAACCCCGGCCGCTGAAACTCGCGCAGCCGCCGCCCGGCGGCGACGAATCTCGCCGCCACCTGGGCAAGCGCCCCCTCGGGAATGCGATCCCGCCGCAGCAGCTTCAAGGCGAAGAGCTGTCCCGCGACCCCACCCGCGTCCTCGGGCAGGCGCGCGAGATACGTCTCGGTGACGCCGCCCGGGCCAAGCAGGCCCTCGACCACGTACCTGCCCATGCGCAGCGACGGAAGCACGACTCGCGATTGTAGACCAGGCGCGGGCGCGGCGCCCTATCCCGCGCAATTCGCCACGATGCGGTTGTCCATCGGCGCTAGCGCGGGCCACCGCAAGCAGCGAGCGGCTTGGGGCAGCGATCGCGCAGCTTGCAGGCGTCGCACTCGGCGCCGCGCCAGATACGGTCGAAATACCCCTGTACCTCGTCGAGCAGCAGGTCGTCGCGGCTCAAGAAGCCCAGCTCGAAGTTGCGCCGGCCCTCGCCCTTGGCACCCAACCCCGCGCCGGTCCAGTTGGCGCTGCCCAGGTACAGCATGGCGCCATCGACGACGACTGCCTTGAAATGCACGCGCGGGCACAGCCGCAGTGCGAAGCTGCCGCGTGCGGGACGGCGCAGACCGGGCAGCCGTCGCAGCTCGGCACGAAACGGGGTGGACGGCGGCGAGGCATGCAGGATGCGGACTTCGACACCACGGCCGACCGCTTCGGCCAGCACCTCCAGCGCGGAGCGGAACTCCCCCGCCCGGCTCGCCGTGCGCCGCCGCCCCGGCCGCGCCCGCTCGTCTTCGACCATCAGCTCCTTGAGATTCGCCGTGGCGATCCACAAGCTGCGCTCCGCGTGCATCGCCGTCTTGACCACGGCCTCGTAGTGCCCCCGCCCCGCGACGAGCGCGAGATGCACGGGACGGTGTTGGCGAACGAAGTCCATCGGCTAGTGACGCATCGACCTGATTCTAGCATTCGGCGACGCCGGTTCTTCCCGTCCGTGACGTGCCGGTTCTTCCGCTTCGTTTCCGCTTCGATGTAGTATGCCCCCCGTTGAGCTCGCGCAACCAGGATCCCCCAGCCCCCCAAGCCATCTACCCGCGCCGATTCGGCCCCCGCTTCACGCTGCTCAAGGAACTCGGCAAGGGCGGCATGGGCCATGTGTTCATGGCGCTGACCGGACAGGCCGGGGTGGAACGCGTCTGCGCGCTGAAGATCCTCAAGGAAGTGCGCGCGGGACGGGACGCCGAGGAACTGACCCAGCGCTTTCTGGACGAGGCCAAGGTCGTCACCAAGCTCTCGCACGAGAACCTGGTCTACGTCTTCGACTTCGGTATCCACGACCGGCGTGGCTACCTGGCCATGGAGTACGTCGAGGGCAAGTCGATCACCGAAACCTGGAACCGCTGTGCCGCCCGCCGCGACGGCTTTCCGATCGGGCTCTCGCTCTACTACATCGCCGAGCTGGTTTCGGCCCTCTGGTACGCGGCCAACGTCGAGGGATTGGGCCTCGTCCACCGTGACATCTCGCCGTCCAACGTCATGCTGACCTACACCGGCGGCATCAAGCTCATCGACTTCGGCCTGGCCAAGTGGAGCGCCAAGGTGGTGCAGACCGCGGCCGGCGTGCAGTGGGGCAAGACCAGCTACATGTCGCCCGAGCAGTACATCGGCAAGCCGGTCGATCACCGCAGCGATCTCTTCTCGGCCGGCGTGATCCTGTGGGAGCTGCTCACCGGCCGGCAGCTCTTCCCGCCTTCCGAGCCGCGCGTTCCCAACGGCGCCATCCCGCCACCATCGCGCCACACGCGCGAGGTGACGCCCGAGCTCGACCGCGCCGTCATGCGCGCCCTGGCCATTTCGCCGTCCGAACGCTTCCAGACCGGCGAGGAGATGGGCACGGCGCTGCTTGCCGAGATGCCGCGCGAGCCCGGCGGCAAGATGCAGGCCGCCAGATTCGTCAACCGCTTGTTCGAAGCCGAGATCCGCGACGAGGCAGCCGAACGGCGCGAGCTGGTCGAACGCGCCGGCCGGATGGACGAGGCCGGGCTGGCCGAGCCAAGCGAGCCGCCGCTGGTGAGCGGCCCGATGGGCAACGGCGCCACCACCCCCGACCCCGATCCCGACGGCCTCGTGGGCAAGACCTTGAGCGACCGCTACTACGTCCGCCGCCTGGTCGGCGAAGGCGCCATGGGCCGCGTCTACGAAGGCCACCACACCGGCGTCGGCAAGCGCGTGGCCATCAAGATCGCCCACAAGGTCGAGCGGCGGAGAAACGAGGTGGCCAAGCGCATCCAGCGCGAAGCGCTGGCGCCGGCGCAGATTGGCCATCCCAACGTCGCCGACGTCACCGACTGCGGCACCACTCCGGCCGGCGAGTTCTTCTTCGTCATGGAGTTCATCGACGGCGTAAGCCTGGACGCGGTCATCAAGCGCGACGGCCAGATCGGCGTCGAGCGCGCGCTGGCCATCGCCGTGCAGATCTGCCGCGCGCTCGAGGCCGCCCATCGCGCCGGCATCATTCACCGCGATCTCAAGCCCTCGAACGTCATGCTCGTCCGCTCGCAGGACCAGGAAGACATGGTCAAGGTCCTCGACTTCGGCGTGGCCAAGTTCCTGCACGACACCGGCGACGGCGCCAATATCACGCTGACCGGCGCCACCGTGGGCACGCCCAAGTACATGGCGCCCGAACAGATCCGGGGCGGCGGCATCGTGGACTTCCGCTCGGACATCTACGCCCTGGGCGCCATCCTCTACACCATGCTGGCGGGCGGCCGCCTGCCCATCGAAGGCGCGACCATCGACGAGCTCTGGCAGCGCAAGCTCACGCGCGACCCGCAGCCGCTGCGCGAGCACCGCTCCGACCTGCCCCCGGATCTCGAGGAGCTGATCCTCGGCTGCCTGGCGCGTGACCAGAACGATCGTCCGGTTTCGGCGCAGGATCTCAGAAGACAGCTCGTCGCTCACCTCGAAGCCGCGCGCGCCATGAGCGACAGCATTCTGGGCATGAAGTCTCCCTCGCAGACCGAGGTTCTGGGCGGACGCGCGCGCCAGCTACGGGCCCACGCGGGCATCGTGCTCGGCGCCATCACCGCCGCTGCCATCGCCGGGACCGGCATCTATCTCGTGCGTTCGCCGCAACCGCAACCCCAGTCGGCCGGCCCCGACCTTCCCGCCCCCGCAACGAAGCCCGTCGTGCCGGCTTCGGCGCCCGCGCCGCTTCCCGCCCCTGCGCCCGCGCCAGAACAAGGCCAGTGGCCGCCGCCGACGAGCCCTGCTTTCGCCCCGTCGCCACTGCTGGGCAGGCCCGCGCCGGCCGCCAGCACGCCCGGCGATGCCACGGCCGTTGGCCAAGCCAAGGCAAGTCGTCGCAGCGGCGGGGCGCCCCCGCCCGCCGCGCCGGCAACCGCCACGCAAGAACAGCCGCCCGCGCCGGCCGGCGAACCTGGCCTCGCAAAACCCGCCGGCAGCGGGGGCCAGCCACGCGCGGGCGGCCGTCTGCGTCCGGCCGCGCCAACCGGTGCCGAGAACGTGGGCCTCGATGAAGCCGCCGCCGCAGCCATCGCCAAGGCCCAAGCTGCCTTCAGCGGCGGCCACATGGCCGCTGCGCGCATCGCGGCGACCGAAGCGGTAGCCGCGGCCGCGCAGGCCTCGCCTGCCCTCAAGGCGCGCGCCCATGTCATCATGGGCAAGGTCGAACTCGCCGGCGAACGCTTTGCCGAAGCCCAGCGCGAGTTCGATCGCGCGTTGGCCGTCGAACCGCAGAACCCCATCGCCCGCAAGGGCAAAGAGCGCGCCCGAGCCGCCGCCGCCAAGACCAAGACGCGCTAGGTGGGCAAGAACCACAGAGAACACGGAGGCGGGGAAGAACACGGAAGGAGAAAGGGTGCCGGATCCCGAAGTGCCGTCCCATTCGTCCGGGGCCAGCAGACGGATCGCTGCCCTCGACCGAACGACCTGCAGCCTGTAGCCATCTTGGGTCGCGGGCGAAGCCCGCGCCAAGGTTTTTCCGTCAGTAGTTGAAGTGCACGCGGTGCGGGCGATCCGCGACGATTTCGCGCTCCAAGGTCCAGATACGGTTCTGCGGAATGACGAATACTCCGATCATGTGCTTGCCGGGATCGAGGCGAACGCCCGCGATCGGACACAACGCCCCGATCTCCTTGCCGTCGACAAGGACGGGGTACTTGCCCTCGGTCGTGCAAGCCACGTTGACCCCCACGCTGCCCGAGAGCGGAAAGATCGCGGGGACCATCTCGCGTTCGAAGAGCGCGCCGTTCGTGGTGTCGATCACGTCGCGCAGCATGCGGTAGCCGGACGCCGTGACCACCAGGCGATGCGAACCCGGTTCCGTGGCCAAGGTCGTGGGCGCGACACCCGCCTCTCGTCCGTCGAGCCAAACCACGGCTCCCGCCGGCACCACCTTGAGCACCAGGTTGCCCTTCGGGATAGTCGGCTTTGGCGTGAGCTTGGGCTTTGCCGCCTCGAGCCTGGCCCGCTCCGCGGCCGCCGCTGCTTCGCGCAACATGCTCTGCTCGCGCGCCGCACGCCAGCTCTTGAGGAGGTAGTAGCCTTCCACGCCCCCGACCACCAGCACGATCGCAATCGGCACCCAGGCATAGCGGAAGAGCTTGCGTGCGAAGGCGCTCTTGGTCCAAGCGAGGATGCGGATGCCGCCACGCCGCCGCCGGCGCTTCATCTTGCCGTCGGCGCCGACCTCGATCTCTTCCTCATCCTCGTCGTCGTAGACCACCCCGACGTCCGGATCGTCGGCCGCGATCTCGCCACGCGCCTCGTCGGCCACCGCGTTCTGCGGAACCAGCGCAAAGGGCCGGATCGCGGAATCGTCGTCGCCTGCCCCCTCCTCGGCCGTCGAGACGGACGCGGCCTGCGCCAACGGCTCGACTTCCGTGGGGGCTTCCGCTGCGCCGTCGGCGGCCGCGGCCGGCCAGGCTGGGGCCTGCGCGAGAGCCCCGACACCGGCGTTGGCCGAGAGCAAGGCAGCCGAGAGCTGGCGCACCACCTCGATCGCCGTGCGCGGCCGCGCGCTCGCCGCGTACGACAGCGCGCGCGCCATGATGGCGGCAATGGAGGGGTGCACCCCTTCGAGCTCGGGCGGCCCACCGGCGATGCAGGCCTCCAGCCCCTCCGGCGTGTCGCCCGCGAAGGGCGGGTGACCGTAGTACAGGAAGTACATCAGCGCCCCAAGAGAATAGAGGTCGGAAGAAGCTGCCGCGGGCTCGCCCCGCAGCTGTTCAGGGGCCGCGAAGCGCCAGCTTTCGCCCGGCCACCCCGCCCGCGAACGCAATGCCTCCGCGAAACCGCAGTCGAGCAACAAGATATCGCCCGACGGCCGGACCAAAACGTTGCCCGACGAAAGCCCGCCGTGCACGCGCATGCCGTCGGGCTGGGCGTGCAGCGGTACCAGGCGCTCGGCGAGCTTGCGCGCGACGGTCCCGACCAACCGAATGTCCATGCGGCTGCCTTCGGGCACCGCCTGACCGCGCAGTTGGCGCAGGTTCACCCCTTCCTCGAACTGGAACGCGGCAAAGACGGCCTCGGGCCGGTCCCCGATCTCGAAAACCCCGGCCGTGCCGGGCAGAGGCCGGCGCTGCAGCATGCGCGCCGCCGCGATGAAACGTAGCTCGACCTCGGCGCGATGCTCGCCCTGGCGCAGAACCTTGAGGGCGAACGCCTGGGCCTTTTCGCCGGGCAAGACTTCCACCAGCCGTGCCCGAAAGGTCTCGGTCACGTGGTTGCGTCCCAGCAGCGTCTCGGGCTGGTAGCGCCCGAGACGTGCGAATCTCGCGCTCATGAGTCAGTGGCCCTCACCCCAGAGTACATCGACCGACGGCAGCATTTCTTGCGCCAAGGCCCCGTCGCAATTTACCCAGCGCATCAAGAGCCGGACGCCGTCCGTTGGCGCACGACCTCGAACATGGCCAGACCTGCGGTCGTCGATAGGTTGATCGAGCGCAGGCGCGGCTCGACCATGGGGATGCGCAAGGTGCGAGCCGCGTGGCGAGCCAGCAGGGTTTCGGGCAAACCCACGCTCTCGCACCCGAAGACCAACGCCACATCGTCAGGGTAGTGCACGTCCCAGAACGAGCGTGCGCCTTGCGACGAAAAGAAGAACGGCTCGCCCAACTCGGGCAACCTGCGTTCGATGGCGTCCCAACTCGGCCACACCCGCAGGCGCACGTGCGGCCAGTAGTCGAGCCCGGCCCGCAAGAGATAGCGATCGTCGAGCGAGAAACCCAGCGGCTCGACCAGGTGAAGCTCGGCCCCGGCGGCCAGCGTGGTGCGGCCGATGTTGCCCGTGTTCCAGTGGATTTCCGGCTCGACCAGGATGACGTGGAGAGAAGACACGACTTCACCCAAGCCAGGCCATAGTATGCACAGGCCGGTCCATTTGCCATGCACAGCCTCGAAAAGCTCCTGGCCCGCAACCTCGGCTGTTCGCGCGTCGAGGCGCAAAGGCTGCTCGCCGGCGAGGCCGGCAAGGTTCCCGCCGAAGTTCCGCCCGAAACGCTCCCGCTGTGCGTGACTCTCGCCGGCAGGCAGATCCTCCTTCACGATTCGTTTCACCTGATGCTGCACAAGCCGTCGGGCTGCGTGACCGCGCTCGCGGACGGCAGGCACGCGGTCGCAGCCACCTACGTGACCAAGGCCCCGCTCGCCGCCGAGCTCCGGCCCGTCGGCCGCCTGGATCTCGACACGACCGGGCTCCTCCTGTGGACCACGGACGGTGCCTGGCTTCATCGCCTGACCCATCCGCGCACCACGGTTCCGCGTCGCTACCATGCGGCGCTGGCCCGACCGCACCGGGCGATGCCGGCGAATCTCGTCTTGCGCGACGGCCACCGACCCCGCGTGCTCGATCTGCGCCCCCTGCCCGAAAGCCAAGTCCATCCCGGACTGCCGCGTCCCCCCGGGGCAGAGGCGTTCGCCGCCATCACCATCGCAGGCGGCGCCTATCACGAAGTGCGCCGCATCTTCGCCTCTCTAGGCAGCCACGTGCTCGCGCTGTGCCGCGTGTCCTTCGGCGCGCTCGCGCTGCCCGAGGATCTGGAGCCCGGACAGTGGCGTCCGGTGAACAAGGCAGAGGTCCAGCCCCCGCCCGTCCCTACTTGAAGCTCTGCGCGGCCCGCACCCTGCCGCTCGCGCTCGTGCAAGGAGGGATCACCTTTCCCCGTCATTTCACGATGGTGGCCAGGCGAAGCAGCTCGGGGCCAAAGGCCACGCCCTCCTCGCGGCTAGCCTCCAGGTTCACCACGATGGTGTTCTTGCCGTCGACCTCGAACACGCCGAGCGAAAGCCCGGCCTTGAGCTGCTCCTCCTCGCTGCCCATGGTCAGCACCTTGCGAGCGCGCGCCACGGCCTTGACGTCGGACAGGCCGGCTCCGAGGCCACCGCAAACATAGAGCGTGTCGATTCCGTCTTCGCGCACCGCTCGGTCCAGAGACTCGCGCCCGCCGAAGTACATCCGGCTGACGCGCACGGGGAGCCCCAGCAAGGTGGCCGCCTCGATTGGCTTGAACGCTTTGACCAAGAGTCCGGCTGTCCGCTCGGATTCCTTGTCACCCTTCTTGGCCAACACGCCGATGTTCACGGTCGCCCCGGCGCGTTGGCGGAGGTTCGCGTCATAGGCGATCACGCGCGCGAGGAAGATCGCCTGCTTGCCGGGAGGCAGCTCTGCCTCGACGGCGCGGCGGCTCGGCACCAGGGCAACGAGCAGCACGCCGGCCGACAGAAACAGAGGGAACCGCACTCTCCTCATGGTGGAAAGGGACAACGACGCGACATGAATCCGCCAAACATCCTCGACGAGCACCGTAGCAGCCAAGAACAATCCAACGCATCCCCCAAAAAGCCGCAGAACGCCAATTGTATATCTGGCACTATTTGCATTCCAGCTTACATTGGATTCGTTGTTCCAAGCAAGCCTCATCCCGAAACCTGCGTCCAGGCCGTGCCCGGGTGGGTACCCGAACACCTAGTCCACCGAATGCAGGCCGCGTTGATCGATGCCGTGTAGGTAGTAACGCGGATCGGCCAGAAAGCTAGCAAACATGCCGATATACAGCACAAGCAGGCGAATGAACAGCAGCTGGTCGTCGTAGAGCGAGTGGATCCGTTGTTTGCGCGCCTTGTCATCAAGGTCGGCGAAGTGCGTGAGGAAGCTCCCGTCAAGCAGACCTCCCTTGTCTCTGCTACGAACCGCGGCCATGCCGCCGCTCGCGCAGTAGTCCATCATCTCGCGCAAGAGGTCGCGCCGCGCCCGCCAATCGAGCGCCGGGCTCGAGAGCAGCCCCGTCACCACCCATTGCGCCTGCTCGCTGCTCGTGGCGCCGAGGGCGCGAAACAGTCGGGTCGTGGTGTCATCGAGCCGATCGAGACGCTGCTCACGCAGCATGCTCATGAGCACGATGTTCTTGAAGAGCTGGGACACCAGCAGAACACAGGCCTCGACGTCGGGCACCACGGCGCCCTCGACGGGCGCCGGCTCGAACCCCGGCAGAAACATCATGCTGAAGGCCAGCTCGAAGAAAGCGTTTCTGTCGGTCGGCATACGTTGCACGGCGATGTCCATGGTGTTGTCGAGCCGGTCGGCCAGCTTGCAGCGCAAGAGATCGGGCATGATGTGTACCTTGGACAGCACGACGCCGAGGTACTCGAAGTACGACTGCGCCGGCTGTCGCCACAGCAGGGCGATGCGCTCGCCCAGAAACCAGCGATGGTTCTGGTCGATCTTCGCAAGAACGCGCGTGAATTCGCTCTGCAGGCGATCGTATTCGGTGTCACCCAGCTCCTCGCGGGTCAGATCTTCTTCCTTGTCGTGCAGGAGAGCGCCCAGCAGATCGAGCGTCGTCGGCGCGCGCATGACGCGTGCGAGCATGGCGGCCACGCGCAGGCAGTGCAGCACCGCCGCCGGACCATTCTTGCGCCGCCGGTCGCCGTACGCTTGTTGCAGGTAGTTGAGCGCCTCGATTAGCGGTGCCTGATCCGAAACCTTGGCCGGACCGAGAATCACGCGCAGGAGCGCGCCTAGATCGATGTTGCGGGCCGAGAGGTGCCAGTTGATGGTGGCCGACAAGGTGAGATGGCCTTCCACCGAAAGCCCCGCGAGCCGCTGTTCTTGGACTGACAACATGTTGTTCCACTCCACTGCGCCCGGCACCAAGCGCCCGACGCATTCTGTGGATTCTACATCACGAACCCCGCTTGCCCAGACGAACCCCTTCTCGCTGTTCACCACGGAAGACTCACACCGGACACCGAGTCGGAGGGGAATGGCCCGCCAGTATCTGGATCCGATCCTCTCTCTATCCTCTGTGTTCTCCGTGGTTCATCCCCCAGCTCCTCCCGGCTTCTTGGCGCGCAGCAAGTCGCCGAGGGTGCCGAAGCGGGCGGGGCCGGCGGCGGCACGAGCTGCGGCGAGATCCTCCTGCGACACAACGTCGTCCCTCTCCCCCAGCCCGAGCGCGATGCGGCGCCGCTCGTGATCCAGGGCCAGCACGGTGACCACCAGGCGATCGCCGAGCTTGCAGATCTCGCGCGCGTGGCGCACCGGCTTGCCCCCGCCCAGCTCGGACGTGTGCAGCAGGCCCTCCACGCCGGGCAGCAGCTCGACGAACGCGCCGAACGACTCCACGCGGACGATCCTGCCCGTAACCTGCGTTCCCGCGGCCAAGCGCGCGCGCACGTCCTCCCACGGGTCGCGCTCAAGCGCCTTGAGGGAGAGGGTGATCCGCTCCGGCCGCTTGGCATCGCCGGTCTTCTCGATCTTGAGCACTTGCACGTCGAGGCGCTGCCCGACGGTCAGCACCTCGCTCGGCCGCTTCTGGCGCGAAAACCCCAGCTCGGAGACGTGCAGCATGCCTTCGATGCCCCCCAGATCGACGAAGGCGCCGAAATCCCTGATGCTCGCCACCACCCCGGGCAGAACCGCGCCCGCGACCAGCTTGGCCCGCACCTTCTCGGCGCGGTCGCGCGCCTCCTCTTCGAGCAACACCCGCCGCGACACCACCAGATTGACGCCCCGGCGATCGACATCGTAGCGCGTGACGCGAAACTGGAGCTTGCGACCCACGTACTCGCCGGCGTCGGCCACGTGCCGAGCCTCGAGCTGCGAGATGGGGCAGAACCCCCGCACGCCGGCGACGGTGACTTCGACGCCGCCCTTGTTGACCGCCGTCACCGTACCTTCCACGGCCAAGCCAAGCCGCGCCGCCTGGGCCAGCTCGGCCTTGGCTTCCGGACCGCGCCCCATGGCCCGACGCAAGACGACCGAACCCTGCTTGCCCATGGTCTCCACCACGCGGGCGTCGATCTCGTCGCCCACCTTCACGCCCAGATTCCCGTCGCCGTCGCGCAGCTGATCGAGGTCGATCATGCCTTCGACCGCGCCGCCCGCGATCTCCACCACGGCCGACTCCTGTCCGATCATGACCACGCGCCCGTGCACGGTGTCCCCGACGCGCGCCACGAAGCGCGCCTGACGGCCTTGCGAGCCTTCGAACTCCGCGAGCAGGGAGGCGAAATCCTCGGCTTTGCCGCTCGCCCGGTCGTTGTCGCTCATGGCCGGCCTTCATACCCGCCAAGACAGCAGGATGCACGCACCAATTGCAGAGCGGGCTCCGCCAGCCCCGAATCGCCACAGATTGGCGACGTCGGCCCTCAGGAAGTAGTACACTAGTGGCAGTGAAGCTCGCAGCGTAGCAACCGTTGGTTCACCCATGTCGACTCGGAAAACCGTACGAGTGCCCATTGCCGCCGACGGCATTCCGGTCGTCGTGGATCGGCGGCAACTGGACAAGACGCGAGAGATTCGCGACGACGCGACGCCCGCGCAAGCCGAGCAAGCCAAGAAGCCCGGCCCGCCCGAGGCACCGCGCGAAATCCTGGAGGACGACGTCACCGTCCCGGTGCATTCCTCCATCGAGAGCTCGCTGACCTTCGAAGTACTCCGCCGGCAGACAACCGACGACGAAGAAGGGAAGAAGAAGCCGTAGTCCCCGGCGGAGAAGCCATGCGTCCCGAGGAAATCGTTACTCCGCAGGCTGCGCTGCTCCGCGTACTGTTTGGCGGCGAAACGGACGCTCCCGAGATCGTGCGCAAGATCAGGGATTGGACGGAGGGACAGGTCGACCTCGACGAACCGGCTTTCGCCGCCACGGTGCTGGCTCTGCAGGACGCGGGGCTTGTCGAGCGCCACCAAGGCGCGCCCGACAAGCGCACGGGAGAGGTTCCTGTGACCTACGCGCTCACGCAGGCGGGTCATGCCTCGGCGGTCGAGATCCTGGCCGATAGCCTGACCCGCAAACCTTGAGCCACACTCCCGCGAGAATCAGGAAACCGAGCCATCCGGCCAGGGAGAGCATTGCTCCCGCGCGCAGCCCCGGGGTTTGGTAGCACATCTCCACTCGGTGGCTGCCCGCTGGTATGGCCACTGCGCGAAACACGACGTCGGCGCGCTCGATGGCAGCGGGAGATCCGTCCACCGTCGCGCTCCAGCCGCGCGTCCATTCGTCGAGCAGAACCGCGTAGCCAGGGCGCACTGCCTGGCAGTGAAGAATCACATGCTCGGGAACCGGCCGTTCTATCCGGCAAGGGCTCGGCGCTTCCCGGGCGCCGAGCTCGTCGTGTCCCGCGCCAGCCAGGTGCACGGCCCCGAGATCCACGCCAGAGCGCCCGGGCGCGAACAGCCTGGCCAGCACCTGCTCGTCGCCGAGGCCGTGCCGATAGCGATAGGCCACGAAGGCCCGCGGCCGTCGCGCGCCGTTCTCCAGCACCACGTGCCCGGCAATCGCGCCGGGCGTGCGCGCAGGCATGCCCATCCCGCCCGCCTGCGCGGCGTCGATGAGCAGGTAGCGAATGTCCAGGAGATCCATGATGCGCTCGAGATTGGATTGGCCGCTGGCCGCAGCCAAGACATCGAAGCGTTTCGTCCCCGCGATGAGATAGCCGGGCACCTGCCCGAAGCCGAAGCGCGCGCCAGTATTCTGGTCGACGATCTGGTGGAGGTAGAGCGCCCGCACCTCGCCCGAGACCGTGATGGGCGTCGCGTCCTGCGCCCGGCGGACGATGCGCGGCACTTCCACGCGATTGGGGATCGGCAGGTACGCAAGAACGGCGGGCCGCCGACGGATCTGGCTGCGCGCGATCAACACGTGCGTGGACCAGTCGTGCGCCAGGAGCTGCGCAATCGCCAGAATCACGAAGCCTGGGCGAGCGAACCGGCCGAGGCGAGCCTGCCCGACCAGGCTCAGGGACAGCGCGACGAAGGCGGCCATTGCGGCCGCCACCAGCCCGCCCTCGAGCACGTGCGACAGGGCGGCCCGCCCGTCGAGACCGCGCTTCCGAGCCAGTCCCGCGCGCTGGATCAGATCGGCCAGCTGCCCGTCCAAGACGTAGCCGGCGCAGACACACGCGGCGAAGAACGCGGCACACCCGAGCATGGCGCGCGCCAGGCGACGCCGCCTGACCGCCGGATCGAGCAGACGGTCGAGCCCCACGCCGGCCAGGACCGACCACAGCAAGAGCGCGCTCGCCAGGTGCTTCTCGGGATAGCGCAGCACGTGCTCGAAACGGAAGACCTCGCGATACGCGCCGTACACGAGCGTGTGCGTGCCCAGGGCCAGTAGCAGGAAGAACAACGAAAGATAGCCGAGCCGTCGCGCAATCGAGTCACCGCGCCACGCGGCGATTCCGGCGCAGCAAAGCACGGGCAGCCCGATGTAGTCGCTGGCCGACCAGTTGCCCCCGAGACCGCCGCTGTCGACCCAAAAGTCGGCGAGATTGCGCTCGGGGCGCAGACCGTGGCCCATCAGATTGGGCCATACCAGTTCGAGCAGGCGCAGCGGGTGCATGGACCACACGCCACTTTCCGCCAAGGCGAACCCGCCGGCGCGCGCGCTATCCGGCAGAGTGAGAAGCGGTGGCAAGAGGGAGGCCGCGCCCATGAGCGCGCCGAGGCAACCGGCGGCCGCGAGCGTCGCCAACGCCAGAGCCCTGTGCCGAGCGCACACGAGGACGATAGCCAGGCCGAGCGCGACGTTGTTCGTGCCGGCCGGATTGCCCGCGGCCACGGAGCCAGCAAGCACCAGGGCGAAGAGAAGCCCTTGCCGGAAACACGCGGTGCGCTCCTCGGCCCGTGCAATGCCCAGCGCGGCCCACGCCACGAGAGGCATCCACCCCAAGGCCATCAGAACCGACCCGTTGACCACCATCGAGGTCATGTAGCCCGAGGTCATGAACACGGCCCCACCGAAGAACGCCCCCAAGGGACTTGCGCCCAGCCGCCGAGCCAGCAGCAAGGCGCCCGCCCCGGCGAGCATCAGGTGAAAGAGCAGCAGGAGATCGGCACCGACCAGGGGATCGACCAGTGCCACGGTCCAGGCCAGGGGATAGGTCACGCTGTTGTTCGGATCCGCGGCGAAGCGGTCGCCCAGGCGCAGGTGGTCCCACCACTCGGGCAGGTGGCCCTGGCGCAGGCTCTCGGACAGAAACGCGCGCGACGGCAAGGTCCAGGTCAGGTGGTCGCGCACGGCGAAGGTCTCGCCGCCCATGAGCACGCGCAAGTAGGCGAGCCCGAGAACCGCCAGCAGCCCGAGCAGGCCGAACCCCAGCGCGCGGCGACCGTCGCCTTGGGGCCTGGGCGAAGCCCGACGGGCGGGCGGGATGTCGGGGGCGTCCGACGCGCCGAAGGCCTCCCCACGCGAGTCGGCCAAGAAGCTACGCCCCCTTGAGCTTGTGGAGCTTGAGCACGTTGGTCTGGAAGGGCTCGTTGCCCATGACCATGCCGAAGGTGATGACGACATCGTCGCCGGGCGAGGCCAGCCCGTGCTTGAGCAGCTCGCGCTCCGTCTGTTCGACCACGCCGGCCACCCCCTTCACCCACGCACCATGAAGCGGCCACACGCCCCACAGCAGGCCGAGACGGCCGAGCACCTTCTCGTGGCGCGAGAAAGCCACGATGCTGGCCAGGGGCCGCTGCGCCGAGAGCAGGCTCGCCGAGTGACCGCTCTCGGTGTAGACCGCGATGGCCGCCAGGCGGAGATCCTCGGCGATTTCCGCCGCCGCGTCCGCGATGGAGCTCGAGAAGGTCCGCTCGCGCACGTCGGGGCGCTCCTTCCCCGCGGTCATGTAGTTCTCGTTGCGCTCGATCTCGTCGATGATCATCCCCAAGAACCTGACCGCCTCGACCGGGTAGTCGCCCACCGAGGTCTCGGCCGAGAGCATGACCGCATCGGTGCCGTCGAGCACGGCGTTGGCCACGTCGGACACCTCGGCGCGCGTGGGCCGCGGGTTCTTGACCATCGAATCCAACATCTGCGTGGCGGTGATGGCCGGCTTGGCGCGCAGCTTGGTCTCGCGCAGGATGCGCTTCTGGATGAGCGGCACCTTCTCGTGACCGGCCTCGACCCCGAGATCGCCGCGCGCCACCATGACGGCGTCGGCGGCCTCGAGGATCGCCTCCAGGTTCTGCACCGCCTCCGGCTTCTCGATCTTGGCGATGATGGGAATGCCGCCCGACAGCGACTTGGCCTCCACGATGTCGGCCGCGTGCTTGACGAACGAGAGCGCGAACCAGTCGACGCCGAGCTCGCGACCGAACACGATGTCCTTCTTGTCCTTCTCGGTCAGCGCGGGCACGGACAGCGCCGAGCCGGGCAGGTTCATGCCCTTCTTGTCCTTGAGCACGCCGCCGTCCACGACGCGGCAGAGCACGTCGTCACCCCGTACCGCCTCGACTTGCAGTTGCAAGAGTCCGTCGTCCAGCAGGACGGGATCGCCGGGCTTCACATCGCGCGCCAGCGGCAGATAGGTGTGCGGAATGCGCTCGGCGGTTCCTGGGAAATCCGCTGTTTGGAGCACGACGGTCTTCCCCTTCTCCAGCAGCACCTGTCCGCCCTGCATCTTACCGACGCGGATCTTGGGGCCGCACAGATCCGCAAAGACGGTGATGGGCCGGCCCACTTGCCTGGCGGCTGCTCGGACGTCGTCGTACATCGCTTGGTGAGCCGCGTATTCCCCGTGGGAGAAGTTGAGCCGCGCTACGTCCATCCCCGCTTCGATCAACTCGACCAAGCGGGGAACGCCCGCCGTGGCCGGTCCGAGAGTGCAAACGATCTTCACCTTGCGCATGGAAGGCCGTCCTTTCGCCGCCCATCGTCGCAGAACCTCGCCCCCTGCTCAATTGGTAGACGCCAAAAGCCCATGACACAACGCTCTGGCGATGAGGCAACATCGAGAACGTAGGTCTGGAAATACTTTTGCCTACCTGTATGATGCCGCTCGTAGTCCAACGTCATACTCGGGGAGGACAATCGATGAAGCGTCTACTCATGGTTCTTTCGGTTTGCGCTGTGTTGCCAGTTTCCGGCCTTGCGCTGGCACAAGGAAAGCCGGCGGCACCGGCACCTCCGCCGCCACCGGCCCCCAAGCCCGCGGCGGCGCCTGCGGCCCCCGCGGCCGCCAAGCCTGCGGCCGCGAAGCCAGCCGTGCCAGCGGCAGCCGCGAAGCCTGCTGCGCCGGCCGCTGCCGCGAAGCCCGCTCCGCCAGCGCCGGCCGCTGCCAAGCCGGCTGAGAAGCCGGCGGCCGCCGAGGAAGAGAAGGATCCCAAGGCGGAGAAGGCGGAGAAAGCCGCCAAGGCCAAGGAAGAGCGCGAGGCCAAGATGAAGGCCGCCAAGGAAGCCAGGGAGGCCGCCAAGGCCGAGAGGGCCGAGAAGGCCGCCAGGGCCAAGGAAGAGCGCGAGGCCAAGATGAAGGCCGCCAAGGAAGCCAGGGA
>JAFGPX010000152.1 GCA_016935975.1 Deltaproteobacteria bacterium
AAGGGCAACGAGGTCATCAAGAAGCTCTGGGCGCTCGGCATGATGGGCGTCAACATCAACCAGAGCGTCGACCAGGACACCGCGACTCTCCTCGCGGGCGAGTTCGGCTATCAGATAGAATCGACCGCCTTCCGCGAGGACGAAATCATCGCCGAGGGGCAGGCCGACAATCCCGAGGATCTGCAGCCGCGCGCGCCGGTCGTCACGGTCATGGGCCACGTCGACCACGGCAAGACATCGTTGCTCGACGCCATTCGCAAGGCCAATGTGGCCGCGGGCGAGGCCGGCGGCATCACGCAGCACATCGGCGCCTACAAGGTTCACACCGGCACCGGCGATGTCGTGTTCCTGGATACGCCGGGGCACGAGGCTTTCACCGCCATGCGCGCGCGCGGCGCTCAAATGACGGACATCGTGGTCATCGTGGTCGCCGCCGAGGAGGGCCCGATGCCACAGACCGTCGAGGCCATCAAGCACGCGCAGGCCGCCGACGTGCCCATGCTGGTGGCCATCAACAAGATCGACAAGCCCGGCGCCAATCCCGCTGCGGTGCGCACCAGGCTGATGGAACACGGCCTGGTCGCCGAGGATCTGGGCGGCGATACGATCTACGTCGAGGTTTCGGCCAAGACCAAGCAGGGCGTCGACAAGCTGCTCGAGATGCTGGCCCTGCAGGCCGAGGTGCTCGAGCTTCGGGCCAATCCCAACAAGCCGGCGCGCGGCAATGTGGTCGAGGCGCGGCTCGACCGAGCGCGCGGCGCCATCGCCACGGTGCTGGTCAAGGAGGGCACGCTGCGCACCGGCGACTTGGTCGTGGCCGGCGAGGTGTACGGCAAGATCCGCGCCATGCTCGGCGACAAGGGGCAGTCCATCACCGAGGCCGGACCGTCGACTCCGGTCGAACTGCTGGGTCTCGACGGCGTGCCCGACGCCGGCGAGGTGTTCAACGTGGTGGCCGACGAGAAGAACGCCAAGGCCCTGGTCGAGCACCGCCGCGAGCAGCGCAAGCGCAAGGAAGCCAGCGCGACCACTCGCGTGTCGCTGGAGAACATCCTCGATCGCATCAAGGAGGGCGCGGTCAGAGAGGTGCGCATCGTGCTCAAGGCCGACGTGCAAGGTTCGGTCGAGGCCATCTCGAACGCGCTACGCAACCTGTCCACGCCAACCGTGGGGGTGTCGGTCATTTCGTCCGGGGTAGGCGGCATCACCGAGTCCGACGTGACGTTGGCCAAGGCTTCGTCGGCCATCGTCATCGGCTTCAACGTGCGTCCGGCCGGCAAGTCGCGCGCCCTGGCCGATCAGGAAGGGGTGGACATCAAACTCTACCAAGTCATCTACGATGCCATCGACGACGTGAAGAAGGCCATGGTCGGCATGCTGGCGCCGGTCACGCGCGAGAAAGCCCTTGGCAAGGCCGAGGTCCGCCAGGTCTTCCACATCGCCAAGGCCGGCACCATC
This sequence comes from Deltaproteobacteria bacterium, assembly GCA_016935975.1. Classification (GTDB taxonomy): domain Bacteria; phylum Myxococcota_A; class Polyangia; order Fen-1088; family Fen-1088; genus Fen-1118. Next base: position 1,459 of record JAFGPX010000152.1, read on the forward strand.
GCCGGTTGCAGCGTTACTGAAGGCAAGATCACGCGCAAGGCGCAGGTCCGCCTGGTGCGCGACTCGGTCGTCGTGTTCACCGGCCGCATCGCTTCCCTCCGTCGCTTCAAGGAGGACGCCGGCGAGGTCCAGCACGGCTACGAATGCGGTATCGGGATTGAAGGCTACGGCGACGTCAAGGAGAAAGACATCATCGAGGCCTTCGAGATCGAGACCGTGGCGGCCACGCTCGACGCGGCCATCACCGACAAGCCTGGCCGGCGCTAGCCCGCTCCGCCTTGGAGGCGCTCGCATGACCGTCGGCATTGCGCGCTTGACGCTGTTTCTGCCCGAGGCGCGCTCGCTCAAGGAAAAGCGCATGGTGCTCCGACGGGTCAAGGATCGGGCGCAGCAGAAATTCAACCTGGCCATCGCCGAAGTGGGCGAAAACGACGTCTGGCAGCGCGCCGTGCTGGGGGTCGCCGTGCTGGGCAGCGGCCGCCGTTTCGTCGAGTCGGCGCTCGACGAGGTCGTGCGCTTCGTGCGCGACCAGGCCGAAGTGACCAACGTCGAGCGCGAGATCCAGACCATGAACGACAGCCTGGCGGACAATGATCTAGAATCCACCTCGAGATGACCCAGCGGAGCGAACGCGTGGCCGGCGAGATCAGGGACGTCCTGGGCGAGATCGTCGTTCGTCAAGAGATCAAGGATCCCAGGGTGCGCGGGGCCGGCATCATCACCTTCACGCACGTGCGCATCTCGGGCGATCTTCGGCAGGCGAAGGCGTTCTTCACCGTGCACGGCATGGACGACGAAAGTCTGGAGCGCGTGCGCCAAGGGCTGACCAGCGCCGGCGGATTCGTGCGCCGGCGCATCGCGGACAAGCTGCGGCTCAAGAGCACGCCGGCGCTCGCCTTCGAGGTGGACCGCGTGTTCGAGCAAGAGGCGCATATCGACGCGCTCTTGCGGGAAGTCGGCCAAGACCCGGGCAAGAAGACCGAGTGAGCATCCTGGTCATCGACAAGCCGAGCGGCCCGAGCTCCTTTGCGGTGTGCAAGCGGGTACGGGCCATCCTGGGCGAGCCGCGGCAGAAGGTCGGCCACGGCGGCACGCTCGATCCCTTCGCCAGCGGCGTCTTGCCCATCTGCCTCGGCGAGGCCACCAAGGTGCTGCCCTTCCTCCTCGACGCGGACAAGCGCTACGAGGCGACCGTGCGCTTCGGCGTGGAGACCGACACGCTGGACTGCACGGGCCAGGTGGTGGCGGAGCATCCCTGCGGCGCGCTAGCTGCCGAAACCATCGAGTCGGCGCTCGTTCACTTCCGTGGCGAGATCGCGCAGGTGCCGCCCATGTTTTCGGCCCTCAAGCGCGGCGGACGGCCGCTGTACGCCTACGCCAGGGCCGGGCAGGTAGTCGACCGGCCGGCGCGCAAGGTGAGTATCCATGAGCTGTCCCTGGTCGAGTTCTCGGCTCCGGAGCGGGCGCGCCTGCGCGTCCATTGCTCGAAGGGCACGTACATCCGTCAGTTGGCCGCGGATTTGGGCCGGCACCTCGGCGTCGGTGCCCACCTGCTCGAGCTGCGTCGCACCGCCTCGGGCCCGTTCGAGGTCGGCAAGTCCGTGACGCTGGAGGAGCTGCGGGCGCGCGTGGCCGACGGCCGGCCTCCGCCCGCGCTGTCGTTGCTCGAGGCCTTGGCCCACTTGCCCACAGTGGCCGTGGACGAGGAACAGGCCCTGGTCCTGGAACGCGGGCAGCGCATGGCGTGGTCTGCGTTCGGCCAGGGACGCGGTCTTGTCGGCCCGGCTTGCGCCGTTGTCGACGGGCCTGCCGGACCGGCGCTGGTTGCCATCGTCACTCGCGGTGACGATGGCAACGTGAGGATCCTGCGTGGCTTCCGGCGGAAGTAGCCACGACGCGGTCGCGGACGAAGCCACGCTACGAAAACGCTTCCCGTTGGAGATCGGCTGTAAGCCGGGTTCTGTTCCCGCGTTCGTTGCCTCGCGCGGGTGGCGGTCATTCATCTGGGCCGGCCGTTGCCGGCCGGCTCGAGCGACCCACTCGGGACCTGGAAGCGGCGCGGGCCGCGCCGGCGGGTTGCCCCGCGATCCCTGTTCGGTCTTGCTCCGGGTGGGGTTTGCCGTGCCCCTCCTGTCGCCAGGAGAGCGGTGTGCTCTTACCACACCGTTTCACCCTTGCCGGGACGCGCGGTTGCCCGTGCGTCCGGCGGTCTGTTTTCTGTTGCACTTTCCTTCGAGTCACCTCGACTGGCCGTTAGCCAGCACCTTGCCCTGGGAGCCCGGACTTTCCTCGGCGGCA
>JAFGPX010000016.1 GCA_016935975.1 Deltaproteobacteria bacterium
AGAGGTATTCAAGCGAGCGGCGACGCAGCAGACGGGCCGGAATCCGCCCGAACGGCGACGCGGAGACTTTCGCCACGGGCTGCTAGACGCCGCGGAATACGCGCGGCGGTAGGAACCAGAGCAGCGTGCCGCCGGCCGCTCTGCCCCGCGCCACCTCGAGGAAGGTGGCGCCGCCCTTGCGGTAGCGAAACCCGCGGCTGGACCTGCTGCCGAGTAGGCGCGCAGTGTACTGCGAGAGCCAGTCTTCGTGCCCCACGAGGACGACCGTGTCCTCGTCGACAAAGCCCGCAAGGGCGCGACGGATGCCACGCGGATCTCCAGTGGCCAGGGCCGGTACGAGCTTGGGTCGCAGATGGCCCCACGCCTGCGCTGCGATCTCGGCGGTTTGGCGGGCGCGCAGAAGGGGGCTTGTGAGAATGGCGCGAGGGCACGGTGCCAGGCGGACCAGCGCGCTGGCCACTTGGTGGAATCGCTTGCGGCCCTGCGCGGTCAGGGGACGGTCCTCGTCGCGCACGATCTTGCCGCCCAGGGGGGCGGCGATGCCGTGGCGAATGAGGAGCAGGTACATGCGTGCTATCAGCGCGCCTGCGGCTGCGGGGCGCATCCCACGGCAGCCAAGCCGCGGCCGACGAGGTTGGCGGGATCGGCGGCGAGCAGCTCGTCGTGCAACCGGCGCACGGTCTGCTGCGCCCAGCTTGCCTCGCCGGTTGCGGTCGCGGCGAGGGTGTCGTGGCCGCGTTGCTTGTCGAGCTGCGCCTGCCGGCCGAGCCATTCCGCGAGCGCGTGGTGGTCGTGCAGGACGCCGATGATCTCTTGCAGGGTTTTCCACGGCTTGGTGGCCGAGGCCTCGCCGTCGAAAAGCTCTACGAAGATCTCCACGCCATAGCGCACCCGACGGGCGCGGCGGCGCAGGGCGTGGAGGGCCGCCACATCGAGGAGGGCGCCGAGGGCGGCGAAGCCGTCGAGTAGCCTGCGGCTCTCGTCCGCGCACAGTGCCCGGAAACGCCGCTCGAGGAGCGCCAGGTCGGGACAGGCTCGCGACGCGAGCTCGGCCAGGTCGGCGCGCAGGCGGCCGAGCGGCCGATCGAGGAGGCTTTTCATCATGTGCGCGCGACCGCGCCTGCGCAGCGAGGCCAATCGATGCCGCAAGCGATTCTGCGCCGCGGTTCGTGGTGCTACCTGGCGCAATCGCCCGTCGAAGGTCGACAGCAAGACATCGAGATCGCGGGCGTCGCCCGCCGTCCGGGTCAGTTGCGCGAGTAGGCGTCGCACGCGGCGGGCGCGTTTCCCGTCGGGCTTGCCGGCCAGCAGGAGAACTGCGACGCGAAGGCGGCGGCTGCAAACCCGGATTTGGTGCACGGCCTCTTCCTCGCCAGCCATGGCGGCGGGGAAATGATGGAATAGGCTGGCCGTCCTCCCTCGGAGCAGGGCGGCGGCGAGGCGCCGTTGGCGGTGCATGCCAGAGGTGGCTGTCGCTTGCCGATGGACTCGGGTTGCTCCTATGCGCGAGCTCGACGGCGGGGACATCGGGCGCAGATCCCTACTCCCCGCGTTTGCCCAAGGCCGCACGTGCGGCGGCCAGCTCTTTGCGCCGTGTCTGGTCGATCTCGGGATACTCGAGGTCGAGGGAAGCAAGCGTTTCGATCACGACCGACGAGACGACGATGCGGGTGAACCATTTGTTGTCGGCCGGGACCACGTACCATGGCGCCGCTTCCGTGGCGGTCCGGCGGATCATGTCTTCGTACGCATCCATGTAGTCGTCCCACCGCTCTCGCTCGCGGACATCGGACGAGGAGAACTTCCAGTGCTTGGCGGGATTTCTCAGGCGCTCGAGGAAGCGTCGCCTCTGCTCCTTCTTGGACAGATGCAAGAAGAACTTGCGGACCACGATGCCATTGCGAGCGAGGTAGCGCTCGAAGTGGCGAATGTCTTCGAAGCGGTGCTTCCACAGCTTCTTGCCGAGTAGTCGCAAAGGCAGCTTCTCCTTGGCCAGCAGCTCGGGATGCACGCGGACTACCAGAGTCTCCTCGTAGTACGACCTGTTGAAGATGCCGAGGCGGCCGCGTTCCGGGAGGCGTTTGCTGCAGCGCCAGAGATAGTCGTGATCGAGCTCCTCGTCGCTCGGGGCCTTGAAGGCGACAACGTCGCAGCCCTGCGGATTGACGCCGGAAAGCACGTGCTTGATGGTGCCGTCCTTGCCGGCCGCGTCCATGGCTTGGAAGATGAGCAGGACGCCCCACCTGTCCTGCGCGTAGAGCATCTCCTGTAGGCGCGATATCTCCCGGACGCTCTCGCGCAGCGAGAGCCTGGCCTTGGCCTCGGACTTGAGGCCCAGTGTGTCGGCAGGGTCGAAGTCCTTGAGGCGAAACCCCCTGCCCCGCGCAACGCGAAACGCGGCGGCGAGTCTACGCGTCTGTTCGAGCAGATGCTCCATGAGTATCCAGCCTTGAGGATTGTGGGGGCGCGCTGTCTTCTTGATTGCAGCATCGATACGATGCTTGCGCTTTTTGTCAACCGGGTCAGTTGCCGTCGTTGGAGCCCGCGGGCGTTTCGCGGCTGCTCAGGTGCCGTACGTCTTGGCCGTCGACCATGAAGATGACCATCTCGGCGAGGTTGGTGGTGTGATCGGCCATGCGCTCGAGGTACTTGGCGATGGATTGCAGGCGGGTGGCGCGGTAGACGTTGTGCGCGTCCTCCATCATGAAGGTGAGCAGTTCGCGGAAGACTTGCCCGTAGAGGGCATCCACCACCACGTCTTTCTCGATGATCTTGCGCGCCCGCTCGGCGTCCTTGGCCACGAAGGCGTCGAGCACCTCGCGCAGCATCGACTGTACCTCGCGGCCCATGTGAGGCAGATCGACGTAGGGTTTGAGCTGGGGCTCGGCGTTGAGCTCGAGCACGCGCTCGCAGATGTTGACCCCTAGATCGGCGATGCGTTCGAGGTCGGTAACCACCTTGAGCACCAAGGTGATGAAGCGCAGGTCGGAGGCCACGGGCTGCCGACGGGCCAGGATTTGCAGGCACAATCCGTCCAGCTCGACTTCCATACGGTCCACGACCTTGTCGGCCGCAATGGTGCGCTCGGCGACCACGGTGTCGCGCTCCATCAGGGCCTTGATGCTCTCGCCGATGATGCTCTCGACGCGACTGCCCATGACCAGTAGCTGCTCGCGTAGCTGGCGCAGCTCGTGTTCGTATTCGCGATCGGTGTGTTCCCGTCCAAACATGAATCCTCACGACTAGCCGAAACGGCCGGTGACGTAGTCCTCGGTTTTGCTCTGGCTGGGTTTGGTGAAGATGACCTGCGTGCGGTCGAATTCGACGAGGTCGCCCATGTAGAAGAAGGCCGTGTGGTGCGAGACGCGCGCGGCTTGTTGCATGTTGTGCGTGACGATGACCACGGTGTACTCGCGAGCCAGCTCGTGGATCAGCTCCTCGATGTGGGCGGTGGCGATGGGGTCGAGCGCCGAGGCTGGCTCGTCCATGAGAATGACGTCCGGCTCGACCGCGAGGGCGCGGGCGATGCACAGGCGTTGCTGCTGGCCGCCGGACAGCCCCAGCGCGCTCTCGTGCAAGCGCTCCTTGACCTCCTCCCACAGGGCCGCGTGGCGGAGCGCGGACTCGACCCGGCCGCCCAGCTCGCTGCGCTCGCGCAGACCGCCGATGCGCAGGCCGTAGGCGACGTTTTCGAAGATCGACTTCGGGAAAGGATTCGACTTCTGGAAGACCATGCCGATGCGCCGTCGCACCGCCACCGCGTCGACCGAGCTGCCGTAGATGGGCTCGTCGTCGAGCTTCACGACGCCCTCGACCCGGCAGCCGGGAATCAGCTCGTTCATGCGGTTGAGCGAGCGCAGGAAGGTCGACTTGCCGCAGCCGGAAGGGCCGATGAGTGCCGTGACCTGCTTGCCCGGGATGTTCATGCTGACCGGCCCGAGGGCCTTCTTGCCGCCGTAGAAGACGGAGAGGTCGCTCACCGTGAGGTTGCCCGCCGGGGTGTCGAGCGGCTGTGCTGTGGCGATGGAGGTGCTCATGCGTGACTGCTCGCAATCCGCTTGCGCATGCGTGACCGGACCCAGACGGCGGACGCGTTGAGCGCGAAGGTCAGGGCCAGGAGGACGAGAACCGTAGCATAGAGCAGAGGGCGCGTGGCATCCACGTCGGGCGACTGGGTAGCGAGCACGTACACGTGGTAGCCGAGCTGCATGAACTGGTCGTGCAGCGTGTGCGGCAATGCCGGTAGGTAGTACGCGGCGCCCGTGAACAGGAGGGGCGCCACCTCGCCCGCGCCACGGCTGACCGCGAGAATGGCACCCGTGAGCATGCCCGGGACGGCTTGCGGCAGCACCACCCGCGTGATGGTCTGGAACTTGGTGGCGCCCAGTGCCGCGGAGGCCAGGCGCACGTCGGGCGACACCGCCGCCAGCGCCTCCTCGGTGGCTACGATGACCACGGGCAGGGTCAGCACGGCCATGGTCAGCGCGGCCCACACCAGGGCGGGCTGACCGTACACTTTGTCGCCGCCGAAGAACAGCTTGTCGATACCGCCACCCGCGAACTGCACGAAGAAGCCCAGACCGAAGAGCCCGAAAACGATGGACGGCACGCCGGCCAGGTTGTTGACCGCGATGCGCACCAGCCGGGTGGGCAGTCCGGTGGGATTGGCGTACTCGTGCAGGTAGATCGCGGTGGCCACACCGACGGGCAGCGCCGCCACCGTCATGAGGAGGACCAAGGCCACGGTGCCGAAGATGGCGGGGAAGATCCCGCCAGCGGTCATGCCATCGGTCGGCGATTGCGTCAGAAAGCCCAGGGTCAGACGGGGTGTGCCATGCCTGAGGACGTCGATCACGATGATGGCCAAGACGACGAGCACGAGCAGCGTGGCGCACCCGGTGGCGAGCCAGAGCACGGCGTCGCCAAGCCGCGGCCGGCGCGAGGCGCGCAGCGAGTATCGGCTCACGCCGCCACCCCCATGCGTCGTTTCATGCGCATGATCGTGTAGTCGCCCGCGAAGTTGATGCCGAAGGTGATGAGGAAGAGCAGGACCGCCAGGGCGAACAGCACGGTGTAGTGCGGGCCGCCGAAGACGACCTCGGCCAGCTCCGCGGCGATGGTTGCCGACAGCGTGCGCACGGACTCCGCCGGATTGGCCGATAGAATGGCCGCGTTGCCGGAGGCCATGAGCACGATCATGGTTTCGCCGAACGCCCGGCCCAGGCCGAGCGCGACACTGGCGGCGATGCCGGGCGCGGCCGCGGGCAGCACGACCTTGGTGATGGTCTGCCAGCGCGCGGCGCCAAGCGCGACGGAGGCCTCGACGTAGCTCGGCGGCACGGCGCCCAGAGCCTCTTCGCACACCGTGAAGACGATGGGTATCACCGCGAAGGAGAGGGCAACGCCCGCCACGACCGCGTTGAGGCGGGAGTCGAAACCGAACACCTCCTGAAACCAGGAGGCCATGACGATGAGGGCGAAGAAGCCCAGGACGACCGACGGGATGCCCGCCAGGAACTCGATGGCCGGCTTCACGATCTCGCGTGTGCGCTGACCGGCGTACTGCGACACGAACACCGCGGCCGCGACGGACAAGGGAACCGCCACGAGCATGGCGATGATCGTGACCTTCAGAGTGCCTACGAGCAGGGGCCAGACGCCGTACTTGGGGATCTCGGAAACCGGCTGCCAGACATGCTCGGGCGCGTCGTAGCCCGGCCAGTGCTGGATGAACCACATCTTGGCCAGGGTCACTTCTTCGTGGATCTCCGGGCTGGTGAGCAGGGGCAACGCCTCTTTGGCCACGAAGACGAAGATGAGAATCATCGCCGCCACCGCCGTGTAGGCCAGGATGTGGATGAGACGCTCGAGCACACGTTCGAGAAGCGGCACGGGACGCGACTTCGGCCTGGCCGTCCTGCGACGATGGATGGGGGCGGTGGCTTCGGGCGAGGATTGGGCCACGTTGCGCGGCGCCGCCACGGGCGCCGCGGGCTCCGGGACCAGGCGCGACGCCGGTGTCGAGAGGCCTGGCGCTCCCTGGATTTCGTTGCCGTCCATGTCGAGCCTAGCCTGCCCAAGCCAGATGACACCTGGGTCGCGCCTTTGTGACAATTGTGTGACCAACGGATTGCGACGTGCAACGAGTTGGGCGAGCAGTCGTTGCCCGATTGGCACCAAGCCGTCGCGGGTTCGGCGAATGAGGGTGGCTATGCTGGCGTCCAGTGAACCAAGCGAACCAGGAGGTGTGCATGCGCGACCCATACTCGAGCCGAAACGACGGTCTGGAACCGCAACCGGAACCTGCGCGCGATCCGCACGAGTACTACGACGACGAGAACGAGGCTGACTATGACGACGGGGAGGACGACGTCGCCGCTTCCGCGACCCTGCACCGGCATTGGTCGGCGCTCGCGGGCTTCGTCTCGCCGGAGTGGTGGTCCCGATAGCGCGACGGGGCGGCGCCGCTGGGCCCCGCCCCGTTTCGTGGCTGGAGATCTGGACGTGCGATCGATTACTTCACCGGGAAGTAGCCGACCTTGCTCACGATAGCTTGGCCCTCCTTCGACAGTACCCAGTCGACAAAGCTCTTGATCTCACCGCTCGGTCTGTCGCGTAGGTAGAAGAACAGGGGCCGTGCCAGGGGATAGCTGCCGTCCTGCACGTGCGCCAGATCCGGCGTGACTCCCGGGCTCTTGTCGTCCTTCTTGATCAGCAGGACGCGTATGCCTTTGGCGTAGGCCGCGCCGCCGTAGCCGATGCCGTTCTTCTCCTTGG
>JAFGPX010000153.1 GCA_016935975.1 Deltaproteobacteria bacterium
CTCAAGCTGGCGGAGACCATCCACAACGACCTGACCAAGCCCAACCTGAACGCCTGGCACTACTGGTGGCTCTACGCCGGCGGCTGCAGCGGGCTCTTCAACACCAACACGAAGGTGTGGACCAAGCGCTTCTGGATCATGGGCAACTTCTCGCGCTTCGTGCGCCCGGGCTACATGCGGGTCTCGACCTCGGGTAGCGCGCCGTCCGGGGTGCTGATCACGGCCTATACGAACCCGGCGGACGGCACCGTAGTGGTCGTGGCCATCAACAAGAACGGCAGCGCCGCCTCGCTCCCGCTTTTCGTCTCCGGCGTCGTTCCCTGCAGCATCACCCCGTGGGTGACCAACGACGCCGGCAGCATCGTTTCCGGGAGCCCCATCACGGTCAGCAACGCCCGCTTCACCGCCTCCCTGGCGGCCAAGAGCGTCACGACCCTCGTGGGAACGCCCTAGGATGCTCCATCCGACTGTCGAGGACGAAGAGCACCGGCCGCACGAAACGAAGCGGCAGGCAGGCCGGTGTGGGTGGCATGATCGAATCGGGCGGTGCGACCGGGATCAGCGGCCGCGCCGCCCCAACCCGTACGGTCCGGGAATTCGTCGTCATGGTTCACGCGGCCTCGCGACGGTACGGCATGAGGAGCCGCAGCGTCGCGGGCAACATCGCGGCCGGCCTTGTCGGCTCAGACTTGCTTTCCCAAGCTCCGTGTCTTCGCGATTGCGGGGGACAATCGCGGTGATGATTCGCCGTGCAGCACGCGATGAGGCCCGCTGGCAGTGCACCGCGCTTGAGACCGAGGCGCGCCCCCAACTTTGGCCAAGTCGTTCTTGGCTTGCCGAGGATCCTTTCCTGACAAGGGCTGGGCAACACCCCGCCCCGCAACCCAGGTGAACCATGGAAGCAAGACCACGCGCACTCGCGCAAGCGGCAGTGCTTTCGGCCATCGCAGCCGCGCTGCTCTCGAGCTGTGACCCTTCCGGCACCGGCGCAGGGCCGCGCGGTGGGACGACCGGAGGTGGCGGCAATCCGGACCGGAGCGGTGGCGCCAGCGGCGCAGGTGGAATGGCGGGAGCCGGCGGCTCGACCGCCTCGACGACGCCTGGAACCGGCGGCCGTACCCAGCTCACCGGCGGCAGCCAGACGGGCGGCGCCGGGGGAGCCGGTGGCCGCACGCAGCCCACGGGCGGAAGCCAAGCCGGCGGTGGCGCCCCGGCCACGGGCGGCGTGACGAGCGGCGGCACGGGCGGGAACGGGAGTGGCGGCGTGCTCGTCTCCGGAGGCCGGACAGGTAGCGGCGGCTCCCCGGACGCGGGCGCCGGCGGAACGTCGGCCAGCGGCGGACAGACCGGCTCGGGCGGCGCAACGGGCCCCGACGCGGGACAGCCCGGCGGCCCGCGTCTCGTCCAGAATTTCAACCAGGCGTGGAAGTTCAAACGGGCCGACGTCTCGGGCGCGGAGGCGACTACCTTCGACGATTCCTCCTGGGGCAACGTCGGCCTGCCACATTCGTTCAGCCTGCCCTATTTCATGTCGCCGAAGTTCTACGTGGGCTACGGCTGGTACCGGAAGCACTTCACCGTTCCGTCGTCCTGGTCGGGCAAGAGCGTGTTCCTCGAGTTCCAGGCCGCCTTCCACCAGGCCCAGATCTACCTCAACGGCAAGCAGGTCGGCCAGCACATCGGCGGCTACAACGGCTTCTCGATCGACGTCACGTCCGCGATCAAGACCGGCGACAACGTCGTGGCCGTTCGCCTGAACAACAACTGGAACGCGCAGCTCCCGCCCATCACCGGCGACCACACCTTCCAGGGCGGCCTGTATCGCAACGTCTTCGTGGTGGTGACCGACCCGCTGCACGTCGCCTGGTACGGCACCTGGGTCACCACGCCGACCCTGGCGACCAACACCGGCTCGTCGAGCACGGTGAACATCAAGACCGAGGTGCGGAACGACCGGACGACCGCGGTCAACGCCACGCTCAAGACCGACATCGTGGACAGCAGCGGCAAGGTGGTCACCACCATCTCGTCCCAGCAGTCGATCGACGCGGGCAAGACCTTCACCTTCGACCAGACCACGCCCGCGATCAGCAATCCCGCGCTCTGGCATCCCGACCATCCGTCGATGTATCAGGCGCTTTCCTATCTTTCCGACGGGACCGGCACCGTGGACACCTTCACCACGCCGTTCGGGTTCCGCTGGATCAGCTGGACCGCGGACAAGGGCTTCTTCTTGAACGGCGCGCACTACTGGATCCAGGGCGCCAACGTCCACCAGGACCACGCGGGCTGGGGCAACGGCATTACCGACGCGGCGCTCTACCGCGACGTCAAGATGGTCAAGGACGCGGGGATGAACTTCATCCGCGGCTCGCACTACCCCAAGGCGCCGGCCTTTGCCGATGCCTGCGACGAGCTCGGCATCTTGCTGATGTCCGAGAACTGTTTCTGGGGCGGCTTCGGCGGCGGTCCGGGCGGCTGGGCCTACAGCGGGGCGTATCCCAGCACCTCCGCCGACTTCGACGCCTACGACAACAACGTCCTCGCCAGCCTCACCGACATGATTCGCATCCATCGCAATCACCCGAGCATCATCGCCTGGAGCATGGGCAACGAGGACTTCTTCAACGGCAGCGGCCCGGCCGACCGGGTCATCAACTTGCTCAAGAAGTCCGTCGCCCTCACCCACCAGCTGGACCCGGCGCCGACCGGACGGCCCGCCGCCATCGGTGGCGCGCAGTCGAAGATCGGCAGCACCGAGCCCGGCACGCTGGGCGACATCGCTGCCTACAACGGCGACGGCGTGGGCTACGACAATCCCGGCTTCCCCAACATGGTGTCGGAATACGGCAGCACCGTGAATGTGGTTCGGCCGGCTAGCTACGAGCCCGGCTGGGGGAATCTGACGGTGAGCAACGGCATGCCCGCCCAGCCCGCGTGGCGTAGCGGCGTGTCCAAGTGGTGCATGTTCGACTACGGCAGCCAGATGGGCACCACCTACATCCACACCGGCATTGTCGACTACTTCCGCATTCCGAAGCGCTCGTACTACTGGTATCGCAACACCTACGCGAAGGTGGCGCCGCCGACCTGGCCAACCTCGGGCACGCCCGCCGGGCTCGAGCTCACGGCCAGCACCACGACGCTCACGGCGGTGGACGGTACCGAGGACGCATGGCTGCTGGTCACGGTCGTGGACGCCGCCGGCAAGGCGCTCAGCAACAACGTCACGGTGACCCTGACAGTCACCTCGGGACCGGGCGAGTTCCCCACCGGCCCCAGCATCACGTTCACGCCCGGGACGACCAAGCCGGCGAGCGACATCGCCATCCTCGACGGTCAGGCGGCCATCGAGTTCCGCACCTACTACGCGGGCGAAAGCGTCATCACGGCGAGCTCGCCCGGCCTAACCTCCGACACCGTCACCATCACGTCGCAGGGCAGCCCGGCGTTCGTGGAGGGACAGACCCCGCCCGCAGACACGCGGCCCTACACGGGGCAGTAGCGGGGAGACAAGGTCGGCGTCTTGGTCGTCGCCGTCCCGGCCGGGAGCCGTGATTCACCTGAACCGGATGAGCCATTTCGTCCTCTCCAGGGATCTTGTCGGAGAAGGAGAACGCCGTGCCGTCAAGTCCAGAAGGCACGCTCGTCGTCGTCGCCCTTGCCATGCTGGGCGCCGCTTGTTCGTCGACGACCCCGCGGAACAGCGGTGACCGAGGAGGCCCGGGAAGCGGGGGCGCCTCCGGCAGCAGCGCATCGACGAACACCGGGAACGTGGCGGGCTCGCGCGGAGTCGGAAGCGGTGGCGTTGGCGGGAATGGCACCGGCGGCAGCGTCTCCGACGGCGCGGGCGGAGGGCGGGCGGCCGAGGCGGTGGCCAAGGCAGAGGCGGCATGGTCGGGACGGGCGGTGCGACCGGGATCAGCGGCCGCACCGCCCCAACCCGTACGGCCCGGGAATTCATCGTCACGGTTCACGCGGCCTCGCGACGGTACGGCATGAGGAGCCGCAGCGTCGCGGGCAACATCGCGGCC
>JAFGPX010000017.1 GCA_016935975.1 Deltaproteobacteria bacterium
CGTGATCGCTGCCGTCAGCGTCGTCTTGCCATGGTCCACGTGCCCGATCGTCCCTACGTTCAGGTGCGGCTTGTTTCGTACGAATTTCTCCTTGGCCATGGTGTCCTCCTGGAGGCAAAACGGTCACGAGCTGCGGATGCGATTGGCGATACCTGAGGCAACGTGCTGGGGAACGGCGGCGAAACGCAGGAACTGCATGGTGAACGTCGCCCGTCCCTGCGTCAGCGAACGAACATCTGTCGAGTAGCCGAACATGGTGGCGAGCGGCACCTCGGCGGCAATCGCCTGAGCGCCCCCGCGTGGCTCCATGCCAACAATGCGCGCGCGACGGGACGAAAGGTTGCCCACGACTCCGCCCACGAACGGATCGGGCACCACGACGTCGAGGGCCATGAGCGGCTCGAGCAAGACCGGACCGGCCTGCGCCAGAGCCTCGGCGATGGCCTGGGAGGTCGCGATCTGGAATGCCATCTCGTTGGAATCGAGCGGATGGTGGTCGCCATCGAGCAGAGCAACCGCCGCGTCCACGATGGGGTAGCCGCAAAGCACTCCCCGTGCCAGAGCCGTGCGCGCCCCTCGTTCCACCGCGGCCACGAACTCGCGCGGCACGACGCGCGACGTGGTCTGGTTGTGAAAGCTGATCCCGTCCCCGATCCTGCCGGGCTCGACGCGCAGCTTGACGCGCGCAAAGAGCCCTCGTCCGCCAATCACATGCTCGAAACGCCCCTCTGCCTCGGCGGCTCGCGTGATGGCCTCGCGGTAGGCGACCTGCGGACGCCCCACCGATGCGGCCAGACCGAAGTCGCGCACCAGGCGATCGACGATGATTTCGAGATGCAGCTCGCCCATGCCGGAAATCAGGGTTTGTCCGGTTTCTTCGTCCGCTGTGACGGAGAACGACGGATCCTCGACGGCCAACTGCCCGAGCGCCTGGTGGAGCGCCTGCTGCTCGGCACCGGTCTTGGCCTCGATGGCCACCGAACAGGTCGGTTGCGGGAAGTCGATGAGTTCAAGCACGATCGGCGCCCGCGTGTCACACAGGGTGTCGCCCGTGGAGGTCGCGCGCAGGCCGACGGCTGCCGCGATATTGCCGCAGCCCACCCGACGGATCTCTTCCTGGCGGTTGGCGTGCATGCGCAGCAGCCGCCCGATACGCTCGCGCGTTCCCTTCGTCGAGTTGAACACGGTGGCGCCGCTGGCGACGTGACCGGAGTAGACGCGGAAGTAGGTCAACGACCCGCCGACCACGTCGCTCATGATCTTGAACGCCAGAGCCGCGAAGGGCTCGTCGGCCGAAGCCCCGCGCACCACCGTCTGGCCGTCGCCGTCGTGGCCACGCACGGGCGGCATATCAACGGGCGACGGCAAGTAGTCAACAACGCCGTCCAGCAGCGGTTGCACGCCCTTGTTCTTGAACGCCGCGCCCAGAAACACCGGTACCGCCCGACCGGCGATGGTCGCGCGTCGCAGCGCCGCCTTGATCTGCTTGGGACTGATCTCCGCGCCCTCGACGTACAGTGCGAGTATCTCGTCATCCACCTCACCAAGGGCCTCGACAAGCGCCGCCCGCGCGTGCTTCGCTGGCCGCACCAGCTCAGAGGGAACCTCCCGCTCCATGAAAATGGCGCCCGTGGTGTCGCCTACCCATTCCAGCGCGCGCATCTCAATCAAGTCCACGACCCCGGAGAAAGCGTCTTCGATCCCGATGGGCAACTGCGTCAGCAAGGGATGCGCCCTGATCCGGTCGCGGATCTGCTGCACGCAGCGCCACGGGTCGGCGCCCGGCCGGTCGCACTTGTTGATGAAGGCGATGCGGGGCACGTTGTGCTTGTCGGCCTGCCGCCACACGGTTTCCGATTGCGGCTCGACCCCTCCGACCGCACAAAACACGGTCACCGCCCCATCGAGCACGCGCAGGCAACGCTCGACCTCGATTGTGAAATCGACGTGTCCCGGCGTGTCGATGATGTTCACGCGATGGTCGCGCCAGAAGCAGGTCGTGGAGGCCGCGGTGATGCTGATGCCCCGCTCCTGCTCCTGTTCCATCCAATCCATGACGGTGGTGCCTTCGTGGACCTCGCCCAGGGTCCTCGACACGCCGGTGTAGAAGAGGATGCGCTCGGTGGTCGTGGTTTTCCCCGCATCGATATGCGCCATGATCCCGATGTTCCGGGTGCGATTGATGGGGAATTGCCGAGCCATGTTTCGTCTTCTTCGCCGCGCGCGAGTGGATCATTTGACGGGTACTGCCCTCACATGACCACAGGGTCCGCAGTCCTGCGCTTGCCTGGTCAAGAATTGGTCCAGGCCACTTCGGTCGGCTGGAAGGATGGGCAAAAACCTTTGCCTTTGCCTATCCCTTCAACGACCTATCGAGCCTGAATCTCCTTGCCCCTATGTTGCCTTGCCTTCCTTTGCCGTGCGTTGCCTACCAGCGATAGTGCGCGAACGCCTTGTTCGCTTCTGCCATCTTGTGAGTATCTTCCCGCTTCTTCACCGCGGCACCCTTGTTGTTGCTCGCATCGAGCAATTCGGCGGCCAGCTTCTCGCGCATGGTGCGGCCATCCGAGCGCTCGCGGGCGGAGTGGATAAGCCAGCGCATGCCAAGCGCCAGCGCTCGATCGGGCCTCACGTCAACGGGGACCTGGTAGGTTGCGCCGCCCACACGCCGGGACTTGACCTCGATTTTCGGCTGGACGTTGCTAAGCGCCTTGTCCCAGACCTTGACGGGATCGTCGGCTGCCTTCTCGGCCACTAGGTCGAGGGCGCCGTACACGATGCCCTCCGCAATGGCCTTCTTGCCCGACTCCATCACGGTGTTCACGAACTTGGTGATGCGACGGCGAACGTCGATCGGCTGGTCCGTGAACTTCGGATCCGGAAGGGGCTTGCGCTTGGGGACTTCACCTTTGCGTGGCATCTGTCGAATACCCCCTGCCGGCCGTCACTTGGGCCGCTTGGCTCCGTACTTCGAACGCCCCTGACGTCGGTTGCTCACGCCCGCCGTGTCCAGACTGCCGCGAATGATGTGGTAGCGCACACCGGGCAGATCCTTGACACGGCCGCCGCGAATCAACACGACCGAGTGCTCCTGCAGGTTGTGGCCTTCGCCCGGAATGTAGGTCGTAACCTCCATCCCATTGGTAAGGCGAACGCGCGCGACTTTGCGCAGGGCCGAGTTCGGTTTCTTCGGCGTCGTGGTGTAGACGCGGACACACACGCCGCGCCGCTGCGGGCATCCCTTGAGCGCAGGCGAATCGGTCTTCCGCCGCATGACTTGGCGGCCGGTACATACAAGCTGATTGACGGTGGGCATCTTCTCTTCTTCCTCGGCGTACCTCCTCTCCAATCCGCGGAAGGAGATTCTGTCCCGGCGTCTTCCGGGCCCGAGGAGTGGTGCATTATAGGAATCGAGATCCCAAAGTCAACGATAACCTAGTGTTTTTCCGAGCGGGCCCGTGTCCCAAGACGGCACGCCAGGGCCTTCATGCTGCTTCGCGGCGCGCAAGCCTCGTGCCACTCATCTACTCCCCCCGAGATCTCTCGCGTGGCGCCACGACTTGTTCGCCGGCAGCGTCGTCAACCTTCGGGCGCCGGGCTTCGGGCCGAAGTGTCAAGTCGCGGGGAGGTGGAGGAGCTTCCCGCATGTCCTTCGTGGGCAGACTGACGCCCGCAGCCCGAAGCCGGGAGCCCTCCCTCTTCGGTTGCGGGCACTCCCCGCTCGCGGAGGGGCTACTCCCCGGCCTCGCCGGCCACGACCCCCGCAGGGACAGCCACCAACTCTGCCGTTGCCGGCTTCTCTTCCTCCGGCACGTCTGCATGGATGG
The DNA here is from genome assembly GCA_016935975.1 of Deltaproteobacteria bacterium. Classification (GTDB taxonomy): domain Bacteria; phylum Myxococcota_A; class Polyangia; order Fen-1088; family Fen-1088; genus Fen-1118. Next base: position 3,828 of record JAFGPX010000017.1, read on the forward strand.
AAAGGCGCTTGTAGGCGCCGAGGCCCGTGCCCGCCGGGATGAGCCGCCCCATGATGACGTTCTCCTTGAGACCGCGCAGGTAATCGACCTTGCCGCACACCGCGGCCTCCGTCAGCACCTTGGTCGTCTCTTGGAAGGAAGACGCCGAGATGAAGCTCTCGGTCGACAGCGATGCCTTGGTGATGCCGAGCAGGAGCGGCTCGCCCTGGGCCGGACGTCCACCCTTGGCCAGCACGCGCTCGTTCTCCTCCTCGAAGATGTACTTCTCGACGTGCTCGTCGGAGAGAAAGCCGGTATCTCCCACCTCGAGCACGCGCACGCGACGGAGCATCTGGCGCACGACCGTCTCGATGTGCTTGTCGTTGATCTTGACGCCCTGGAGGCGGTAGACCTCCTGCACTTCGTCGACGAGGTACTTGGCGAGTTGCTTCTCGCCGAGCACGCGCAAGATGTCGTGGGGATTGGCGGCGCCATCCATCAGAGGCTCGCCGGCCTTGATGTGGTCGCCTTCGCGCACCGACAGGTGCTTGCTCTTCGAGATGAGGTACTCCTTGGCGTCCCCGTGCTCGGGCGTCACGACGACCTTGCGCTTGCCCTTGGTGTCCTTGCCAAAGCTAACCACACCGTCGATCTCGGAAATGACGGCGTGCTCCTTGGGCTTGCGCGACTCGAAGAGTTCGGCCACGCGCGGCAGACCGCCCGTGATGTCCTTGGTCTTGGTGGTCTCGCGCGGGATGCGGGCGACGATGTCACCCGCCTCGATGGTGTCGCCTTCGGACACGGCAATCGTGGCGCCAAAAGGCAGGAAGTAGCGAGCCTCGTTGTCCGAATTGGGGATCTTGAGGGTCTTGCCGTGGTCGTCCTTGAGCGAGATGCGCGGCCGCAGGTCCGCATCCTTCGACTCGATGATGCTCTTGCGCGACAGGCCGGTGACCTCGTCGAGCTGCTCCGTCATGGTGACCCCCTCGATGACATCGCCGAATTTCACGTGGCCGGCCACTTCGGTAAGGATGGGCACCGAGAAGGGATCCCATTCGGACAACAAGCTCCCTTGCTTGACCTTGTCGTCGTCCGTGAAGAACAGGCGGGCGCCGTAGGTCAAGCCGTAGCGCTCGCGCTCGCGGCCGGTTTCGTCCTGGATGACGATCTCGCCGTGACGGTTCATGACGATGGCGTGTTTGTCGCGCTGGACGAATTCGACATTCTCCAGCCGGACGACGCCGTCGTAGCGGGCCTCGAGCTGCGACTGCTCCGTGCGCACCTGGCCCACGCCGCCGATGTGGAAGGTCCGCATGGTGAGCTGCGTCCCGGGCTCGCCGATGGACTGCGCGGCGATCACGCCAACCGCCTCGCCGATGTTGACCATGTGGCCGCGCGCCAGATCTCGCCCGTAGCAGAGGACGCAGATGCCTCGCCGCGTTTCGCAGGTGAGCACGGAACGAATCTTCACCTTCGAAATGCCGGCATCCTCGACGATGCGCACCTTCTCTTCGGTGATCTCCTCGTTGGCCTGCACCAGGACCTCGCCCGTGTAGGGGTCGAAGATGTCGTCGACCGAGACGCGGCCCAAGATGCGATCGCCGAGCTTCTCGATAATCTCGCCACCCTCTTCGAGCGACGTGATCTCGATGCCTTCCAGCGTACCGCAATCGTACTCGGCGATGATGCAGTCCTGCGCCACGTCCACGAGGCGGCGGGTGAGATACCCGGAGTTCGCCGTCTTGAGCGCAGTGTCGGCCAGACCCTTCCGCGCCCCGTGCGTGGAGATGAAGTACTGAAGCACCGACAGGCCCTCGCGGAAGTTGGTCGTAATCGGGGTTTCGATGATCTCGCCCGAAGGCTTGGCCATCAGGCCACGCATGCCTGCGAGCTGGCGTATCTGCTGTGCCGAGCCACGAGCGCCCGAGTCGGCCATGATGAAGATGGGGTTGAAGGAAGGCATGCGCTTCTTCTCACCCGTCTCCTCGTTGGCCACGTTCTCGGCGCCGATCTCGTTCATCATTTCCTCGGCGATGAGCTCCGAGACCTGTGCCCAGATGTCGACCACCTTGTTGTAGCGCTCGCCGTCGGTGATGAGGCCTTCGGTGTACTGTTCTTCGATTTCCTGCACGTCCTTCTGCGCCTGCTCCAGCAACTCGCCCTTGCGCTTCGGAATGATGAGATCATCGACACAGATCGAGACTCCGGCCTTGGTCGAATTGCTGTAGCCGAGATGGCGCAGCCGGTCGGCCAACAGCACGGTTTCCTTCTGGCCGAAGGCGCGATAGCAGCTGTCGATGAGATCGCCAAGCTGCTTCTTGCCCATCACGCGGTTGACAAGCTTGAAGGGCAACTCTTTCGGCACCACCTCGTAGAGCAGAACGCGGCCGACGGTGGTCTCCACGAGCTGCCCTTCGATGCGCACCTTGATGGCGGCCTGCAGATCCAGCTCGCCGTGGTCGAAGGCCATGCGCACCTCCTCGATGGAGGCGTACACCCCCCGCGCATGGGCCGGGCTCTTGCCCGGGCGGTACTCGCCCTGCGCGAAAACCCGCTCGCGCGTCATGTAGTAGAGCCCCAGCACGATATCCTGCGACGGCAGGATGATGGGGCGACCGTTGGCCGGGCTCAGGATGTTGTTGGTCGACATCATGAGAACGCGCGCTTCCATTTGCGCTTCGAGCGACAGCGGCACGTGCACGGCCATCTGGTCGCCATCGAAATCGGCGTTGAAAGCCGCGCACACCAGCGGATGGAGCTGGATGGCTTTGCCCTCGATGAGCAACGGCTCGAACGCCTGAATGCCCAGGCGGTGCAGCGTGGGGGCACGGTTGAGCAGAATCGGGTGTTCCTTGATGACCTCTTCGAGGATATCCCACACTTCCGGGCGCTCTTTCTCGACCAGCTTCTTGGCGCTCTTGATGGTAGTGACGAGGCCGCGCTCCTCCAGCTTGTTGTAGATGAACGGCTTGAAGAGCTCCAGCGCCATCTTTTTCGGCAGACCGCACTGATGCAGGCGCAACTCCGGTCCGACCACGATCACGGAGCGGCCCGAGTAGTCCACACGCTTCCCGAGCAGGTTCTGCCGGAATCGCCCCTGCTTGCCCTTGAGCATGTCCGAGAGGGACTTGAGTGGGCGCTTGTTCGGACCGGTGATGGTCTTGCCACGGCGGCCGTTGTCGAAAAGCGCATCCACCGCCTCCTGCAACATGCGCTTCTCGTTGCGGATGATGATCTCGGGAGCGTTCAGCTCCTGCAAGCGCTTGAGCCGGTTGTTGCGGTTGATTACGCGACGGTACAGATCGTTCAGATCCGATGTCGCAAAGCGGCCACCGTCGAGCGGCACCAGCGGGCGCAAGTCCGGTGGAATGACGGGGATCACCTCCAGCATCATCCACTCCGGCCGGTTGCCCGACTCACGGAAGGCATCGACCACCTTCAAGCGCTTCGAGATCTTCTTGCGCTTGGCCTCCGAGGTCGCCTCCTTCATTTCTTGGCGAAGCTGCTCGGACAAGTTGTGCACCTCGATGCCACGCAGGAGCTCCCGGATGGCCTCGGCCCCCATGCCCGCGACGAAGGCATCCTCGCCCAACTCCTCCACGAGCTTGCCGTAGCGTTCTTCCGCCAGCAGCTCGCCTTTCGCCAGGCCACTCTGCTTTGGGTCGACGACGACGTAGGCTTCCGAGTATAGGATCTTCTCGAGATCCTTGAGCGTGATGTCGAGCAGGTTGCCGATGCGCGAGGGCAGCGACTTCAGAAACCAGATGTGCGCAACCGGAGTGGCCAGGCTGATGTGTCCCAAACGCTCGCGCCGCACCTTGGACTGGATGACCTCGACGCCGCACTTCTCGCACACGACTCCCCGATGCTTCATGCGCTTGTACTTGCCGCAGTTGCACTCGTAGTCCTTGACCGGCCCGAAGATCTTGGCACAGAAGAGACCGTCGCGCTCGGGCTTGAAGGTGCGGTAGTTGATGGTCTCAGGCTTCTTGACTTCGCCGTGCGACCATTCGCGGATCTTCTCTGGCGATGCGAGCGAGATGCGGATGGCGGAGAACGAAAGTGGGTCTTTCGGTTTCTCGAAGAAGTTGAAAATGTCCTTCATGGTCATTGCTAGTCACTCCCGTCGCGGATCGTCGTCGCTCTACGCTCCCTTGGCTGCGCCGGCTGCGGGTGGCGCCCCACCCGCTCCGGCCTTGGCCGCCACTTCCCGAGCCATCTGCTCGATGGTGGACTCCTGTTTCCTCGGCGCATTGGGGTCTTCGATGAGCTCGACGTTCAGGCACAAGGACTGCAGCTCCTTGAGCAACACGTTGAACGATTCCGGCAACCCCGACTCGAGCGTCTGTTCGCCTTTGACGATGGCCTCGTACATGCGCGTGCGGCCGATGACATCGTCCGACTTCACGGTCAGGAATTCCTGCAGGCCGTAGGCGGCGCCGTACGCTTCCATGGCCCACACCTCCATTTCTCCCAGGCGCTGACCGCCGAACTGCGCCTTGCCCCCCAGCGGCTGCTGGGTGACCAGCGAGTACGGGCCTATCGACCGTGCGTGAATCTTGTCGTCGACCAGGTGGTGCAGCTTCATCATGTACATCACGCCGACCGTCACCTCGTGATCGAAAGGCTCGCCAGTCTTGCCGTCGAACAGGATAGCCTGACCGTTCAGGGGCAGGCCGGCCTGCGCCAGGCAGGTCTTGATGTCGCTCTCCTTGGCGCCGTCGAAAACCGGCGTCGCCAGGTGCACGCCGCTGCCCAGCGTGGCTGCGAAGCGGCGCAGATCATCCTCCTGCAGACTCTCGATGAGCTTCTGGTGGTGCTCCTCGCTAAACACCTTCTTCAGTCGGGCGCGCAGGGCTTCGCCGCGCCACTGGCCTTCCAGCATGGCCTCGATCTGACGGCCGATCTCCAGCGCCGCCCATCCCAGGTGGGTCTCGAGGATTTGCCCGACGTTCATGCGCGAGGGGACGCCGAGTGGATTGAGCACGATGTCCACCGGCGTTCCATCGACCATGTACGGCATGTCCTCGACGGGCAGGATGCGCGACACCACCCCCTTGTTGCCATGGCGGCCCGCCATCTTGTCGCCCACCGAGAGCTTGCGCTTGATGGCGATGTAGACCTTGACCATCTTGATCACGCCCGGGGGCAACTCGTCGCCCTTGGTCAACTTGCCGATCTTGTCCTTGTACAGGGCGTCGACGGCCTTGAGTTCTTCCTCGAGCTGCAGCGCAAGCTGCCGCACCAGGTTCTCGCTCTTGCCGGATTCGATCTGCACCTCGGGCCAGTAGCGCACCGGGATCTCGTCGAGCAAGGCGTTGTCGACCTTCTGCCCCTTGGCGCAAAGCACCTTCCCCCGATCGTCCACGAGGCGGACCGCCGTTGTCTTCCCCAGAATCAGCTTGCGCATGCGTGCGCGGTAGGCCTCGGAGATGATGCGCGTCTCATCGCGCTGATCCGCGAGCAGCTTGTCCTTCTCCTGCTCCTCGATCTGCTTGGAACGCTCGTCTTTCTCGGTGCCCTTGCGCGAAAAGATCTTGGCGCCGATGACAATCCCTTGCACGCCCGGAGGCACGCGCAACGAGCTGTCGCGCACGTCACCCGCCTTCTCGCCGAAGATGGCACGCAGCAGTTTCTCCTCGGGAGAAAGCTGGGTTTCGCCTTTGGGCGTTATCTTCCCGACCAGGATGTCCTGCGGCTTCACCTCGGCGCCGATGCGCACGATCCCCGATTCGTCGAGGTCCTTGAGGGCGTCTTCTCCCACGTTCGGGATGTCGCACGTGATCTCTTCCTTCCCGAGCTTGGTGTCGCGCGCGACGCACTCGAACTCCTCGATGTGGATCGAGGTGAAGTGGTCGTCCTTCACGAGGCGTTCGGAGATGAGAATCGAATCCTCGAAGTTGTACCCGCCCCACGGCATGAACGCCACCAGCACGTTCTCGCCCAGGGCCAACTCGCCGCGCTCTGTTGCCGGGCCGTCCGCCAGCACCTCGCCGGCCTTGACATGATCGCCGGGCTCGACGATCGGCCGCTGGTTGATGCAGGTGTTCTGATTCGAACGCTGGAACTTGACCAAGTTGTAGATGTCGGGCTTGGCCGAAAGCAAGTCATCGGAATCCACCGTCGGACGCACGACGATGCGGGCGGCGTCGACGGATTCCACGGTGCCATTGCGGCGGGCCACCACGGTGACGCCCGAGTCACGCGCCACGATGCCTTCCATGCCGGTGCCGACCAACGGCGAGCGAGTGCGAATGAGCGGCACCGCCTGGCGCTGCATGTTCGAGCCCATGAGCGCGCGGTTGGCATCGTCGTTCTCGAGGAAGGGAATGAGCGAGGCCGCAACCGAGACGAGCTGGTTCGGCAGCACGTCCATCAGCGTGACATCATCGGGCTTGGCCATGACCGTCTCGGTGTTGTGCCGACATGACACCAGGTCCTCGAGCAGCTCGCACTTCCTGCCGATCGGCGAGTTCGACTGCGCGATGTAGTGTCCCTCTTCCTGCAGGGCCGAGTAAAAGCCCACCTCGTCGGTGGCCTTGCGATCCTCCACCCTCCGATACGGCGTTTCGATGAAGCCGAACTCGTTGACCCGGGCATAGGTCGACAGCGAAGCGATGAGCCCGATATTCGGCCCTTCCGGCGTCTCGATGGGGCAGATACGACCGTAGTGCGTGCCATGCACGTCGCGCACCTCGAAGCCCGCCCGCTCGCGCGTAAGGCCACCCGGTCCAAGCGCCGACAACCGCCGCTTGTGCGTGACCTCCGACAGCGGGTTCGTCTGATCCATGAACTGCGAGAGCTGCGAGGACCCGAAGTACTCCTTGACCACCGCCGAGACCGGCTTGGCGTTGATGAGGTCGTGCGGCATGAGCGTCTCGATCTCTTGCGACATGCTCATGCGCTCCTTGATGGCGCGTTCCATGCGTACCAGACCGATGCGGTACTGGTTCTCCATCAACTCGCCGACCGCGCGCACGCGGCGGTTGCCCAGGTGATCGATGTCGTCGATCTGGCCCTTGCCGTTCTTCAAGTCGATGAGGTAGCGGACCGTCTCGAGGATGTCGCGCTTGGTGAGCACCGTGTTCTCGAGCGCCTCATCGAGCTTGAACTTGTAGTTGAGCTTGAGACGGCCGACCTTGGACAAGTCGTAGCGCTCGGGATTGAAGAAGAGATTCTTGAAGAGGTTTTGCGCCGTCTCCACGGTAGGCGGATCGCCCGGCCGGAGCCGGCGATAGATCTCCATGATCGCCTCATCCGTGGTCTGCAGCTTGTCCGCGATCAGGGTGTCGCGGAGGTAGGAACCGATGTTGAGGTTGTCGATGAAGAGGATCTTGACATCCGTGATGCCGTGCTCGCGCAGCTCATCCAGCTTGGTTTCGGTCAGCTCTTCGTTGCACTGGAGCACCACCTCGCCGGTGGTTTCGTCTATCACGTCCGTTGCCGCGACCTTGCCTACCAACTCGGAGACTTCGATGGGCAGGCGCTCGACGCTCGAATCCTTCAGCTTCTTGATGGCCAGCTTGGTGAACTTGCGGTTCTTCTTGACCAGGATCTCGCGCGTGTCCGGGTGGCGGACGTCACGCGTGGCCCGCTGTCCGGGAAGCAAATCGTACTCGACCGACTTGGAGTACTTCCTGCCCGGTTCGAGATACACCCTCTCGGTATCGTAGTAGTAGTTGAGCAGGTCCTCGGTAGAGTATCCGAGGGCCCGCAGCAGCACCGTCGCATGCAGCTTGCGCCGGCGGTCGATGCGCACGTAGAGAAGATCCTTCGGGTCGAACTCGAAATCGAGCCACGACCCACGGTAGGGGATGACGCGGGCACTGTAGAGTAGCTTGCCCGAGCTGTGCGTCTTGCCCTTGTCGTGATCGTAGAAGACCCCGGGGCTGCGGTGAAGCTGGCTGACCACGACCCGTTCGGTGCCATTGATGATGAAGGTACCGTTGTCGGTCATGAGGGGGATCTCGCCGAAGAAGACTTCCTGCTCCTTGACGTCGCGGATCGACTGCGACCCGGTGTCCTCGTTCGTGTCCCAGATGACCAGGCGCACCGTCACCTTGATCGGCGCCGCGAAGGTCATGCCGCGCTGGCGGCACTCGTCGACATCGTACTTCGGCTTGTCTAGGGTGTAGCTGACGAACTCGATGGACGAGGTTTCCGAGAAGTCCTTGATCGGGAAGACGCTCTTGAACACGCCCTGCAGACCAAGGTCTTCCCGCTTCTCGATCGGCACGTCCTTCTGCAGGAATTTCTCGTAGCTCTGCTTCTGGATGTCGATGAGGTTCGGAATTTCGATGATCTTGCCGATCTTGGCGAAGCTCTTGCGTGCTCGAAAGTTGTTCTGGATCTGGGACGCCATGTGCGCTCTCCCTCGGCGTTAGTTGCCTACGGACACTGATATGGGAACCCCGGGAGGGTCCCAAACCCTCCCGCGCTCTGGCTTCGGAGGGCAACTCCCGCCTCCGCCAACGCGTTGAAACAAACCCCGGGAAGGTTCCGTGCCCCCCCCCCCGCGCTGGCCATCGCCGAGAAAAGATCCGCGATGACCCGCGCGAGCAAACAGTCGTTGGCCGCAGGGCACCGACGCGCCCCCGGCGAATTCGCTCTTCCGACTGTCGACGGGCTGTCGACGCTGTGTTGTCAACTGCCGGCGTACCTACTTGATTTCGACCTTTGCGCCAGCATCTTCGAGCTTCTTCTTGAAGCTTTCGGCGTCTGCCTTGGACACGCCTTCCTTCACGTTCTTCGGGGCGCCGTCCACCAGATCCTTGGCTTCCTTGAGGCCAAGCTGGGTGAGCTCGCGCACCACCTTGATGACCTCGATCTTCTTGGCACCCGCCTCCTTGAGCACGACGGCGAATTCGGTCTGCTCGGCAGCAGCAGTCGCGCCACCAGCGGCAGCAGGGGCTGCACCAGCCGCGGCAACCGCGACCGGTGCGGCCTTGACGCCCCACTTGTCCTCAAGCTCCTTGGTGAGAGCCGCGAGATCCATCACGGACAGCTTGGAAAGAAAATCTACTACTTGCTCTTTCGTCACATCGGCCATAGCGAGGTCTCCTTCTGGGTTTCCGAATCGTGTTTCCGAAATCTTGCAGCCAGGCGAGGACGCCGGCTACTTCTGCTCGCCACCCTCGAGCGCGTCTTCGCGCGCGCACAGCAGGTAGACGAAGTTCTGCGAAGCCGCGGCCAGCAGGCGCAGGAAGTCCTGCGAGGCGGCCAGCAAGGTCGCCAGGAACGTGGCGCGCGCCTCGGCCTTGCCGGGCAAGCTGGACAGCGCCTCGACGCCCTTCTGGTCCAGCAGCTTGCCGTCGAGGAAACCGCCCTTGATGACGAATTTGCTCTCAGCCCTAGCCACCTTGGTGGCGACCTTTGCCGGGGCCGATGGATCCTCCACCGAGAAGGCGATGGCGGTGGGACCTGCGAGGAGAGGCTCCAGGATTTCCATCGGTGTGCCCTTCACCGCCTTGCCCAGCAGGGTGTTCTTGACCACCTGGTACTCGCAACCCACGGCGCGGAACTCGCGGCGCAGCTTGTTGTCGCTTTCCACGGTCACCCCGCGGAAGTCGGCAAGCACCAAGCTCTGCGCCGAGGCCAGCCGTGTCTTCAAGGAATCGATACTCGCGTTCTTGTCTGCAGCGTTCACGGCAAGACCCTCCTAGTGCGCGCCGAACTCGGCGACGAGCGGCACCGTATCGACCCTGATGCCGGGCCCCATCGTCGTGGAGAGAGTGACCGACTTCATGTAGGTGCCCTTGGCCGAGGCCGGCTTGAGCTTCATCAGCGTCTCGACCATGACGCGGGCATTGTCCAGCAGCTTGTCGCCACCGAAGGACGCCTTGCCGATGCGAGCATGCACCACACCGGCCTTCTCCACGCGAAACTCCACGCGCCCAGCCTTGAGCTCGCGCACCGCCTTGACCACGTCGGCGGTCACGGTGCCCACCTTCGGGTTCGGCATGAGGCCCTTGGGCCCTAGTATCCGGCCCAGACGGCCCACCAGACCCATCATGTCCGGCGTGGCCACCATCGAGTCGAAGTCGGTCCAGTTCTCCTTCTGGATCTTGTCGACCAACTCCTCGGCGCCCACGAAGTCAGCGCCGGCATCCTGCGCCTCCTTGGCCTTGTCGCCTTTCGCGACGACGGCCACGCGCAGGGTCTTGCCCGTCCCGTGTGGCAACACGACCGCACCGCGCACCATTTGATCCGCGTGCTTGGGGTCGACGCCGAGCCGCACCGCGATATCGACGCTCTCGTCGAACTTCGCGACTTTCGTCTCGGGCAACAGCTTGCATGCCTCCGCCAACGTATATCGTTTGCCGCGATCCACCTTGGCGGCGGCCTTCTGGTACTTCTTTCCGCTCTTTGCCATGATTTCCTACTCGTTTCGGCTAGTGGCCTTCCACCTCGACGCCCATCGAGCGCGCGGTACCGGCAATGGTCCGCATCGCGGCTTCGACGTTGGTGGTATTGAGGTCGGGGAGCTTCAATGTTGCGATGTCGCGCAATTGCTGCCTACTGATCTTGCCCACCTTGGTCTTCTTGGGCTCCTTGGAACCTGATCCGGGCTTCTTTGCCGTCGACAAACCGGCGGCCTTCTTGATGAGCATGGCCGCGGGCGGGGTCTTGGTGACGAAGGTGAACGAGCGATCCGAGAAGATGGTGATGACGACGGGAATCGTGACTTCCTCTTTCGCCTGCGCCTGGGTACGCGCGTTGAACTGCTTGCAGAAGTCCATGATGTTCACCCCGTGCTGACCGAGTGCTGGTCCGACGGGTGGAGCCGGATTGGCCTTGCCGGCGGGAATCTGGAGCTTGACGTACCCTGTGACTTTCTTCATGGCTTCTACCTAGCGCTTCACACCTTCTCGACCTGCGCGAAGTCCAACTCCACCGGTGTAGCCCGGCCGAAGATGGACAGATTCACGCGCAGCTTCTGTTTCTCTTGCTTCACTTCGACGACGATGCCGGTGAAGTTCGCAAAGGGACCTTCGGCAACCCGCACATTGTCGTTTTCCTTGAAATTCTCGCGGGGGCGCGGCCGCGAAGCGCCCTCGGTGATGGCCGTGTTGATGTTCTGGATTTCGGTTTCCTTCACCGGCTGTGGATTCATCCCGCCCAGGAATCCCGTGATGCGCGGCGTGTTTTTCACCAGGTGGAAGCTCTCCTGGTCGAGATCCATTTGCACGAACATGTAGCCGGGAAAGAACTTGCGCGTCGTCGAGCGCTTCTGCCCCTTGACCAACTCCACCACGGTGTCGGTCGGGATGAGCACGCTGCCGAACTTCTCGCTCAGGCCGGCCTGACGCACACGATCGAGCAAGGAAAGGCGCGCCTTGTTCTCGTGTCCCGAGTAGGTATGTACGACGTACCATTTCATAGGCACCGTGCCCGCTTGGTCATTTGTCACTTGAGAATCTTGCCGGCGAAGAACGCCCACACGAAGTCGAAGAACGAAAGAATCAGGGTGGCGATGAGCACCGTGACGAGCACAATGATCGTCGCGTAGTAGGTTTCCTTCTTGGTCGGCCAGGTCACCTTCTCCAACTCGCGGGTGACATCGGCCGTCGTGGCGAACATGCGCTCGTTGCGATAGGCGATGATGCCCCCCACCACGGCGCAAAGCAGCGCCGTCCCTTGCATGGCGAGATCATTCGTCTTACCGAAGTAGCTCCAGATCCAATCCCCGGTCTTGTAGAGGAGGAAGGCCAGAACGAGCACACCGATCGCGAACGTCAAGTGGATGTATTTGTTCGGCCCCATGTCTGGCTACTATGCTCCCTGGTTTCCTTGGGCAGGGCAGGCGGGACTCGAACCCACAACACGCGGTTTTGGAGACCGCTGCTCTACCATTAGAGCTACTGCCCTAGGATGAATTCCATGAAGAGAAGAAGCCGAGCGCGACTCACCGCCTTCCCATGCAACCATGGGACCCTCGTCCCCCGTGCGGGGGTATCGAGATCCGACCTCGGCCATCTACTTCGTCTCCTTGTGCTCCGTGTGCTTGCGGCAGCGGCTGCAGTACTTCGACAGCCTCAGTTTCTCCGCGTTCGCGCGCTTGTTCTTGGTGCTGGAGTAGTTGCGCTC
>JAFGPX010000154.1 GCA_016935975.1 Deltaproteobacteria bacterium
AATGAAGCCGCAGCCGTGCTCCTTGGCCCACTCGCGCAGGGCTCCGAGCTCTTCCAGGGTCTCGCGCGAAGCCAAGGTCTGGACGGCGAGTACCGGCATCGCATCTCGGGAATAGCCTGCCTCGCGCAGAGCCGCGATCGCCCCCTGGACCTTGGCCAGTCCCCCGGTGGTTCGCGCCATGCGGTCGTAGCGTGCCGGGTCGAGCGTGGAGAGGCTGATCGAAACCCCGACGCCGAGGCCAGCCAGGGTCTTGGCCATCGGACGATCCAGCAGGGTTCCGTTCGAGACGATGAGAACCACAAGGCCGAGGTCCACCAGCTCCTCGACGACGCGGGAGAACCAGGGATAGCACAGGGGCTCGCCGCCCGTGAGCTCGACCTTCTCGAGGCCCTTTTCGCGGGCGCTTCGGATGTTGGACAGCAGCAGCTCGGGATCCAGATCGCGCCGCGCGACTCCTTCCTTGGAGCAGTACGTGCACGCCAGGTTGCAGCGCGTGGTGCACCCCACGCTGAGGTATTGCAGCACCCCCGGGCGCACCGGCTCGGTGTGGTCCCAGAGGTTCGCCATCAGCGGCGCTCCGCCTCGGCCGCGACCATCAAATCGTAGGAGCGCTTCGCGAAGGCCCCGGTCTTCCGATGCACGACGGACATGCACGAGTTGTGACAGCGGTGCTTCCCTTCCCAGCTCTCGCATCCCCGGCAAGCCTCGGGTTGGACGGCAAGCGCCTCCCTCCGCATGCGGGAGGTTTCCCAGATTTCGGAAAAGGACCGCTCGTGCAGGTTCCCGAGGGGCTGGCCGTGGTCCCAGAAACCGCAAAGGAGCACATCCCCGTTGGCGTGGACGTGGGCGTAGTCGAAGCCACAGGTGCAGCCCAGCCAGATGGCGTTCGCGTGCTCGTAGAGCCCCGCGTGCATGCAGGGGACGAGAGGCGAACAGCAGATCCGCACGGGGATGCGACCGCGCTCGGCCCGCCGGAGGAGCGCCTCCATCGCCCGCGCCATGGTCTCGACCTCCGGGCAGAGACCGAAGAGCTTGTCGTAGGTCGCGACCAGAAACTGGACGCCCATGAGCACGTTGCGGTTTCCGGTTGCCAGGGACTCGGCATGGTCGTAGAGGGCCAGCAGATCGCCGACGTTGTGTCGGGTCAGCGTGGCCTCGAGGTCCACCGTCACGCCTTCGTCCAGAAGCGCGATGGCGTTTTGCCGGAGCTCGTCGAGCCGCCGCCGGCCGACCTCCGGTGGATAGCCGCGGAGCAAGCCGTAGCGATCCGGATCGAGCGTGTCGAACGACACGCACGCGAACTCGAGGCCGGCCTCTCGGAGCGCGTGGCAGGAGTCGGGGGTAAGCGCCTGGGCATTGGTGTTGATCCGGTTGCGCACGCCCAGGCGCCGGGCGATCCGCATCGCTTCGAGAAGGTGGGCGCGGGAGGCCTCGGTGGCGGTGACCTCGCCGCCTTCGAACCAGGCCCACGCCGGGCGAACCTCGGCGAGCGTGCGTTCGACGAGCTCGAGCGGCAGAAATCCCTCGTGGCGCGGGTAGCCTTGCTCGTAGGCGCAGTAGATGCACCTCGCGTTGCAGGACTGCATGAGCTGGAATTCCAGGGCGCGCATCTTGGGAATCATAGTCGCGAACCTTCGATGCTAGAAATCCCGGACATCGAGATACGCGAGCTCTAGTGAGCGCGGTCGCTCTCCCGCCACGGCGGTTCGAGCCATGATTGCGCCCTCCAGGGTGACGCGGGCCAGGGGCGAAAGCGCCGCGCAGATCGGGTCTGCCGGATCCAGATGGAACGCGAGCAGGGCGACGCCTCGCTCGAACGCGAGGGCCTGCATCGCCTTGCAGAAAGCGGTCAGCGCCTCGCCGTCTCCCGGCGTCTGTTGCCAGACGTCGAAGATCTCCCACATGCGCAGGGCCTCGCCGGCACGGGGGATCCGGGGCAGCCGCAGGATTCGCCGGATGGGCCCGATCCGCCCACCCAGCCGGAGGAGCGCGGGCACCCGATCCACGACCTTCGCGCCAAGCGGCGTCGGATCCCAGACGCTGGCGGCGACGCGGGGAGGATCGCCCACGGCGAAGAGCCCGACCACCGGGGAGCCCGGTTCCTCCGGCGCAAACTGGCGGGCCGCGGAAACGAGCGGCACGAGGTCGTAGCGCTGGTTCTGCGCCGCCGTGGCCGCGAGCACCTCCGCCCGTGCCGCCCCCGCGAGCAGCCTCGGCGAGAGGTCCGGCCGAGGCAGGGCCGGCACGAGAAGGACGCGGAACCGGCCGATCGGAAACATCGCACAGCGCCGGGTGATGGCCAAGGTGGCCCGGTTGTCGGACAGCACGTGGAGGTAGGCGTAGTCCACGAGCGGTCGGAGATAGGCCTCGACGGCTGCGACCAGCGCGTAGGAAAGCCCCTTGCCACGCTGCTCGGGAATCACCCGCACGTCGTAGACGTAGCCCGCGCGCACGGGCTTGCCCGCGATCCGGACGCTCTTTACGCTGGCCGCGGCCACGCCCACGGCGATGCCGTCCTCCTCGGCCACGATGATCGCACCGTCGTCATAGACGCGGGAGCGCGTGAAGAAATCGTCGCGCTGGTAGTGGAAGCGAAGGCCGCGGCCCTGGGGGCAAAGCGCATCGATCGCGCACAGGCGCGCGTTGTCTTCGTTCGTGGCTCGTCGGATGCGGAGGCTCATCGGCGAGTGATCACCAAGGCGGCCTTGCCGCCACCGTAGCCATAGGAAGTGAGAAGCGCCACCTCGCTTTCTTGCTTGATGGCCCGCCGGACGTGGTCGAAGGGGTCCTCGGGATCCGCGTGGTCGAAGTGGGCCGTCGGGGGAACGATCTGGCGTTCGAGGGCAAGCGCTGCTGCCGCGGCCTGGAGCGACCCGCCGGCCGAGAACGGCTGTCCGGTCGCCCCCTTGATCGAGACCACGGGAGGCAAGGGCCGGGTCCGGCCCGCGAAGAGCGCACCGAGCGCCGCGACCTCGATGGCATCGCTGCCCCGAAACCCCGAGGCGTGCGCCAAGACGAGGTCGACGTCCTCGGGACCGAGCCCGGCATCGTCCAGGGCCGCGCGGGCGGCGCGGGCGAGCGCCAATCCGCCGGGCTTGTTGTACTTGAAGTGGTACGCGTCGCCGGCCATGCCGAACCCACGGACCACCGCGAGCCGGCGGGCGCCGCGCGCGCGCGCGGCCGAAGCGCTCTCCAGCACGAGGAAAGCGGCGCCTTCGGCCGTGACCTCCATGTCGCGTTCGCTATCGAAGGGACGTCCCGCGCGTTCGGGGATCGGGCACGTGCTGAGGAGCTTCGCCTTGCACAAGACGGCAAAAGGGAACGGCGAGAGCGTCGAATCGGACGCGCCCGCCAGCGCCATGCGCACGTCCCCGTTGCGAACGTCCCGGGCGGCGCGCCCGATGGCGGCCAGGCCGCCGATGCACCCGCTGGCCAACGTGATCGCTTCGCCTTCGAGCCTGAAGGCCCGGGACAGGCAAGCCGCGCTTGTCGCGAGCACGTCGGGGGCCCCGCCGCGTTCGCCGTCAAGGCATGCTTCCCAGAGGGAGAGGTTCGAGAGCGCCTCGCCCACGTAGATGCCGCTCTCTCGGACGGCCGCGCTTCCAGGGCCGAGCCCCGCATCCGCGAGCGCGAGACGGGCGGCCTCGATGGCCAAGGTGCTGCCCCGCGCCTGTCCGGAAGTCGTCTCGATCCCCTTCACCCGGGCGGCCACGGCCGATGCGTAGGGGCCGCCCTCGGGCCGATAGCTCTCGACGGCGCTCTGGCCCAGGACGAGCGCCTCCCAGAATCGCTCCTTGCCGACCCCCAGCGGCGAGACGACGCCTATCCCAGTGATACAGGCCGGTTCCATCAACGTCTTGCCGCCTTCATCAGCAGAGCCCCGGCGAAACCACTGGGGCCTTCGGCAAATACGACGATGCGGTTCGCCACCTCGCCCGGCCTCGAGAGATCCCGGGCCCAGCCGGGGGGTGGTGGTGGCGGATCCCGGCGCTCCAAGACGAGCGCGGCCCAGGCGCAAGCCATGGCCGCCGCCCCCGCCATCGCTCCCGGCAGCGGATCGGGCAGGGACTCAGGCGCGATCACGGTATCGAGATCGCCGTTCGCCACGGCTCTCACGAGGGCGGCTTTGCGCTGGACATCGGCGCCGACGAAGCGCGACGCGAAGCCCTCGATCGCCACCGCGTGCCCCGTTCCGGCAGCAGGCTCGAGGGCCAGGATGGCGCACGCCTCGGAAGGCTCGATGCCGAGCGCATCGCGCAGCGGCCGCGCCAGGCCAAGCCCGGTCGGCGAATCCACCCCGCCCGCCAGGAGCAGCTCCGACTCGCCGCCGGCGACGGCCCGCGCCGCGTGGCCAATGGCGGAAAGCCCCGCCAGGACGGGCTCCGCGTGGGTCTCGATGGGGCCGGACAGTCCCAGGGTGACCGCCGCGAAGCCGGCGTGGGACAGCGGCAGCGAGAAATGCAGGATCGAGGGCGACAACGCCTCGCCCCCCTGGCTGTCGAACGTGTGGCGATGCTGCTCCAATGCTCCGAGGTCCGGAAGCGACGTGCCGAGGACGATGCCCGCCGTCTCCGGGAGCGGGCCGTCGCCTCGTCCGGCCAGGGCCATCCGTGAAGCGGCGATGGCGAGGAACGTGGCCCGCGAGCCCTGCTCGGCCAGGTCCTCCGCCAACCCACTTCCTGCCGATTTCTGCTCTGTCGGCGAAAGCCGGCACTGGCGCGAGGCGATCTCCCTCGTCCGAAGCGCGTCCATTCCCGTCCCGAGTGGGCTGATCGCGCCGACTCCAGTCACGGAAACGGCGAGGTTTTTCATCGGCGGCGAGTATGTCACACGGACGCCGCCGTCTCGATCCGTCGATTTCGATCCCGTCGATCTCGATCCGAGGGTAGTTGTGCGTCCGGTTTTCGGACGCTCGCGCCAATGCTCTCGGACGTTTCCCGGATCCTAGAACTACCCTCGGTCGGAGATCTGGGAGAGATCTGGGACCTAGAACTACCCTCGGTCGGGGTCTTCGTGATCCTGGCCACGAGCAGGCTGCTCTGCCGGGCCGAAACCCGGGTATCTGAATCGCTTTTGGCCCGGTTCTGCGCAACAATCGCCATTGTCGGCTCGGCAGCACAAAGGGCCGCAACCCATTGCAGAGGTAGCCCATGAAATCCGCTATCGGCGTGGCCACGTTCTTCTCCGCCGTTCTATTTCTCGGCAATGCCGCGCGCGCGGACGTTCCGCCGCCGGAAACCGAGCCCTGCGTGGGCAAGCAGGTGGGCGACGCCTGCGTCTACAACGGGTCGGGCACCTGCCAGAACCAGACCTGCTCGAAGCTCGACTATGCAAGCTGGGATCGAGACGCATCCTCCTCGCCCCCTTCGACCACCTACGCCTGCGTGAAATGCGTGGTGGGCACCCCCACCGAGACGAATACCGCCACCGCCACGAACACGAACGCCGACGGCGGTGAGCCGCCCTCGGAGGAGGACAGCGGGTGTTCCATCGGCCGGCGCACCACCGCCAAACGCGTCGTGCCCTGGCTCCTGGCCGCGACTTTCTCGCTGCTGTTCCTGTACGGACGTCGCCGGCGCTAGAGAGCCGAGCATGATTCCCGATTGGCCCTGGGAATCGCGGGCGCGGGACCGCGCGGGCCGGACTGGTTTCAGCCGCTCCCGGTCCGAGGGTAGTCCCGCGTCCGGATTCAGGACGGCAGGTGTTTCGTTTCCTTGATGCCGTAACTACCCTCGGACGGCGTCCGGCGAGGGGCCCGCGCCGTCCTCGGCCCATCGCCGGAGCCCGTCGCTGACACGCCCGAGGTAGCCGGCGTCGCGCACGACCTCCTGGTACCCTGGGACCGCTCCGACCCACGTGCCCAGGCGGACGTTCGGCGCATCGGTGAGGTACATCGCGGGAAGGCCCAGCAGCGCGGGGCCATCCATGCCCGCGGTGGTGACCCCGAGCTGGCCGACCAGGCCGTGCGCTCCACGCAGATGCTCGAAGAACTGGAGTTGGGCGAGCCGCATGTCGGCGCCCTGGAAGATGGGCTCCTTCCAGAAGAGTGTCATGTCGACGGCACCCGTCGGGGCTCCGCCGTCACGGACGGCATCGCCGACCAGCACCGGGACCAGCCTGGCGGCGAGGGCTCGTCGGGCAAGCTCGACCAACTCGGGGTAGGTCGAATTGCGCGCGGGATGGTGTCGACCGTAGCGGACCCAGAGCAGGACCTTCTTTGGCATCGCAGCGCCGGCGAGCCTACGGTCGATCCAATCCTTGACCTCGCGCGGGATCGGAGCGTCGCCGAGAAACGCGGCCCGGAGCTTGCGCTGCGCCGCGACCGGGTCGGCGCGGAAGGCGCGCGCCACGATCTCGGGAAGGTGCTTGTTGGCGCGCGGGCGCGAGCGATAGGGCTCGATCCGAGAGCCGAGGTCGGCGTCGCGCAGGAACCGTTCGGCCTGGGCCGTCCGCGGCTTGCGGGGCTCGATCTGGATCGTGACGCCGGCGAGAACGGCCGCCGCCGCCAGGTACCAGCCTTCACCGAACGAGAAGCCCGGGTCGGCGTGGAAGGTGTAGGCGTGGTTGCGCTGGTCGACGATCCGGCGCGCGCCGCGTGCCGCGGCTTCCGCGGCCCGGGCTGCCTTCCACGCAGAGTCGGTGCCGAGCTCGGTGGCCATGCGTGCCGCGGCGAGCGCCGAGGCCTCGGCCACCGCGACGATCTCCTCCACCCGTTGCCAGCCGTCTTCGCAGTCTGCGCTCGTCGGGGCGCGCTGGGCGCCGAGCGAGAGTTGGCCGGCTCCGTGGCGCGCATCCCGTGCCCGGGCGGCGTGGGCCCTCACCAACGTGGAACGCGCTTTCGTGCTCGCGTCCGTGTCCTCGCCGTGGTCTCCGGCCGCGGCCAGTACACGATTCGCAAGCTCGATCGCTTGCGCGAGCCGACGACGCTGCAGCTCGCGCTCGCCGGGCAGGTGCAGCAGGGGCGCCATGGCCAGCGCCTCGGCGAGGATGGCCGCGGCCGCCCGCTCGAGGGCGCGTGCGTCGAGCGATGCCGTGAGGTCAGGCAGCGTGGCCACGGGCCCTCTCTGCCTTCCTGGAGCTGCGCGGTCGCGCGATGTCATCGCAACCGCCTGCTGCTCGATCTCCGCTTCTCGTCGGTTGCGCGGCGGACTCGCCGCAAGAGCGTCAGGCTGTCCCCGCGGCGAGAGAGCAGGGTGATGGTCACGGCAAAGCGTCCGAGGACCTCGTCCTTGAGCCAGGGCGAGTCGCGCTTCTCGCACACCACGGTCATCGACACGCGGCATGCACCCAGCGTGCCGACCACGAGATCGAGCAGGCCGCGGAGCGCTTCCTGGTCGTCGTTTTCGTGCAGGATCACGGCCACGGCCTCCATGGCGAGCAGGCGTTGCCTGACCTTGTCGGCGGACACCATCATCAGCGGGTAGGGCCACGGATCGCTGTCCGCCGTGGCCTTGGCTGCGGGCTTGCCGGGGATTTCGCCCGGTTTGGCTGGCTCCTTGGGCCGCTGCGGGCAAACCAGGGGGTGCAGCCGGTTCTGGGCCAAGGCACGCGCGCACCATTTCCGCCATTCCTCGTCGGGGCCGAGGAACACCAGGGTAGCTTGCCGAACCCTGCCGGGCATGTCGGGGCGGTTCTTGCCGGGCACGCTCGCCATCACTTCGAGGATGCCACAATCCATTTCCGGGCGGTGGGTCCTGCCCGCGCGGCCAGGTGGCAGTCGAGCCGAGAGTGATCAGCGCAACAGTGCATGGGTGACTTCGGCTTCCCGGGGAAGAACCTCGCCGGTACACTCCCAATGTGGTCGGGCTGCTAGCTTCCAGGAAGGCGGTGTCTCGATGAAAACCGCGCTCGCAAGTCTCGTGTCTTTGGTGATGCTCCTCGCCTGCGGAGGACGGAGCGGTTGCGGTCTATAGCCCCGCCGGAGCAGCGCTTCACCTTCGACGACTTCGTGGTGCGCAAGCTCTGAGCTGCGGGCTCCCCGACCGCGCCTACTTCCTCACGCCTACGTCCTTCATCCCTTCGAGCTTGGCGAGGTCGAGCTTGTTGACGGCGCTCTTGAGCGTGTCGAGATCGACGCCGCGGCCCTTGGCGCTGACCACGAAGCGGCTGGCCAAGACGACGGTGAACTCGTTGCGACCGTTCCGCTTCGAGCTTCTCTCGTGGACCATGCGACCGTCCACGTTCATGGTGCGCTCGAAGCCGTCGTCGTCTTCCTTCTCGGTCTGGACATTCACCCACGAGGCCACGCTCAGCAGTCCGGCCGCGCCCCCGGTATCAGAGATGTCGAGCGAAACGCGCTTGTCGGCGCGGTCGCCGTAGGTGGCCGAGGCTTTGGCAACCATCAGGCCGACCACCCCGGATCTCTCGGCCTTGCTGCTCAGCTTGGGCAAGTCGGCGAAGGTGTCGGGCACGAGCGGCTTGAGCTGGTCGATGCCAACGGGATCCACCCGCTTGCCGCCACCCAGCAGGGCGCCCAAGGTGTCCATGGCGGCGGCGGCCTCGGCCTTGCGATCGCCGCGCTTCTTGGCGGCCTCCATCTTCTTGTTGCTCTCCTCCATGGCTTCCCCAAGGGCCTGCAGCTTCCCCATGGGGCTGTCTTTGTCGAATTCGACAGAGGACGACGCGCGGCCGCCGGCGAGGTGCGGAACCGCGTGCGCCCCGAACATGCCCGCGCGCACGATGGCTGTGCTCGCCACCACGATGATGACGGATAGCACGATCGCGCATACCACCACGACGGCGGTGTAGCCGATGGCCTTTTCCTGCGGGCATTTCATTAGGCGCGGCAAGCCGAGGTAGAGCAGGTAGAGCCCGTACAAGCCGGCGAGGAGGGCCAGCACCCCCAGCACGGGCAGGATCTGCAGCACCCCCGCGATCCAGGCCGGGGTGTAGGAATACACCGCCAGCTTCAGCGCTTGCGTGCCGTTCTTTTCGCCACCGAAGCTCGGCGCCAGGGCATTGATGATCAGCGATACGACGAAAACGCCGACCAGCGCCATGACATAGGTGAATACGGCCGTGACCAGACCCGCGAGGATCGGCACGCGGTAACTGCCGATCACGGGGAGCGATCGGCCGATGATGGAACCGCCGATGAATCCCGCGATCGAAGGGATGGCCGCCAGGAAAATGGCGTAGCCGGTGAAGAGAGACGAACGGGACGTCTCTTCCGGTGCGATCGCCTCCCACTCGGTTTTCGGTTTCAGGCAGATATTCTTGATGCGTTCGACAATCGCCATGGCTGGCCCCTTTCGTGTTGCCTCGATTAGCCTCCGAGTCGCCGACGATGTCAACCGACGACGGCAGTCTGCCGCCTCCCGCCAATCCCTACTGCTCGATGCTGGGCGCGAGCCGGGCGTTTTGCGAACGGAGGAGCCTTGCCCTCTGCTACTCGCAGTACTCGAATGCGCCGATGTCCGGGGCGCTGCCGCAGGGCACCTTGTTGCCCTCGTAGTCGACCCAGGGTTGGAAGAGATCCGGGCTGGCCGCGTCCACGGCCGGGCTGGTGGGCGAGAGCTTGTAGGTGTCCACCAGTCCCACGTCCGCGAGCACGATGACGCCGGAGCCGGCCTTTATTCCCATGGGAGCCTTGGGCACGAAGACGTTGTTGATGACGTCGTCGGGGCCGGGCGGGAGCACCATCATCGCCGCGTCCGCGTCCGGGAGAACGACGAGGAGGTTGTTGCGCACGAGAACGGTGCCGGGCTGGAGCTTGAA
>JAFGPX010000155.1 GCA_016935975.1 Deltaproteobacteria bacterium
ATCTTGATCAGGTGTTCAGGTCATCACCCAAGCACCAGACGCGCCCAAGCGCGTCTGGTGCCTATTCGGGACTTTCACCACGGGCTGTTAGGGCAGTGAAATACTTGCCGACAGTGGTAAAGAAGCAGCGTGGATTTGGATCTGACAGAGGCCCAGAGGAGGCTCGCCGAGCAGGCGCGCGCCGTTGCGCTCGGGGAGATAGGCCCCGAGGCGAGCGAAGTCGACCGCCAGCAACGCTTTCCCCAGAAAGCCATCGCGGCTCTTGCCGGCCACGGCATGCTGGGGGTGTGCGTGCCGAAGGAATGGGCAGGGGCCGGGCTCGATACCATCGCCTGTGCGCTGGTGATCGAAGAAGTGGCGAGCGCCTGCGCCTCGACTGCGGCCATCGCCTGCGTGCAGAACCTGCTCGTCTGCGAGCCCATTCTGCGCTTCGGTAGCGAGACGCAGAAGCGCCAGTGGCTACCCGTCCTGGCGAGCGGCGCGAAGCTCGGATGCTTCGCCTTCACGGAGGCGGACGGCGGCTCCGGTCTATCCGGCGTGGCCACTCTGGCCCAGCGCGAGGGCGATGGCTTCGTGTTGCAGGGGCAGAAGAGCTTCGTCACTTGTGCCCCGGTCGCCGAGCTTGCCCTGGTTGTGGCGGCGAGCTCGCCGGGAGCGAAGAACGGTCTTTCTGCCTTCCTGGTTCCCACCGCAACCGCGGGTGTCTCCCTCGGGCCGCCCCACGCCAAGCTCGGCCTGCGCGGCGCCGTCAGTTGCTCGCTCGCGCTCGACGGGGTCCGGCTGCCGGCGCATGCCTTGCTCGGCTCTGAGGGTACCGGCGGCGATGTCCTGCGTTTCGCGCTCGATGCTGGGCGCATCGGGGCTGCCGCGCTATCGGTCGGCGTTGCGCGCGCGGCCTTCACGGCGGCCACCCGCTATGCGCTCGAACGGCGCACCAACGGGGCGGCCATCTCCGATCACCAAGCCATCCAGTTCAAGTTGGCCGAGATGTCGACACAGATCGATGCCGCCCGCCTGCTCACCTGGCGCGCGGCTGCTGCGCGTGACGCGGGGGGGGGCGCCTCGACCTACGCTTCCATGGCCAAGCTCGTCGCGTCCGAGGCCGCGAGCCGCGCGGCAAGCGACGCTGTCCAGATCTTGGGTGGCAACGGGTGCCTTTGCGACTATCCCGTCGAGCGCTGCTTTCGCGACGCCAAGGTCACCGAAATCTACGAAGGCACGAGCGAGATTCAGCGACTGGGCATTGCATCCGCCCTGCTAAAGGAATAATACCGTTCTGTTTTCCTCACTCTACTAACACGGAGGGCCAGACAATGAAGCTAGACGCGATGTTGTTCGCCACGGGTATCTGTCTTGCGCTGGGCGCGTGCGCATCGACCAGCGGCTCCGGCGACGAGCCCGTTCCCGTCGTAGTGTCCGGGGGGGAAGAGGTGCGCGTCGACACCGGTGGCATTCCTCCCTACAAGCAGGCGGATATCTTCTTGGTGCTGCAGCAGCGTGATGCCTCGGCGCGCAAGTGCTACCAGGACGTGCTCAACGAGAAGAAGACGCGAGAGTTTCAAGGCACGGTGAAGATTCTACTTTCCTTGACCACCACGGGAACGGCGAAGGCTGTCAAAATCATGGGTGGCACGCTGAACAACCGGGATGTCGAGAACTGCCTGGTGTCCACCATCAAGGAGTTCGAGTTCCCGAAGCTCGACCGTCCTGGCGACCTCCAGTACGTGTACACCTTCGAGCCGCAGTACTAATCCCCTTTTTGGCATCAACCGGAGCGTAGGGAGATCCCTAACGTCCGGTTCATGGCGTGCACAACGCGAGAGTGGAGAGACACTTGTAGAAACTCGGATAAGCTGTATAATGCCTTACGAAGCATCATGAGGCAAAAGCCCATCGTCCTGCTTGGGGCCGTCACAGCGTTCCTGTTGAGCTGCGCCTCGGCACCCGAGGTGCAGGACGACCAGCCCAGACCCAAGCGCGCGAAACGGATCGGGCGGGGCGGTTGGGCAAGCGGTCAGGTGCAGGGAGACGAAGGGGGGATGGGGATGGAGATGTCCATGGGCGTGCTCGACGAACGCGCGGTGGATCGGGCGATCAAGCCGCATGAGCGAGCTTTGTCCAACTGCTTCGCGCTCGCCGGCGACGCACGCAAATACCTGTCCGGCCAAGTCGTCATGCGCTTCGTGGTCACGGGCAGCGGCGAGGTGTCGGACGTGCAGATGATCAGGAACGGTCTCGGCAACTACTCGGTCGAGAGCTGCCTGGTGGCGGTGGGCAAGCGCATCGTGTTTCCCGCGCCCGAAGGCCGGCGTGGCACGGACTTTGAGTACTCGATGAGCTTCCACTCGACTGGCGAGCGGAGCGTGATTCCCTGGAGCGCCGGTGAGATGGCCCGTTACCTCCATGAGATCTCGTCCGATCTGGCGAATTGCGGGAACCTGTGCGCGGGCGACGTGGACGTGATCGCCTATATCGAGCCCGGCGGAGTGGTGGGGTCGGTGGGCTTCGCCTCGCAGGGCTCGTTGGACACGATGGCCGCGGTATGTGCGGTGGCGTTGCTGCGCCAGATCCGCGTCAGCGAGGCCGCAGCCGCGCACTCGAGCGTGGTGCTGCGTACCACCTTCCCCTTGGCCATGGCCTTCGAGCGCCCGGTCAGCGAACCCAGCCGCAAGCCGTATGGCAGGCGCTCGAGACGACGCTAGGTACGAGGGCACACGCGACGGGCGCAGTTCGATTCCGTCCGCTACCGTCGCGGGGCCTGGGCAGCGCGGATCAAGGTGGCGGCCAAATTGAGCAGGCGCTGTAGCTCTTCCGTCGAGGTGTTGGCGTGCACGCGCAGGGTATTGTCCTCGCGGGAGTTCTCGGCTCGCGCGATGAGCGAGGCGGCGCCGCCCAGAATCACGGCTGGGTTCAACAACAGCTTGCGCCTCCAACTCGGCAGCTCCTTCTCCCACCGTTTGGCCGCAAGCACGCTCGGGAATTCGGCGCTCACTTCGATGTACGGCTCCTGCAGGCCCACCAGGACAGTCAAGGTCTGGGGTGGCGGTGGCGGCTCTCCGACCGGCAGGGGCGGCTGGTCGGCGCTGGCGCCGCGCGTGGGCGGAACCACGTAGGCCGCCGGGCCCTCCGGCTGCGGGAACAGGCCAGTGGCCATCATCAGGAAGACGGCGTCGTCGGGCACGGCGTTCTCTTCGCCTTCGATGCGCGCGGCCACGGTTTGCCAGCGCAAGCGGCTGACGGGTTTGCGCCCGCGCGCTCCGGCGTCGATGCCGCCGTCCGGCCGGGCCGTGGGATCCACGTCGAGTAGCTGCGTCGCGTAGGCCGGCGTCGCCATGATGGCGAGCGATGCCAGTGGTAGCGCGATGATGCGATCATCGCGATCCAGCATCGTTGTAGCCGGACCGGTGGGCCGGCGGCGCAGCCCGACCGGCCGGCCGCCAATGGTCTGCCACGCGATGGGCTTGTGCGCGGCCTTGGCGCCGCGGTCGAGCCCGGCTTTGAGCGCGGCCTCGGTCAGGTGATGGCGCACTGCCAGGAAGGTGACTGCGGCGTCCGCCGGGTTCGGGGTGGCGACGATCAGGCTGTCGAAATCGCGGTACAGGTCGAGGCCGGAGCCCTCGATGAGGCGACGGCGGTCGGGCAGGAGCAGGAGGAGTTGGTCGATGGCTGCGACGGTGTTCTCTCTGTCTGCCGACGCACGCAGGCGGTCCAGGCGCAACACGGCGATCAGGCGCGAACCTTCGGGGCCGTTCTCTCGAAGATCCCCGGGCAGACGCCGGCCACCGTCGATACCGCTTCTGCCCCCGTCGTACGGCCGAGCCGAGGACGCGGCGTCGATCCTGTCCGGCTCTGCGCCGGCGTCCTGCGGGCCGGGAATGGTCACACCGTCACGCGCACTGGCGACGCGGTGGCGCGGCCGCGGCGTCCGTGCCGGGCGTTCGTCTTCGTCCTTGGTCGGCTTGTGCGGTGGAGCGCCGAGCGGCAGATCCTCCACGTCCACGGTGATGGGCTGCACCTTGAGAGCCGGGACCAGGGAGAGGCTTCGCCACACGCCGAAGCCCACCGCCGCAGCGACCAGGAGCAGGTGCACCGCGATGGAGACGGTGAGGGCCAGCAGAATGCGGCGCATTCCCGCCGATCATAGACCGCTGGGGAAGTCGCTTGCCAGTGTCATCGCGTGGACGCGAAGGAGCGCAGGCGTGCGGCCACGATGGCGGGGTGAGGCGCTTGGCCGGCGGTGAGCAGAGCGCCGTCGCGCGGTCGGAGCTGCGTGATGTGGGCGAGGTTGGCAGCCAGAAAGCACTCGGCCATGCGCGCCTCGAGGGCGGGGCTCTTGGTGGGGTCGAGAGAGAGCACGATGCCGTTCGGCTTGAGCGCGGGCAGAAGCCCGAGCAAGAGGTCCACGGCGGCGGATTTCTCTTCGATGTCGACCAGGTTGTCCACCAGGAAGGCGCCCACCGTGCGCGGGCCCAGCGGCAGCTCCGAGGCGGCCACCACGAGGGTGAGCGGGTAGCCATGCTTGCGCGCCCGGCGCTGCGCGCGCGCGGCTGCGTTGCGCTTTTCCTCTTCGACCAGCGCCAGCACGGGCAACTCGGTGGCCAGGGTTTCGGCCAACCACAGCGCGGAAAGCACTACGATGGGCGAGCGCTCGCCCACGAGGTTGCGCACCCGGTCGAGGGTGGCCGGGCTGCCGAGGGCGCCAGAGAGCAACGGGCCGCGCATGCCGCGCACTATAGGAGGCAGTCGCGAGCGACGGCAACCCCAAGATCGGGCCGGCGATTCCGCAGTCGCCTGTGCGGGCATGCCTGCTAGATTCTGGCGATGCGGTTTCTGGCGGAGCTTGCAGCGTGCGACGGACGTTTGGGCGGCAAGGCTCGCTCCCTGGCCGAGCTGGCTGCCGCCTCTTTGCCCACGCCGGCCGGGTTCGTCATCACGGACGATCTGTTCCGCGACCTCTGCCGTGAAGTCCCGGTTTTGGACCGCCTCGGCGAGGAGGCATTCGCCGTTTTGGACCGCCTGCGCGCGAGGCTCTTTCGCACGCCCTGGCCGCCAGGTTTCCGTGGCGAGCTGTACGCCCGCCTGGCGGCTCTCGCGGTCGACAGCTTCGCGGTGCGCTCCTCCTTCGCGGGGGAAGACCGGCCGGGCCAGCTGGCGGCTGGCGTCTACGAATCGCGCCTGCCGGTTGCGGCCGCAGGGGTCGAGCAGGCGATCCGCGAGGTGCTGGGCTCGGCTCTCGCGCCGGGTGCGGTGGCCTACGCGCTGGCCCACGGGGCTGTTCCGGCGGGCGGCCCTCTCGCGGTGCTCGTGCACGCCTACGTCCCCGGCAGCGCCGAGGGCAGCGCCGCTTTCGCGCCCGGCGCGATGAACGAGCCCCTGGTCATGGTCCGCGGCGGCCAGCTCCCCGACGAGGCTCGCGCCGACATCCACGAAACCTTGGGCCGGCTCGCGGGCCGGCGCGGCCCCACCGAAATCGAATGGGTGCTGGGCGAGGGCGGTGTCGTCTATCTGCAGGCGAGGCCCTTCGAGCCGCCGGCCGGGCCTTTGACCTGGAGCGGGTGGACCCAGCTCGGCCATGACGCGGTGACTTCCGGCTCGTGGCAGTGGGACGCCTCTCACAACCCCTTGCCCCTCTCGCCGGCCCAAACCGGGCTGGTCGAGATCGTCGATGCGACCTGCGCCATCGGCGTGCGCCAGCGCGTGCTCGGCGGCTACCTCTTCTACGCCAAGGACGAGAAAAGGTTGCCGCCCGGGATCCGGTGCGAGGACGCCGAAGGATACTTCTTGTCGTTGCGTGCCGACGTCGAGGCAGGTCTGACCACCCTCGGAGCCAGGCCAGGTCTGGAAGAGGCGTTGGCGCTGTTCGTGCGCGCCTACCAGCCCATCTTCGGCGTGTTGCAGCCGGCCCTGCGCGTGGCCCACCGCCGGCTGCGCGAATTCCTCGAGGCGCATGCCCCGACAGGGGTCGCACGGTTGCCGGCGCTCCGCCTGTCGGTTCCCTCGATGGCCAGCGAGCGGCTGCAGCGGGCCGGCCTCGTCGCGGCGGCCGCGACACCCGAGGCGCGCAATCGCGCGGTCGCTCACTATCTCGCGCTTTTCGGGGACGAGGCGGCATGTTGGGACGTGGCCGCGCCAACGTACGCCGAGGCACCGGCCGCGTTGCTCGCTCGCGCGCACACGGCTTCCGCGCGGGCCGCCGACTGGCAGGCGGCCGCCGCCGAGGTGGAGGGCGTGCTCGACGTGAGCCTGCACGCACGGTGGCGGAAGCTGCTCGGCGACTCGCGCATGGCCTTCGCGCTCGGCGAGGCCGACGACTGGCTCTACGCCCGGGCGCAGGCCGCGGTCCGGCGCGCGCTGCTCCGGGTTGGCGAGAGGCTGGCGACGGACGGGAAGCTGCCTGATGCCGACGAGGTCTTCTATCTGCCGTTGGCGCTGGTTCGCGAGATTGTCGGCGGTGTCGCGCCGCCGGTCGGCCTGGCGGCGACGGCCGCGGCGGGGAGGAAGGGATGGGAGGCGGCGCTGCGCGCACCGCCGCCGCTGGCTGGCGCGGTAGACCAGCGGGCGCTGCGGGGCTCTGGCACTGGTGGCCGGGCCATCGGCAGCGTGCTCTTGCACCGCCCGGGCGAGCATCCGGCCACGGCTGCCGAGGCGGTGCTGGTGGCGCGCACCCTACTCCCCACGGAGTTGCCTCTCGTTTCTGCGGTCGCCATCGTGTGCGAAACCGGGGGGCCGCTCGATCACGTGGCCGTGCAGGCGCGGGAGCGCAGCATACCCGCCGTGGTTGGCGCTCAAGGAGCGAGCCAAGCACTCGTCCAAGGAGACGTGGTGTTGGTCGACGGCGACCGTGGGCTCGTGGTGAAGTTAGGTTGAGGGCGGCTGTTCAGCGGACTGGGGCCGGGGCGGGCCATCGGCGGGGGCATCGGCCTGCCGGCCGCGGTTGACCCGTTCGCGCAGCTCCTTGCCCACCTTGAAGAAGGCCAAGCGCTTGGGCTTGACATGCACGGTGTCGCCCGTGCGCGGGTTGCGCCCTTCGTAGGCCTTGTACTCGCGCACCGTGAAACTGCCGAAGCCGCGGATTTCGATGCCCTCGCCTTGCTGCAGGGCAGAGGACATGCACGCGAAGATCTGGTCGACCAACGACTCTGCTCGCGCCCACGGAAACTTGAGCTTGTCAGCAACGACTGCGATGAGATCGGCCTTCGTCATGGTTGCTTCCCGGTAATGTATCGAAAACCAAGGGACTAGTCGAGAGGACGGGTTGGGAGCGGGGTACTGGGATCTCCGCGGTAGCGGTACGACTTGAAAAACGAGTACTCCGAACAGCTGTGACGCGCGTAGAAATCGATGAAGTCGCGCCAGCCTAGCTCCTGCTTCTCGATGCCGTCCTTGATCTCACGCCAGGAAAAGGTCTGCATGCACATCGTTCCTCGCGGTGGTACGTGGCTGGCCGAGGTGCGCGGATCGAAGAGCGTGCTGTTGGGCGGGACGCGCGAAACATAGAAGGCCGACAGCGCCGGCAGTTCGATGACCTCGATTCCGGTGATATCGACGAAGCCGCCCTTGCGATACAGGCACTCGGTGCGCAGCACGGTTTGCTCCGGCTCGAGCGCGAGCGCGTTGTGCGGGATCTCGGCCTTGAGCCGGCACTTGCCCTTCTCGGGCACCGCGGTCCGGATGCGGTAGGCGAGGTAGAGCGGGGTGCGGTTTTCGATGCGCAGGACGAAGTGGTCGGAGGAGAGCCTGTGCGATTCGATGATCGTGGTCTGCTTGCTCACCTCGAGAGTGATGCGCAGGTGCCGGGTTTCGAGGGGCGCCTTGATGCGCAGGCGGTGTCGCTCGCGTAGCTCGTCGAAGTAGGGGTTGGGCTGCAGCAGATCCTCGTAGGGCGGGGCCGGGATACCGTAGGACTTGGCGTCTTGCTCGATCAGCGCCTTGTAGTAGACGACGGAAAAGCGCATGTCGGAGTTGATCATCGCCGAGGGCGGCGGCGGCGGGTCGGGACGCTTGGGCGCAAGCGGCGGCGCGCTGGCGGCGTGCAGGATCAGGACGCCCATGGCAATGGCGAAGATGCCAGAGAACAACACGGCCAGTGCGAGAGGCTTGCCTTCCACGTCGTCCTATCCGAGCACGTCGATACCGCCCAAGTATGGGCGAAGGACGCCGGGCACGTCTAGCCTCCCGTCCTCTCGCTGGTAGTTTTCGAGAACACCGATCA
>JAFGPX010000156.1 GCA_016935975.1 Deltaproteobacteria bacterium
GGCCTTATGTCCTGGCCGAAGTAGCATTCGAAGGCCGCCTGGTAGTACTTGTCGTTGAGGATGTCCGTCAGGAGATGGCACTCCTGCTCGCTGACCGCGGCACAATCCGCCGCCAGGCTTCGGCAGTCGACGTCCACGCCATTGACCGTGGCGCCCGCCCCGGCACAGGCCCGGGCGAAGATCGGACCGGTGCAAGCCTCGACGGACGCCGGCTGTTGCGAGCAGAAATCGGGGTTCTTGCCGAAGCACGCCCGCACGGCTTCGAACACGCTCGCGCGGCCCTTCTCCACCAGCCAGTTGCACGTCTCGTAGCCCAAGGTGGCGGTCGGGACGTTGATGCATCGTATGGCGCCCTCGCAGGCGCCGCCCCCGACGCCCGCTCCAAGGGGGCTTGGGCCGAGACAGTCCGTGCCCCCGGCGCCCCCGCCGCCCGCTCCACCGCCGGCAACGCCGCCGCTTGCCAGGCTGCCGCCGCTGCCCACCCGACCGCCGCTGCCCAGCGACCCACCGCTACGCACCACCCCGCCGCTGCCCACAAAGCCACCGCTGCCTAGCAGGCCGCCGCTGCCCGCAAAGCCACCACTGCCCACTACCCCACCGGTGCCCACTACCCCACCGGTGCCCACAAAGCCACCAGTGCCCACCGCTCCGCCCGTACCAACGCCACCGCCGCCGGCGATATCCTTGCCACGGTCGCTGGTTCCATCCGCCGCGCCGTCGCGAACGACCAGCGAAGATCCCCGCGAACAAGCGGCAGCGGCCGCGAGAACTAGCGTTGCCACAAGAAGTGCCGTTCGAGCGTTCATCCCGATGTCCTCGTCGTCGTGCATCCGATTATGCGTCCTTGTCCAAGGTTCCGTCGGCATTCTTTGCGCCCGCGGTCCCCCAAGTGTGGCGAAGCGCACGTGCTCCAGCCAGCGCACCCGCTCTGGCCGGCGGCCCGTTTCGTTCGCAGGTTCGCCGTCCGGCCCTACCCGTCCGCCGCCGCCGGGCGGCCAACCGTGCTACGAGCCGGGCCTACGGAGCTGTACTGACTCGTTCGTCGGGTTGCGCTTCCGCGCCCCCTGTGCCGTCCGGAGCGCCATGGTCGGCGCCGCTTCGCGGTTGCCTCCATAGAGCGCGCAATCCGGCCAAAAGCCCGATGGCGACCAGCACGCCGAACACCGCCGGCTCGAGGGATCTGGCAAACCGGGTGTGGTCGAAGACGATGGTTGCCGCTGTCGAGACCACCATGGTGATGGCAACCTGCCGGCCGACCGCAGGGCCCTGCGCCTTGAAGAACGCTCCGTAGATCACGGGCACGACCACGGCCGGCGCCCAGACGTGGTACGTGATGAGCAACAGCCCGATGATGTCGGGAAAGGCCACCGCGACCAGGATCGCGGCAACGCCCAGCAGGAAGGTGCACAGACGAGCAAGCTTCAAGGTCTTGCCGTCGCCTCGATCGCGACGGCCGAGCTGATGCTCGAACAGATCCTTGACGAAGATCGCCGTGGCGGAATTGAGCGCCGAATCCGCCGACGACATGACGGCGCTCAGGAGCGCGCCGATCATGAGACCCGAGACCAGCGGGTTGTTGATGCGACGGACCACCATCGGCAGCGCCGTCTGCGCATCGATATCCGGAAATCGCCACCGCGCATAGGCGGCGATGAAGAACAGGATGACGGGAAAGGTCAGGGCGAGGAAGAAACCCACACCGGCGATCCCCAGCTTCGTCTGCTTGATGTCCTTCCCGACGCAGTAGCGGGTCGCGTACCCCGGTGCGAACATCTCCCCGAGGAGGAACGCGAAAAACGCCGTCAGGAGATACGTCCACCCTCTGCCGCCCGTGGGCTCGAAGAATTCGGGCGGGGAAACCGCGACCACTTGCCCGAAGTGACCAAAGAGATCGGGGGCCACCAACACCAAGGTGACGACGAACCCGAAAAACAGCACGATGAACTGGTACACGTCGGTGTAGATGACCGCGAGCAGACCTCCGGCGGTGCTGTACGCGACGACGAGCAGGCCGCCCACGACGATGGCCGCCTTGAGGCCCAGCCCGCCGCCCGCCGTCCCCCCGAGCCATTGCGACAGTCGCGGCAGAAGCGACGCGAGAACCCAGCCGAACGCCGCCATCTGGGCGGCCACGATGAAGACAGAGAAGAACAGCGACAGAACGAGAGCCAGGAATCGTGGCGCCGCGCCGAAGCGATGGCCGAAGTACCCGACGACGGTGTAGAGCCTAGCCTCGCGAAAGCGAGGCGCCACGAACAAGCCCGAGAAGATGAGGTGAACGTACCACCCCATGGACACGAACAGCATGACGATGCCCATCTCGTAGGTCTTGCCCACGGCTCCGATGGACGCGCCGCCTCCGATGATGGTGGCTCCCATGGTGCAGAAAAGAAGGAAGAAACCGACGTTGCGGCTCGCCAGGAGGAAGTCGTCGGTGTGCTGGATCTTGCGGGTCTTCGCGATCCCCTTGGCGACAATGAACGCGACGTAGCTCGCGACGACGAACCACGTCACCCACTCGGGATGGTGAAACCAGATACTCCGGAGGCCCTCGAGCACGCTGGTTCAACCGGTTGGCTTGCGCGCTTTCAGCCAGCGATGAAACAGCCCCGCCAAGCGCTCTCGCGGATCGAGGATGGCAATCTGGGCCGGTTCGCCCCGCATGACGTCCAGCTCCGCGCCGAGCACATGCCACGCCTTGTGCGCCCCCCAGCAAGAGGCAATCCAGTGCTCGAATTGCGCGAAGGAGTACCAGCGTGATTCGTAGTCCGAGTGGGTTTCGATGTGTCCGGTCTCCGTCGTCTTGCGCACGAGGTCCGGGTTGCGAACCAATCGTTGCGCCCCGGCCACGAGCCGGCCTTCTTGATCGAAGACGTCGACCTCGATGGAGTCGCTCGATTCGTGAGCCCGCTTGTATCCCTTGGGAACCTTCCGATACGCTGCATTCGCATAGGTGTCCGGTGTCAGCCACTTGGGTTGACCACAGACGTCCATGGTGGATTCGTAGTTGCCGAGCGCGAAGCTGCCGACGGCTTCCTTGCGGTACGCGCTGATGATGCCGATGCCTCCCACCGTGCCCACGGCGCGCTCGATGGACGCAAACAGCTTCTCGGCGCCCTCCGGGCCCTGCATGACGCCGATGGAGTTGCACACGCAGGCCACGACGGGAACGACCGCTCCCGTCATCGGCGAAAGCTCGAACGCCGAACCACGCTCGAGTCGCAGGCGACCGCCCAGCAGACTCCCCAGGCCGGCATCCCGGAGCTTCTTGGTCGCGAGCGTCAGCATCTCGCTGGAGAAGTCGAGGCCCCCGACATACTCGAGCTTCGCCGCCAGCACCGGGTCGTAGGCATAGGCCGCGCGCCCTCGGCGCTCGGAAGCCACGCGAACGACGTCGGCCTCCGACAGAGCCGCGCTGCTCGCGACCTTGAGCCCGTAGCGCAGATGCAGCCGTCCCGATCCGCAACCGACGTCATAGAGGCCGAGCGGCCGATCTTCCTCGCGCGAGAGAAACGAAAGCACGCGGTCGAGGAAGTCCTCCTCGAAGCTCTCGTAGGCCAGCACGTCGGGGTGGCCGCACACGATGCGTTCCTCGTAGGTGCCCGCACATTCGTTCCAGACGCGTCGATCGCGCTCGACCTTCGCTTCCAGGGGCAAAGACGAACTCACGATTCCTCGCAGAAGAGCTGGGCGGTCTCGCTCTCCCTGCTGGTCGACCGCCAGCGCCCCTGGCTGTGCGCCGGCGATCTTCCGCTGACCACATGCTTGGGCACGTACTTGTCGTTCATGAGCCTGAGCAGACCCGCGTAGCTGACCCGGAAGCGGATCGAGTGGCCGACCTCGAGCCCTTTCGCGTCCTCGCCCAGGTTGACCACGGTGATGTCGCTGCTCGCGCCGGCGATGCGGTGGGCCGGATCGACGGGAACGAGCCCGCCCACGTCGGTATCGAGCTGACCGATCGTGACCAGAGCCCGATAGCCACGCCGCCCGGGTGTGACACCCTCGTCCTTCCCCACGCTGGCGAACGGAGTCATGCACGAAGTCGTGCTCGGGGGCACCAGGCTCTTCTCCTTGATTTCGGAGATCTCCCCCTCGGCGGTGACGACGTCGTCGCGCAGCCCATCGAGCACTCCCCCGGCGAGCAAGTCCGTGCCGAGAAACAGCGATTCGCCGATTCTGAAATGATTGATCGCCTTCGGCAGCACCCCCTTGCGCAAGAGTGGCAGGAGAACGCTCGAACCGACGGACACCTTGGGGATGCGCCGCTTGAACTTCAGCTCCAGCAACTCTCGATACATCTCCAACTGGTTCAGTTGCTCGACGCTCGGAATGGCCCCCGCCAGACAGCCCAGGCTCGCGCCCAGGCCCACCACACGGATGTTCCGCAGCTCGAGCACGCTTTCGTAGAATCTCGTCAGCGCGCCCGGCTGCACGCCTTCCCGCAAATCCCCCAACTCGACCATGATGACCACGTCGTGCATGACGCCGTAGCTGCGCGCCTCGCGGTCCAGCTCCTGGATCGTGCGCAGCTCGCTGTTGAGGCTGGTGCCCGCCGTCTCGACCAACGCCCTCGTCGCGGACAAGTGCGGAGGTCGGAGGTACCAGGTACTGCTCTGGGGCGCGACCTGCCGAATCGCCTGCAGGTTGAGCAGCCTGGAATCTCCGAACGAGCGCACCCCCAACGCGTGCAGCGCCTGCAGCACCTCCGGGTTCCCGCACAACACCTTCGAAACCACGATCCAGCTTGCGGGGTGCGCAGTCAGCCATCGGTCGATGGTGCGCAGATTGTGCTCGAGCGCTTCCAGATTGATGACGACGCGGTTCACTTGGGCACCTTCTTCCGCAGGCGCATGTCGGCATACTTAGAGACGAAGCCAAGTCGCTCGTACAGCCGCTTCGCGGGGTTGTCGTGCTCGACGTGCAGCTTGATGTCGCCGTCACAACGCTTTTCCGCAGCCCGAACCAGAAGCTCTCCGATCCCTCGGTTGCGGAGCGAGCGATCGACCGCGACGAAGAGCAGGAGATGCTCGGGTATGTACCCCCGCATCCCGGTGCCCAGCATGACCAAGGCTCCCGTGAGCTGCGTCCCAAGCCGTGCCAGGACGACGAATCCACCCGGACCCGGGCGATTCCCGAGCGCATCATCCAGGCCACGTCGCACGTCGACCAGCGTGTCCTCGTACGGCTTCATGTGCTCGTGCAGGAACGTGGCAAGCTCCTGGCGGCTAATCCACGATGGCAACTCTTGCCCTGCCGGAACGAAGAACAAATGGGGCGCGGACCAGGCCGCATCTGAAATCGACAATGTCTGTGTCATGGGGAGCCCTCATGCGAAACGGGAGTCACTTCACCACTGCAACGAAACGCGCAAACGCGCGGGTCACGATATCGCCCGTTCGGCGCGCGGCCGAACAGACACAGCTTGGCGGAGCGCTCTTCTCAGCCGGGGCCGGAGGATGAGGGCTCGCGACGCGAGAACCTTGCCGGCCGGCGCGTCTGGTGCATCACGCGGCTCGTGCGCTGGGCGATCACTGTCGTCGCTCGCGGCATTGCTTGAGAAGTAGCACGGGGAAGACACCCATGCAACATCGACCGTGCACCGCAACGTCGATCCTCCGCCATGCGCTTCGCAGAGACCGCACTCTGCGGTTCGTCGTCGCTAGGATTCTCCCATAGAATCGAGGAGATATCGTACCCGGTCGGGCGGTCACGCGATGGCCGCTTCCGGTCACGCCGCCAGAGCCAACCCCGCCCGATCCCTGTTGGCCGGCCGACGGCGATGCGTCTTGCGAGCAACCGCCACCACACACCAACCAAAGACCAACCAGGGAGCACCGAACCACAAAATGCCTGAATGTCATGAGCTGCTGCCTCGTCAACCTTAGCTAGTTGTCTCGGGACGTCGAGCTTTTTCACGCGGACCGCGGGCGCAGTCCTTCAGGACGCCCTCTTGGCTCGTTCGGCGCGCCAGGTTGTCGCGTGGCACGACCGTGAAACCGGTTCGACGAGCCGTCTCGATCTCGCGCGAAGGCCCACCGTGGCGCTCGCCCCTTCTCGTCTCGGCGAGCGCGGGCAAGGACGCGCGGGGTGCGCAACTTCTTCCGTCACGGGCAGTAGCCGCTCGGGCTGCCGTCGTCGATGCAACGCGTGGCCACGCAGCCGCTCGGCACCGATTGACCGGCGCTCAGCCAGAAGACCATCGTGCCCACGCCCGCATCCTGGCCGAAGGGGCATGTCGCGCCTCCGTTCACCGTCTCGCTCTGCCCCACGAGCCGCCCCGTCGTCAGATCGAAGACGCGCGTGGTGTCCTTCTGAGGCGTGCTATTGAAGAAAAGCGCCAAGCCGCAATCCTCGTACTCCACCAGAGCCGACAGAGGAGCGATCAGCCCGCCGTCGGGCACGAAATCCCAGAGAGACACGCTGCAGTCGCGAACCGTACAGAAGCAGTCCCAGGACAGCACCCAGGTGCTCTCGACGAGCGTGCAGGCACAGTCGCGCGGGACCGCTGCATCCTGAACCGTCCCGCCGGTCGCCACCGTGCCCCCCGTCGCGGTCACGCCGCCCGCGCCAGTGACTCCGCCTGTGCTCGTGACGCCGCCCGCGCCGGCGACTCCGCCCGTGCTCCTGACGCCGCCGCTCGCCCAGCCTCCATCGGTCGCAACGCTCCCGCCCGTGCCCGTGACGCCGCCGCTCGCACCGCCTCCATCGGTCGCAACGCTCCCGCCCGTGCCCGTCGTTCCGCCGTTGCCAACCACACCGCTGGTCAGCCTCCGTCCTCCCGCGGAGCTGATTCCCCCGCTCGCCACGTTCCCTCCAGTGCCTGCGGTGGCGTCGGGAACGGAGCCCCCATGGCCGGACCGCCCGCCGGTCACCGGGAGCGCAGGACTATCCGCCGTTCTGCCATCGAAGGCCAACGTTCCCGCATCCTCCCGCTTGGCGCCGCTTCGGCCCGAGCAGGCTTGAACCAGAAGACCCGACACGACAACAAGGAAGAGAAGCTGCCCAAAAGGATGTCGCCTCATTGGGCCACTTGCTTTTGCAAACCAGGTGCCACGCCCAACCGCTCGACCTGGCTGGAGAGCGCCCTACGTGGACGCGGCATTTCTGTCGTGGACAAGACATTCCTTTCCGGACCACTGCTGCGATGCAACGGACTCTCCTCTTCCCCGAGGCAATGCGACGCCGGCCAGATCGGGCGACTTGGGGGCGAATGCGCCCCGCGGCATCGGGTCGGCCGCAGTCGGCGGCTCAGAATCCGCCTTCCGGGGCCATGCCTTCCCGGCGGCCCCCGACCAGGGCGCTGGAATCCTTGCCCGGCCCTGATCGAGATCTCGATGGCGACCGACCCGAACCAACGCCGTCGCCCTTGCGCGGCATCACTGGACCAGCGCGGGCCGTTGGGGTAGGAATGCTCCCCACATTCGCCTAGGCATCATGCCCGCAACGGAGGTTCTCCCGTGAAACGACCTATCTTGGCGCTACTCGCCCTGGTGCCGCTTGCCTATTTCGGCTGCAGCCAGACGGTCCGCTATTCGCAGGGCTCGGAGAACGGCCGGTGCTACCCCAACCAAACGTGCAATTCCGGCTTGCGGTGTTCCGCCGGCGTCTGTGTCAGAGACGATGGCAACGGCGGCAACAGCGACACCGGCGGCAACAGCGACACCGGCGGCAACGGCGACACCGGCGGCAACAGCGACACCGGCGGCAACAGCGACACCGGCGGCAACGGCGACACCGGCGGCAACGGCGACACCGGCGGCAACAGCGACACCGGCGGCAACAGCGATACCGGCGGCAGCTCGGGAGATGGCGGCTCCGGCGGCGGCGATCCCTCCGGCGGCTCTTCGGGCGCAGGCGGCGCCAGCGGCGCGGGCGGCAGCAGCAATAGCTGCGGCGCGAGCGTTGGCGACAACGCGGTCGGGTTCTGCAACGGCCAGGCCCTAGGCGCCATGACCGGCTGGGGGTGGGTCGCGCTCGGCGCGCTCGACACCCTCACGGATCCGACCTGCGACACCGCGAAAGCCGCCATCACCGAGGCCGCGCCCTGCGAGTCCAACACCAACTGGAACCAGGCCGACGCTCTGTGCATGACCGGCACGATCCCGGCCCTGGACGCGACCACCCCCGACTACGAGGGTAACTGGGGCGTGCAGGTCGGCGTCAACGCCAAGGATCCGAACGCGGGCATCGGCATGAACTGGAAGACCGTCACCTTCAGCCTGAGCGGCAGCCCGACCACCGGTCTGCGCGCCGTCTTGCACAAAGAAGGCGATTTGGAAGACATCGGCTACTGCACCGCCATGACGCCCGGAACCGCCATCAACATCACCGACTTCAAGACCAACTGCTGGGACAGCACCGGCACCGCGCTGACGGAAGCGGACGCCGGCAGCATCGACAAATTCGGCGTGCAGGTGAATTCGACCGCCACCGAGATCGCGGTCGACAACCTCTGCCTGACCAAGATCGAGTTC
Organism: Deltaproteobacteria bacterium; assembly: GCA_016935975.1. Classification (GTDB taxonomy): domain Bacteria; phylum Myxococcota_A; class Polyangia; order Fen-1088; family Fen-1088; genus Fen-1118. The sequence goes on from JAFGPX010000156.1 coordinate 8,475, forward strand.
GGCATCTAGTCCCCGGCGCTTACCCGCTCGGCTCGCGCCATGCGCTGGAACGAGACGGCCGCCAGACCGTCGAAGGCCCGGCTGAAGGCTCGGGGCTCGGCGCCCTCGATCGAACGCAGATTCTCCGCCCAGCGGTACCCGATGGGCTGGTAGAGCAGCTCGGCTTCGACCTTGTACGGCGCTTGGCTGCCGGCGACCGGGATGTGCAGCATCACCCGGTCACTGCCGTCGGCGAAGTCCGCGTCGGCCAGCGCCTTGCCGTGCACGGCCGCGTCGGGGGCGGCCTTCCGCTTGTCGAAGCCGGCCGGCACGATGCGGTTGTCCTTCAGGTACTTCACCGCGTGCAGAAGCCCGGTCGTCACCTTGCCCTGGCTGTCGCCCAGGATGGCCTCGTAGATCTGGACCTGCTCCGGCTTCTCGATGGCCTGGTAGTGCGGCTCGAACCTTCGCGCGTCGTCGTCGTTGTCGTTGCCCGCGATCTTCCCGTCGTTAGCGACCGCGCCGCTTTCGAAGACCAGCGCTCCCCCGCCGTCCTTGACCGTGATGTGCAACCAGGCCCGCCGCGACGGATAGGCGGTGGGCAGTTTGTGCCCGGTGGCGTTGTCGACGGCGATCGCCGCCTCGAGGACGCCGTCCTTTGCCTGGATGTCTTTGATGCTCACCTTGGCCGCCGCCTTGCCCACGTACATGCGCGCGGACAGAGCCACCCGGTCGAGATCTTGCGGCAGCGCCGGCATCGCCGTGCCCAGGCGCTTGAGCAGCGCCGGCGAGACGAAGTTGCCGCCCAGGAACTCGTGCCGGCGGACCTTCGTCCGCGGCTCGGCGAGCAGATTCGCCACCGGGACCGGCTCGCTCACCTCGGGCATGTGGCAGTCCACGCACGACAGGCTGTCACGATACGCACTGGCCAGCCATTCCAGATAGGGCACCTGCTCGGGTAGGCGACCGATGACCTTGCCATTGGCATCGAGAGACTCGGTGATGAGCGTGTGGCAAGTGGCGCAAAGCTCGGAGCTGCGCATGTGCGAGGCCGCGCCAGGCGAGAAGTTCGTGGCCGAAGTCATGAGTCGGGCCAGCGCCGGCTCGATTTCGTAGGGCCCCAGCGCCCGACGCGGCAGCTTGCCGGTGGGCTCCACAACGAAACCGCCCACGAAGCTCTCGGGCTTGCCGAGCCCGTCGGCCTCGATCTGGTGGCACACGGAGCAGCTCACGCCGTCCTGCGCCAATGCCGCTCGTTCGCTGCGCGTGCCGCGCGCCAGGTTGGCGAATACGGAGGCGCCGCGCCCCTCGACCCGCGCCTGCACGTGCGCCATGGGCATGTGGCAGAGCGAGCATTCCTTTTCGATGGCCGCGGCCGCGGGCGCGTGCTCGCTCGCCTCGCGGCGCACCGAGGCCTGCCAGTAGGGATCGCGGGCCGAATTGGCCATCATGGTGCCGCGCCAGTCGATGCCGATGGACGCGTCCTCGCCCTTGGCGGTGGCCAGCCCGTTGTGGCAGGCCTGGCAGTTGTCCGAGGTCAGGAACAGCTCCGTTCCACCGGCTGGCGGCGGCGCCGCGACCGGCCCGAGCGCGGAGACGAACAAGAGGGTCTTTGTCGCTTTCACGATTCGTCTCCTTTCACCAACCCTCGAAAAAGCCGCCGTCGTACCAATCCCAGAGCAGGTAGAACAGGACCCGCGCAAAGCGGCCTTCGCGCCGCAGCGTCGGGATGCTGGCGCCCAGGTTGGCCAGGATGTGCTGCCGCCGGCTCAGGCTGACCTGCAGTTGCGGCACGATGTCGAGGAACGTCGGCGCGTCGCTCGCCAGCTCCCGCGCCGCGAAAGCCTCGACCATGGGCGAGAAGGTGCGGCCGAACTTGCCGCTCGTGAGGCTCGTGCCGAGCGCGCCACGCAAAAAGCCCTCGGTCTCGACGTCCGACGCTTCCTTGATGGGGATCTCGGCGCCAGCCTGCAGGTGCAGGAAGAAATCGGCCGGCAGGGCCTGGCCGAAGGCCAAGAACGGTTCGAGCACGACCACCCCCTTGCCGAAGCCCTTGTCCTTGTTGCCCGTGGGCAGCGCCACCTCGCCCGCCACGCTGAGAATGCTGCCCGTGTCCACGCTGGCGAAAAGCGCGCTTTTGGCGCCGACGGCCACGTCGCCGATGCCGGCCTCGCGCGAGCCGTCGGCCATCTTGGCCACGCCGAAGGGCACGATGACCTCGAACTGCTGCCGGCGCAGGAAGCGCTGCTCGTAGACCAGCTTGCTCGCCACGTTGCGCGGGCTGCGCGTGGCCACGGCGGTGCTCAGCACGAACTCGTCCTCGACGAAGGCTTTCTCGGTGACGAGCGGCCGGGGGAAGTTCAGGTCGCCCCGCGGATAGGCGGGCTCGGTGCAGAAGCCGCGCACGTAGCCGAGCACCGCCTCCTGCTCGGCCTCGGACAGCACTTCGCCAAAGGCCGGCATCATGCGATGGAAGCCGCGCGCCGGGCCGCCCTCGGCGATGACCGCGCGCCAATCTTGGTCGGGCTCGCGGTTGGTGAGAAGACAGTCGGTGAAATCGAGGGGCTCGAGGCTGAGCCCCGTCTGCGCCGGCGAGGCGCCGCGGCCGTCGCTGCCGTGGCAGGCGGCGCAGGCGGCGGCGTACACGTCCTCGCCGGAGCGTTCGGCCGCAAACGCCGATGACGCGACGGCGACAAGGAGAAGCGACTGTCCGGCAATCGAGCGCTTGCGCATGGTTCCTCGCGCGAATGGTTGAAGTCACACGGACGGTACCCTTTGTCGGTCGTTTGGAGCAAGCCCGCAGGCAGAGGCTACGGCCGCCGTGGCGCTGGGCGCGCGCCGGTCATGACGAACAGGTGCTCGGCAAATCGACCGTTCGGATGGCGCTCGAAGTAGTAGTACGTCTCGTCGCGCGCGGCGCCGATGCGTTGCTGGTTGATGAGCGCATCGACCAAGAGGGCATCGCGCTCGTCGGCCTCTGCGCCATTCGGGAAGCGACGACGCGCCTCGCGCGCCAGGGCCTCGGCCTTCCGGGGCTCTGTCTTGACCAAGGCCCGCACCTGGCGCATCAGCGCCTTCTCGTCCTGCGCGACCGCCGGCCGCGCCGGCCGTTCGGCATCGCTCGGTGGCGGGGCTCGCGGCAAAGCCAGATGCGGCGGCGGGGGCGGCTCGGGCGCGGCGGCCGGCGGCGGCCCCTGCGACGCCGCGGGCTCTCTTGCCGCAGGCCGCAGGACAAGCCAGACGCCGCCCGCGACCGCGCACAGGAAGAACACGATGGCCAACGCGCGCCGCATGCCACCGACCTCACCGCACAGGCTTCTTGGGGGGCGCGTGCACGCCGGTCATGGCCGCGATGTTCGCAGAGAAGGGCCCGTCCGGGTAGCGCTCGAGAAAGCCGTAGGCCCGCGAGCGCGCCGCGCCGATGCGCTGCAGGTCGATGAGCGCGCGAATGGCGAGGGCCCGGCGCTCCTCGGCGAAGACCGACTCGCCGAAACGCCGCTCACCCTCCTCGCAGAGCGAGAGAGCCTTCTCCGGCTCGGCATTCGCGGCCGAGCGCAGGCTGGCCATGAGCGCCGGCTCGTCGAGCAAGACGGGCCCCGCCGGAGTCTCCGCCGGCTTGGCGCGGCCGGCACAGGCCAAGGCGAGCAGCATGACGAGCAAGCTCGCCCGATGCCCTGCCCGATCCCGTCGCGGTCTAGCCCGCCGCTCTTCCACGAATCCGAGCCCGTCTGTTTGCATTTTCCCGTGGGTGCTCCGATCTTCGCGAAGAATGCGGGCTAGAAGTGCGTGTAGCAGGGGTGCGCCGCGGCCCAGGCCTTCACGTTGGCCTTGGCGTTCGACCAACTGAACGCCCCGCTCGAGTCCGAGAAGGACCAGCCCTGCGTGCCCGCGTAGCCGGCCGCCAGGAAGTCGTCGACCAGCTTGCCGTAGTCGATGCCGCCAAAGGCCTGTCCGCTGGAATCGCTCGAGGGATTGAGCGGAAACTCGCCGACCACGACCTCCTTGTCGTCCACCTTGTAGTCGGCCGGCGTCTTGGTGTGCGGGAAATACTGATCCACCCAGCCGTACCAGTGAAAGTCGTAGTAGTCGAGGCCCACCTGGCTCCAGGCCTTGGCCCATTTCACCGCCGCGCTGCCCACGGTGACCGGTGCCGAGCTGGCCTCGTGCAAGGCCGCGACCACCTCTTTCACGAAGGTCTCGGCCTGCGGGAAGGTCATGGTTTGCATCGCAGCGCCGCCACTGCACTGCGATTGCGGGTCGAAGGGCTGGTCGCCGTAGCCGTCGGAGCCCGAGATCGCCCACTCGGGCTCGTTGATGACGTCCCACCCGATCATGCGATCCCGGTTCGGGCTGGCCTCGACCGCCTTGGCGATGGGCAAGACGACGTTCTTGATGAGAGCCGCGCGCTTGGCGGCGTCGATGACGATGGGCTGGAGGCCGACGATGGTGATACCGCTGTCCGTGCGGTCGGCGCAGAAGTTGTCGAACGAGAACAGCGTCAGCCGGATGTGCAAATCGAGTTGCCGGGCGATGTCGAGGGCCGCATCGATGTCCTCGACCACCGTGGCGCCCAGCCCGGAGGGGGTCTTGCTGCCGTCGAGATCGATGCCGTCGCCGCGCAGATCCGGAAACATCCACCAGCGGATGACGTCCACGCCGTTGTCCTTCATCTCGGTCATCTCGGTCGTGCGCGCGGCCTTGTCCCCCGCGACGCCCTTCTGGCTCCACGCCGAGATGCCGCCGAAATCCCCGGCGAAGTTGGCCCAGGCGTAGTTCACGCCGTACGCGAAGCGCTTCTTGCAGTTCCAGACAAGCCCGCCCTTGGGCGCCGGACAGGTGTCGTCCGCGGGCGAGCAGGCCCCCGTGCCGCCGCCGCTGCCGGTCGAGCCGCCGGTCGCGACCCCGCCCGTGCCCACGCCGCCCGTGCCCGAGGCGCCTCCGCTCCGTGGTCCCAAGCCGCCGCTGCCCGTGGCGCCTCCCGTGCCGGTTCTGCCGCTGCCGCCGGCCATGCCCCCGCTGCCGCCCCCGCTGCCCCCGGCCGGATTGCCGCCGCCGCTCGCGCTCCCGCTCGCGCCGCCCGAAGATCGACCTCCGCTGCCACTGCTGCCGCCGCTCGCGCTCCCGCCGCTGCCGCCGCTCATACCGCTGCCGCCGCTCGCGCTCCCGCCGCTGCCGCCGCTCATACTCCCGCCGGCGCTCGCGCTCCCGCCGCTGCCGCCGCTCCTGCTCCCGCCGCCGCTCGCGCTCCCGCCGCTGCCGCCGCTCATACTCCCGCCGCCGCTCGCGCTCCCGCCGCTGCCGCCGCCCCCCGTGCCGGGCGAGGAACGCGTGCCCTCGCTCTGCTCGCACGCACCCGCCAGCGCCAGGGTGACAAATGCCGTCAACAAGAGCCTACTGTGCATGGACTACCTCCTGTTCGGGCGGTGGGACCTAGTATGTACTCCAAACACGCCTTGCGCCCGACGCGGGAAGGTAGGGGCAAGGCCAAGACGAGACGACGGGCGCGTCTCGACTCAAGTCTCCGGCCGTCTCCGCCGTTTCCCGAGTGGGGAACGGCCTTGGATTCGCATCGTAGAAACACGAACCGCTCCGACCTTTTCGCCCCGCGCGCCCGTGTGGTGTAACTTCCCGACGTCGCATCGCAATGCCAGCGAAAAACGCACAGCCAACCCTCCCCGCAGTCCGCGATGTGCGCCTCCTGTTCGCCACGCGCATCTTGCGCATGTTCGGGTACGGCCTGCTCTCTGTCGTCCTGGCGCTGCACCTGACGGCCGCCGGGCTCTCGGAAGCCCAGATCGGCCTGCTGCTCACCCTCACGCTCATGGGCGACACCGCCATCTCTCTGCTCATCACGACGCGGGCCGACCGCGCGGGCCGCCGGCGCATGCTGGTGGCCAGCGCCCTGCTCATGGTCATGGCCGGCGCGCTGTTCGCCAGCACGCGGTCGTTCTGGCTGCTCCTGCTGGCCGCGACGATCGGCGTGATCAGCCCGAGCGGCAACGAGGTCGGCCCGTTTCTCGCCGTCGAGCAGGCCGCGCTGACCCAGGCCATCCCGGCCGAGCGGCGCACGGCGGTCTTCGCCTGGTACAACCTGTGCGCGTCTTTCGCCACCGCCTTCGGCAGCCTGGTGGGTGGCGGCCTCGCCGAAGCCCTGCAAGGCAACGGGATAAGCGCGCTCGGCAGCTACCGCGCCCTGGCCTGCGTATACGCCGCCGCCGCGGCGGTTCTTGCCCTTCTCTTCTCGCGCCTGTCCGCGGCGGTGGAAACCTCTCCCGCGAATGGCGCCCGGACGGTTTCTCGGCGCTCCGTCTTTCACCTGGGTCTCGGCAGCTCTCGCAACAAGATCCTGAAGCTGGCCGGCCTGTTCTCCATGGACGCTTTCGCCGGCGGCTTCGTGGTGCAGGCCTTTCTCGCCTACTGGTTCCAGCAGCGCTTCGGCGTCTCGCCGAGCACCCTCGGCAGCATCTTCTTCGGCGCCAACATCCTGGCCGGTGTCTCGGCGCTCAGTGCCTCCTGGCTGGCCAAGCGCATCGGCCTTCTAGCCACCATGGTCGCCACGCACATCCCGTCGAACCTGCTGCTCGTGCTCGTGCCGCTCATGCCCAGCCTGCCGCTGGCCATCGCCGTCTTGCTGGTTCGCTTCAGCATTTCCCAGATGGACGTGCCCACGCGCCAGGCCTACACGATGGCCCTGGCGCCCGAGCACGAGCGCGCGGCGGCCGCCGGCGTCACCGGCATCGCGCGCACGGTGGGCGCCTCGATCTCGCCCCTCTTCGCCGGGCCGCTTTACGCCTCGGCGGCCCTGGCGGCCGTTCCCTTCTATCTCGCCGGCGGCATCAAGATCGCCTACGACCTCCTGGTCTGGCGGGCCTTCAAGAAGGTCAAGATCTAGAACCGCACCTGGATCTCGTAGCGCCGGTTCTTGGCCTTCTTGGCCGGCGTGTTGTCGGGCGTGACCACCGGCCGCTCGGAACCCCTGCCGACGGAGATGATTTCGCTCTTGTCGATGCCGCGCGCCACCAGCTCGCGCGCGATGACCGCGGCCCGTTTCGCGGACAGCTCCTTGTTGTGCTCTGCCGAGCCGCTGCTGTCGGTGTGGCCGGAAACCTCGAACTTGTAGTTGGTGACGCCCGACACCTTGAGGTTCTGCTTCACCTTGACCAGGGCATTCGCCAGCCTCTTCAGCTTGGCGTTGCAGCCCGGCGCCAGCTCGTCCGTGTCGCTCTTGAAGCTGCACTGGTTCTTGCGGCCCTCCGCCAGCAGCTTGGCGTTGATGTCCTTGACCGCCTTGTCGCGGGCCGCGTCGCCCGCCGAGCTCTTCAGCATCTTCGCCATTCCGCTGATGTTGATCGCCGCGGCCGGCCGGGGCAGAAGCAGGACGCCGATGGCCGCGCCCAAGAGTGAATGAAGGACAAATCGCTTGTTCATGACGAAACGATACCGCCAGGAGAATACGAATCAAGCGCGCGCGTCTCGCACGCCTTACGGGCGGTCATCGCCGCCCGCCGTGCGCCGCGGCCCTCCCGTGCCGAGACAAGGCTAGCGTCCGAGCGCGCCGCGCACGTAGCCGGTCACGAAGCCGCCCTCGCCCGTTCCGCCTTGCAGCCCCAGCAGCCTCTGGGCCGCCAGCCAGAGCGCGATGCCGCCCGCCACGGCGCCGAGCACACTGGGGAGCAAGGCCGCGCCCAGCGACATCCCGGCCGCCAGCGCCGCCGTGGCCAGCAGGGCCTGCCGCCAAGCCCAGCCGCGCCGCCGTCCGGCGAGATAGAGCAAGACCATCAGCGCCAGGAACGGAAGCTGGCCGAACACGCTCCACGTTCTCAACGCCAACGGGCCGAGGTGCAAGCTGTGCAGAGGCATGGCTGTCTCAGCGGAGCCAGGCAATCCACATACCACGAGAACCACCGCGGAATCTCGCGCCGGGGCCGAAGATGTCCGCATCCCGGTGTCAGTTTCTCACCACGGCCCACCACCCGATTCCTTGCCGCCGGAGTCGCACGCGGTCGACCGCAGATCTCGTCCCCCCTTTCCCTCCCGTCGCGGGCCGTGGTATCACTTCCCCCGTATTCGCGCGAGTAGCTCAGTTGGCAGAGCATCGGCTTCCCAAGCCCCCCGTCGGTGAGTAGCAGTGACCGACGGTGACAACGCTTCCAAGCGAATCGCGAAGTTAGACCGGGTGCGTGCTCACGGGTGCGCACCCGGTTTCTCATGAATGCGCACCAAAACGGCAACGAATGACGTCAGCCGAGTGCCTGGTGCGCTGCCGGCTCCAAGCCTCATGCGGCGATGAAGACCAGCCGGTCGGGTGGGCGCCCTAGCAATGTCGCCGCGATGCCGACTGAGGCGCAGCCCAAAAGTGGCGACAGCCCACCTCGAGCAGGACGTTACGACTCTAGATCGAGCACGCCAGGTGGAACCTCAACACGCGCGAACATTCGGCTTCCGTCTGTGGTCCAACGGCCGTCGCCGGTCGGCACGAAGAAGACACCCGTGACCATATCGCAGACCTGGTGTGCTCCTGCCTTCTCAAGCGAAACACCCTTGGAGCGGGCGGCCTCGCGCAACTGTGTCTTGATAGCGCGTGCGGCTGTGACCTCGAACTCTGCCATGAACTGCCGCGCTGCAAGCACCATCGCGTCCAGCGAGAGGTCCTGATCCGCTGCCATCAAACAGAAATCACCGACTCCGTCCTCAATCCTGGGTTGCCCGATCTTCATTGCGAGTAGCTTTCCACCGTCGATGGTCGGACCGGATGAGATGCCGAAGACCGCGTACCCGGAGGGAAATCTTGTGTCGGACCAGGATACTGCCCCAAGGACGGGGTGCCCTTCCTGGCAGTGTTTTGCCTCGAAAATGTCCTCATCGAGGTGCTGTATCCGGTGTCGAATATCGGTCGCCGCTTTGGTCGCCGTCATGAATTGGTCAACCTCCGCAGGACGTGGCTCACAACATGGGAACCGCTGAACAAGCCGACGCATGCGGTGTAAGTGGTCGACGCAAGCCCAAGCGTCTACGACGATGCTCAGACGGCTAGCTGGCGTCCAAGAAGGTTCTGGCGCAGCAGGGCCAGCGGCAGGCAATGAATACGACCCTGCCACTTTCCCCAGGCGCTCGTAGTACATCTCCACGGCATCGTACGCATACCCGAGAGCTCCAAGCAGGCGCCTCTGGGACAGTGCAATCGCGGTTGGAATTCGACGGAAAATCGACGTTGGCGGAAGCATGGGTTCTCCGTACCTTCTCAGATAGTCTCGCGCCAGCCGACTTCGCCGTCAAAGGGCGTTCCCGGCCTCGTTGGTCGGCGCTCTACCCGCTGATTCACCTCGAGGAACGCCGGACGATCTCAAGGCCCTGACGCCAAGGCGCCACCGAATGCGCTCGGCGGCGCCATCGGGATCGTTTTACCTACCGGGCGGGGGGGGCGGGCCGAAGAATCTCACCCGGCCGCGCCACCGTCAAAGCGCCGCCTGGGCGACTCGTAAACGCCGCGACGACAGCTAGACCGGATGCGATCCAGGGCAGCCCCGGGGCAACAGGGCTCGCGCCAGAGGCCCGCGGGCGGCGTACTGGCGGTGTTGGTACTCCGAAAACGAGAACGGGCCGCGCCGCCGCGAAAGCGGCGCAGCGGTGAAGAGCTGCGCGGCTACCGACGCGGAACCTCCGGGAATGGTGCTTCTCCCATCGCCAATCGCCGGTTCACGCCTGCTACCAAGATCGTGCGAGTCCGGAGATCGCCAAACGCCGCCTCATGCGTAGCGCTCCATCCCAGCACTTGGCGAATCGCCAGTTCCGCACACAGGGTCGCCAGGTCCGCGCATGGGCGGTAGAGCATCCCACCGATTGCCGGAAAGAACTCTGCAGATACCCTGCGATGAACGAACCCAGAGCCATGGACCATCCAACAAACCTGCCGGTACTCGGTCTCATAGAAATTGCTGAACTTGAACGTGTGGCCGCAGTCGTCAGCCCGCTTCGCGTCTTCGTCCAGGTGTCGGCCAGTCCAGCGGTCCGGATGGCGTGCCTTGCCGTTCTTGCTCTTCCATCCTTGCCTCAGACGTAGCCGTTCGATGCGGGCCTTCATTCCCTTCGCAAACTGCACCGCAGGCTCGTGGCCCACCGGCGGAGCGGACAACGCCTGGTAGTAGCGCTCGATCGCCTGCGCGTGCTTGAAGCGCTCGGATTCCTCCCAGGCGACAACCCGAGCGACATCGCTCGGGTTGGCACGCAAGAGGACCATGTCGATCGCCGTCTCAAGTAGAGCACGTGCGCCAGCGGCCACGGCCTGGAAGTCGAACGGCTCGTCGAGCTTCGTGATCGTATGGATCCACGCGTAGGCGCGCAGCAGCTGCCCGTAGAACATGCCAGAGACATCATCCGAGAGTTTTTCATCAGAGAACTGTGGAAGCACCGTCTCGCGGATGAACGTCTCCACCTCCTTGCATGCGAGGAACAGACCTCTTGCCGTCTCGAACGCCTCTCCCTTGGGTGGTCCCTGGTCAGTCATGGCGTCGGTCTCCGCTGCCTGGCGTTGGCGCGGCCTACAGGTGAAGCCCGCGCGTGGTCGCCTGCGATTGTCACGCCGGCCGGCGGCACCGTCAAACCGACACTTGACCCCTCGTGAATCTTCGAGAGGATCTCACCATGTCAACCGCTGCCTCTGATCTGGAAACGCGCACCGAGGCGCTCTCGGAGTTTCGGCAGGCTCTCGCCACATATCGAGAGTGCAGGACTGCATTTGGGCACTGGGAGGCGGAAGTGGCCAGAATGCACTGCTATCGAGACTCCTTGCCGGAATGGCAGAAGGCGAATCAGGAACGCGTCGTCGCCGCCGAGAATCTGTGGGTGAGCGGCGTGGCTGGGTTCTTCGATCTGCTCGAGGCAAACAGCGATGCCCAGAGAGAACTCCTGGCGAAGCAGTTGGAGCTTGCTGAGAAGAGCTCAACAGCCGCCGACAAGGTCGCATGGTGGACCAAGGCGCTTGTCATCGCGACGGGTGTTCTGATCCTCGCAACGGTCTTCACCGGAGTGGTTGGATTCCTCAACCGCTAACCGCTGTCCAGGCCGCGGCGCTCGGCTTCTTCGTTCGATTCTCTACCGGCTCGCTCCCCGTCGGAGCGAAACGCACAGCCGCCAGGCCTTGCCGCCGAAGCGCCACCAAACTGCACGGCTGGGACCATGGTCATGGTGTGTTGGTGGGCGCAGGGCCGAGATTGTCCAAGGCGCGTGACACCACACTCTCTCGCGCGATTCCGAGGTCTCCTAGTATTTCGAGCGCCTTGCGTCGATCAAAGTCGGGATGATTCTCCTGAACCCGGGCCAGGGAGTCCAGAATGGCCGATCCATCCTGCACAGGTTCTCCGAAGAGAATCGAAATCGCGAATGAGTGTGCCCAGACCGCCTCGCTGGACAGCCGGGGGTTGTGCCCCAGAGGGTACCTCAGTTTCCTCAGTACATCAGGGGCACTATCGGAAAGGACTTCCCGCACGAAGATTAGAATGTCACCGAGGAACACCACGACGACGTATAGAGCCCCAATCCATGAAAGCCACGCCTCCCACGCTAGCACTCGTAGCCCTTTCCAGATCTTCGCGCCCAAGCCTGGCGGCTCGACGAGCACGCCAAGATCGGACTTTCTCCAGAGGCGGAGGTTTGACCCACCAGGCGGCTCGATCTTCTTCAGATTTGCCCGGTAGATGTTGCCCTTCAGGAACCATTCCAACGTCAGAATATAGGTCCAGTGTGCGACTTCCAGGCAAGGGGCCACCACGCTGCCGACGAGGTAGTAGTGGAAGAGAGTTTGATGCTCCCGATAGAACCTCACAAGGTCTTCCCATGCCATGCGGGGATGTTGCCCTCCACCGCGATTTCCGGCAAGCAGGGCAACTGCGACTGCCGAGTGAGGCATCCCTCCACAAAGCCGGGGCCTCCCGGTCGCTGGCCCCTCAAGAGGTCCGGACCTAGCCGCCTCTGTGTACTTCTTGTTCGGCACTCTACCCGCGGGTTCCCCGTCGGAGAGCGTCCGCTCGGCCGCCGAGCCGTGCCACCATGGCGCCGCCAAGCGGCCAGCAAGTTAGCCTTGGCCTGACCGTCCGGGCGCGGCGAAACGCGGCTTGACGGACGCCACGGTTTCCCGTACCACCCGAACTTGCTGGGCACTTCGCCGGCTTGATCACCGGCGAGGGAGGCGACGGACTCGTCCCCGCGCCTCGGCCCAGCGGGTTTTCTACCGGGGGGCGAGAAAGGACGAGCGATGACAAAGAGTACTTGGGAGACGACGCCCGACGGGGAGAGAAGCCCCACCCTCGAAACGTGGAACGACTTCCTTGACTGCGCGAGGGTCGGGAATCCCGAGGGAAATCCAGGCGACTACAAGCTGGAACAGCGCCCGGGCCTGTTCCTGGAAGCGCTTGCTCACAGGTTCTGGGAACCCAAACGTTCCGATCTGGCGGCTCGACTTGCAGGAGCAGAGGGCCGCCAAATCGTCGGCGCCTTCACGAACAGTGTGGCTCGCAAACTAGCCCGCCTTGGGCTCACAAGGGTTGCTCAGCTCGAACCGCCCGAGACAAAGCGGCCAGAGCCCGAGACGACGATGGTTTGCCTCGGGCTTCAAGCGCTAGGCGTTGATTCCTCAACGTTGGAGCGATGGTTGCGGAAGCTGTCGTAGCTGGGAAGATGCGACCGGCGAACAGGAAGCCAAAGCGCCCGCGAGCGCAGCCAGCGCGCGCAGGCGCGCCACAGGCGGGCCGGCCGGGGGGAGACGCCAGCGCGGGGGAAAAGGCGCCACGGAGCGCATTTGCGGCGGCGATGGACCACGCCCGGGCCTTCTACGGCAAGCGCGGACCTGGTGAGCACGTGGTGCAGCCCAAGTCCCTGCCGGAGCCCCGGACGCCGCGTGCGCGGCTCATGGCGGGCGCGCTGGCCATGGCTGCCTACGCGCTCGAGGAGGACCGCGGCCCGCGGACGGCGATGCTTCTCGGCTTCGTGGTCGACAAGCTGGCCGAGGGCATCGCGGCGATGCAGCCGGCGCCCGGCTCGCCAGAGTATCAGGCGGCCCTTGGCAGTGTGTGGGCCGGCATGCGCGGCAAGGATGCCTTCGTGGCCAAGTGGGACCCTATCGTCCGCGGCGAGCGCGGCGCGGTCGCGGTTCTCGGGCCACCACTGCCGGCGGAGCGCGCGAAGTTCATGCACGGGTTACTCGCCGATGCCCTGGCCGTGGCGGGCGTGAATCGGCCCGAGTCGTTCGAATGGATCAGGGGACTGCCGGCGGACCACGGCGCCGCCCTTTCGGTGCTGGCCGACTTCCTTGTGGAGCGAACGTGCTGGGACGCGGGCGCCGAGACACCGAAGGCAACCCTGCACGCTGCCTATGCCAAGTGGCTCAAGGCCGCCAAGGTCGCGCACCCCGAGCGCTACGCCGACGCCGAGGTGCTGACGTTCAATGCGTTCTGCCGCGAGTTAAACCTGTCACTGGCCGTGCAGGACGCGCGTCCCGAGCGGAAGGGTGAAGCGCGGCCGAGAACCTGGAAGGGCATTCGACTCCTGCCGCCGACCGGCGAGCCCGCGGGCGACGTGGCTATCCGACGGGAAGCGGAACTCCTCGCGGCGCTTGAGCAAGCATTCGCGGTGCCCTCGGCGTAAATCACCGTCCGCGATGTCTTCCATTTTGCGCGGCGGGCGTCCTGCTCGTCGATGCTGGCATCATGAGTACGCAGCCAGCACACCCCATCCCGCCGGCGCCGGTCGTGCGTCGCATCGCGGTCACTGCAGACGTAGATCCGCGATCTGTCGCGCGCGTCCTGCGCGGGCTACCCGTGCGACCGTCAGTCGCGGCGCGGATCTCCTCAGCGATCGATCGTCTCGCCCGTGAACGCGCGCAGGAGTCGCGACCGTGATCGACGCCGCGCTCCGTGTTGTCGTCGCCGATGCCGTCCGGGCAGAGGGTGACCGCATCGTCGCCGCCGTGGTCGCCGCGCTGCGCGCAGCGCGGCCGGCGCGGCTCGTGTCCGTCGCCGACGCGGCGGCAGAGCTCGGCATCTCCGCGTGCTCGGTCCGCCGGCACGTGGCGGACGGCAGCCTGCCGAGTAGGCGCATCGGCGGGCGCGTGCTCGTCGACATGACCGTCGTGCGCGCGAGCGACGACGAGATCGCCCTCGCGGCGAGAAAGGCTCGCGAGTGAGTATGGCATCCGATGCCCTACTGGCTCCCGCACGTCGAGAATCCGGCGCGGGCGCGGCTGGCGTGACACCGCAGCGCCGCCGAGGGGACACGCGGCCATGACCGACGGGCAAGCACTCCTTCTTTCCCACCTGGACAGGCCGAAGCCCATCGGCCCGAACAAGTGGGAAGCCTTCTCGCCCCTTCGGGAAGAGAACTCCGCCTCCGTGTCCATCACCTTCGACGGCGACAACATCCTGATTTTCGACCACGGCGAACCCGACGCTGACCCGCGGGACATCTTGAAAGCGATTGGCCTCGACTGGCCGCGAATCTTGCCGCCGCGCAAGTCGGAGCCCCATGGCCAGTGGACCCATTACGATTACAAAGACGCCGACGGAAAGGTCATCTTCCAAAGCGTCCGCATCCCGTGTCCGCCCCCCAAGCACAAGACATTCCGCCAGCGCCGGCCGGACGGCAAAGGGGGCTACATCTGGAATCTCAAGAGCACCCGCTTGGTGCTCTACTGCCTGCCGGAGTTGCTCGCGGCCGATCCTGCGGTCACCGTCTACGTTTGCGAGGGCGAGAAGGATGTTGACCGCCTGCGCTCCATGGGCCTGGTCGCCACCACGAACCCGATGGGCGCGGGCAAGTGGTCCAAGGTGGCCAACGTCGCGGCCAAGGCCCTGCGCGGCCGGTGCGTGGTCGTGCTCGTCGACAATGACGACGCCGGCCGGAAGCACGCGATGGAGGTAGCGCAGTCGCTCCATGGCGTGGCCGCCTCGGTGAAGGTGCTCGAGCTGCCCGGCCTGCCTATCAAGGGCGACGTCTCCGATTGGCTCGGTGTCGGCCACACGATCGACGAGCTGCGCGCCCTGGTCGCCGCCGCGCCAGAACAGGCGACCATCATCGAAGCGCCCTCGCCCGCCGAGGCGGTAACGGCGGACGCGGTGCTGTCGCCTGACCAGCATGGGCACCGACCGGCCCGCGCGTTTGCGTTGACGGAAACTGGAGGCGCGGAGCTACTCGCAGACAGGCTCGCGGGCGATTGGCGCTACTGTCAGGACCGGAATCAATGGGTGCGCTGGACCGGGCAACTTTGGGTTTTCGACGCTGGCGACGTGGCGATCACCGAGCGCAGCAAGCTGGTTGCCCACGAATTCCTAGCCGAGGCACAATGGGCGTTGAAGGCCGACGACGCGCGGGCGAAGGCGTTTGCGCAATTTGCAGCGACGGCGCAGCGGCGGCAGTTCCGGCGGGCGATCATCGACCTGGCCAAGAGCGAACCGGGCATCCTGATCCCGTTCTCGGAATTCGACGCTGACGGGTATCTTCTCAACTGCCAGAACGGAACGCTAGACCTGCGCAAGGGAAGGCTCCGGCCGCAGTCACGCGAGGACAGGCTCACGCGGATCTTGCCGTGGTCCTACGATCCCGATGCGGCATGCCCACGGTGGGAAGGGTTCCTCGTCGAGATTCTGCCCGACGCGGAAACCGTCGAGTTTGTCCGCCGCGCGATTGGCTACACCCTGACGGCCGACGTAAGCGAGCACGTCCTCTTCTCCTGCTTCGGCGCCGGTGCAAACGGAAAGTCCGTCTTACTCAACACCCTGCTGCACGTCTTCGGCCCCTACGCCACGACCGCGCCCACGTCGATGTTGGTAGCGAAACAACACGAGTCGCACCCAGCGGAGAAGATGGTCCTCGTTGGGAAGCGGCTTGTGGTCTTCCAGGAAATCCCGTCGGGCCAGCGCTTGAACGAAGCCTTGACCAAGGCGCTCGTGTCTGGAGATCCCGACCAAGCGCGGGCCATGCGAGAGAACTTCACCACGATCCACCCTGTCGGGAAGCTCTGGCTCGCGGGCAATCACCGCCTCGACATCCGCGAACAGACAGAGGCGATCTGGCGACGCTACCGGGAGATCCCCTTCGAGCGGGTATTCTCGGAAGAACAGCGCGATCCCAGGCTCGAAACGAAACTACGCGACGAATCCCCCGGCATACTCGCGTGGTGCGTCCGGGCTTGCCTCGACTGGCAGCGCGCCGGCTTGAGCAAGTCGGGGAAGGTGCAGGCGGCAACGGCCGACTTGCGCTCTGAGATGGATCGCCTCGCGCCGTTCCTTGAGGAGTGCTGTATCGTCGCGCCGTCCGCGACGGTTCCGCGAGCCACGCTCTACCAGACATATCGGGCATGGGTCGAGCGCCAAGGCTCGCACGCCGTCTCGGACAAAGGTTTCGCCGAGTTGCTGCGTGGTCGAGGGTTCACGCCGGCTTACGGCCGCGTCAACGGGAAGACCGCCCGTGTGTGGCAGGGACTCGGCTTGGTCGATGGAACCCCGCCCCTGCCACACTTGCCACACATTCCGGGAAAATCTCCCTATTGCGGCCCGAATCAATCTCTACGTGAGGGATATAGGGGAGAAACGTCGGAAAGTGTGGCAAGCGTGGCACCCGACGCACCCGACCCCTTGGCGCAGCTTGGCCACTGCCTCCGGGCGCGGCCCGGCACCGCGGCCAACGAGCAGGATAAGACCGCCCTGGTGTCCTACTTCGCTGGATTGAACGGGACCAGCGAGGCGGCCGGGCAACGCTTGTGGGAGTTCTGGCGCTCGGACCCTGCCCCGACCGTGGCGGCCTTCCTTGAGCGCGAGCGGCGCGCGGCGCAAAGGGGGGCAAGATGACCGACTTTGGCGTCACCGTCGCGGCCCCGAAGCGCGGAAGCCCCTGCATTTCCAGCGTTTCCGGGACTAGCGCACCGGATATGCAATCCGTTCGCGCACTTTGGGCCGCATCTTGGCGTCGCTTGGAGGCCCTGCACAGTGGCCTTGAGGCGCGGCTCCCGGACCTGCCGCGGGCGGGAAAGGTCGCGCGGCTGGAATCGGCCGCCGCTCGGCAAGCTGGGCGCGCGATTCGTGGTGGTGCGCCCGAGCTGAGTGAGTTCAAGAAACGCTTGGCCGCGTGGGAAGCCGCCCTGGCCGCCGCCCTGGCCGCCCCCCAAGTTTCCGCCGCCGGCACCGCTCGACCTGAGCGACCCCTCCTTTCCAGGTGCGGCTTCTGGCCGCAAGGTCCGGTCACAGTTCTCCCGGACCGACGGGCGCGGTTGGCGGCGGAACCTTTTCTGCACAGGAGGCCGGCATGCCTGAGCTGAGTTGCGGAAACAGGGACCACTGCGATGTGTGCGGCGGCACGTCGTTCAAGTCGGCGACGTTCCGGAACCGAAGGCTAATCTGTGCTGCGTGCCTGGCCGCAATTGAAGCTGGCAAGGGCACGGCCCCGCCCGTGGCCCAAGGTGGCACTTTTGGCAACGATACCGAGGGCGACCCCGAGGGGTTGAGCGTCCATGAGGTGGCCTTCGTCGATGCGCTGGCGGCCGGCGGGAGCTTGACGGACGGGGCCAAGGCGGCGGGTATCAGCTACAGGTCGGCGAAGCGGTGGCACCGAAAGCCCGAGATTGCCCGCGCCATCCGAGCCCGGACGGACGCGAACATGAGCCAGGCGAGGGCAACGTTGGCCAGTGGTGCCGCTCGGGCCGCTCGGCAACTGGCGAAGCTGGCCGAGTCGGCGCGGCCGGACGCGGCCCGCATTGCCGCTTGTCGGACTGTGATCGGCCAGGCGGCAGAGCTTGGCGTGATCGAGGAGTTGAGCGCGCGACTGGCCGAGCTGGAAAGCCGCTTTGGTGGGGACGCGAAAGGAAAGTGACCATGGGACTTCAAGGCATCAAAAACCGAATCGCGGCCCTCGGGCGCGCACTGGACGGAAAGCCCGCGGTGGCCGAGCGAATCGCCGCCGCATCCGCCGCCGCAAACACGCTGATGGAACGGCTCGCGCAGGCAATCGCTCGGCACAAGGCCAACCCGGCGCCGCCGCGGAAGGTGAGCGACGAGGAGCTGGCCGTGTTCGCGCGAGAGTGCCCGGATGCTATCGGGCAAGCCGTGGTCGCGCAGATTCAAGCTCGGCGAGAGGGGGGGGCAGAATGAAGTCGCTGGCCAGCTTGCGGGCGCGAATCGATTACCTTCTGGCGCAGCGGGCGCCCGAGAGTGAGCCGCCCGAGGCGATCTTCGTCTTGCCCGAAAACGGCCGCGGGCCGGATTCCGACGACGGGCTATCCCTGCCGAGGGCGCACAGGGTCGGGCCGGCGCTGGTCGTGACCTACCGGGGCGAGGATGGCCCGCCCACGGGCGCCGAGCTGGCCGAGCTGGTCCGGGGGACGACATGACCGCCACGTTGCCCGAGTCCCCCGTGTTGCTGGACGTGCGGGGCAACCTCACCCTCGCGGTGCTGGCCTTCGATTGCTGGTCCATCGAGACGCTGGGCCGCACGCAAGGCAGTCTGGACGCGAACGTCAAGGCATGGGAGGCCGCCGGCCGGCCCCAGCACGGGCAGGTTGACCGCGTGGTCGCTCGGCTGCGCGGCGTGGTCGCCCGACTTGGCGAGGTGCCCGCCTGGCTTCCGCCTGCCCTGGCCGAGATGCTTTCCGAGAACCCGCCGGCCTTGACCGGCAAGGAAGAGAGGAATTCATGAAGCGAGAGATCATAGCGGACGCGGGGAAGGCCGAGCCCACCGACGGCGAGGGCGAGGGGTTAGTCGGCTACCAGCGCTTTGCCTGGAACCTGACGCATCCGTCGCACCGGCCGGCGCCGACTGACGCCGACATCGCCGAGGGGCGCGATTTGTTCATTCAACGCTTGAACCAGCCAGGCAAGCGCAATCGAGACGAGTAACCCCGAAACGAAAGGAACGCAGATGCTCACCGATGCAGCGTGGGACAAGATTCAGAGAGACAAGGGGCGCGACAACGTCCGGCAGCCGGACGACGAGGAGCGCGAGGCAGCCACGCGCCGCTTGCGCAAAGCAGTGGGCCGCTCGGCGACCGAGCCCGGCTGGCAAGATCGGATTCGAGTCCGCGCCGACACGAACACATTCGCCTTGGCCGTCGTCGAGTGCTTCGGCCTGCGCGGTGGCGTGCCCGAGGAGCAAGCCTGGCGCGACCCGTCCGCGCTCATGGCGCCGTTGGTCTACTACCCCTTGGAAGAGGGCGCGAAGGTGCTGCTATCGGGCAATCCCGAGGAGGTGCTGGCGCGGCGGCGCGAGGTGATCGCCGCGCACGAAAAGAGCGAGCAGGCGAAATTCGACGCGGCGGTCGCGGTGCTGACGCAGATGAACGGCGGCAGTCGGGAGGCGCAGGAAGCAGCGGCGCGCGAACGCGAGAAGTGGGCGCCCGCCGAGTGGCGCAACCTGGCGCCGACGGTTCGCGCGGCACTCCTCTTGGCCTACGCCACCGAGAACCGAGACGCGGCACTGTCCGCCGACCTGAAAGCGCTGGCCAAGTCGATGAACGCCAACGGCGGGCCGTGCCCGTCGCGGGCGTGGTGGGAAGATGCCGGGGTGAAGGTGTGACCGCTCGACACGGTGACGCCGCCTTTCTCGGGGCGAATCTGCCCGCGCCGCCGCCCCCGGGGGAGCCGCCCGGGCTGCCCGGGCCGCCGCTCGCGGTGGTGCTGGCCGACCGCAAGGCGCGGCTCGAGGCGGCCATCGCCGAGGAGCGCCAGCTTGCGGCGTGTCAGCATGACCAGATGTGACCATACGCGAAGGCATGGGCGCGTCACCGTCGGAGAGGCGTACGCCCTGCCCGGCGGCACGGGGCGGGCACTGTTCGGCAGTGTTCAGCGCTCAGAGCCCTCGCGCCAGGTTCCTTCTCAACTCACACGCCTGACAGCGAACGTTGTCCGGGTCCACGCGCACCCAGCTCAAAGGAGCCACTGTTTTCAGGTTCTCGGCGAAGGCCACCAAGTCCGTGAAGCGCACCTGAACCGTTGCATCCTTGCCACAGTCGGCACACGTGAACTGCACCGGAATGGATGTTTCGCTGGGCATGGGGGAACCGTATCACGTAGGCGCTTAGGGGACCATCGGCCCTAAAGGCCGATGTCGATTGTTCTTGATTTATAACCGAGACTTGGTTATTTACAAAGGGAGGCAACAAACATGGAGGCACAGAATTCGCGTGCGTCGACGAGATCGGCAAGAATCCGCCGCATGGGAAGGCCGCGCAAGCGCCCGCCAGGCACGAGCACCACGCTCAGTTTTTGGGCGTCGGACGAGCTCATTGCTGCGCTGGACGAGGCTGCAGAGCGCCTTTCTGCCAAGCGCCCGGCGGGACAATCTCGACTGTCCCGCGGCGACCTCGTGAGGACGATCCTTCACGAGTGGCTGGCGGCGCAGCCGAAGCCTCGCCAGTAGCGCGCCACGCCCGCGCCCTGGCCGAAGGTTCCCCAACGAAAGCGGCGCCGCGGTGTTGGAAGCACCCGGCGCCAGGTCAAGCCCCCAGTGAAAGGAGATCGACATGGCCAGAGTACCACGCGAGCGAGAGCAGACCGCAACACCGGCAAGACTTGTCGAAGGGAGACGGTGACCATGCCGCGCAGGAAGCGACGGCGCCGAGGCTTCGGCCAAGGCACGATCCGCAAGCGCGGGTTGTCGTGGTCGATTGCATGGAGAGAGAACGGCCGGCGCAGGTTCGCCACTGCGCCCGACGAGACGACGGCAAAGCGCATGCTGGCCAAGATCCTGTCAGACGCGGCCCTCGGCACGGTGGGGCTCAAGCCCGACACGAAGAACGCCCCCACGTTGGGCGAGCTCGCCAAGCCCTGGCTCAAGCGGCGCGAGAAGACGCACCGGGCGTGGCGGGACGATGCCTGCCGCTGGCGGGTGCACCTTGGCCCCGCATTCGACACGCTCAAGCCTCACGAGGTGGACGCGGCCGCCATTCGGCGGTTCGTCGAGGGCAAGCTGGCCGGAGGCCTCGCGGCTTCCACGGTCGGCCACTGCGTCCGCCTGTTGAGCACGTTCTTCTGCGACGTGGTCGAACAGGGGCACGCGACGAGCAACCCGATCGCGTCCTTGCCCCGTTCCACCCGGCGGCTCTACCGGAGCACCCACGACCCGCGAACCACGCCATTCCTGGAACGGCTCGAAGACGTGCGGCGCGTCTTCCTGGCCCTGCCCGACCCGGTCAACGTGTCCTTCGCCGTCGGGGCCTTCGCCGGGTTGCGCACGGGTGAAGTGCTCGGGCTGGCATGGCAGGACATCGACCTTGAGGGGCGGCGAATCCACGTCAGGCAGCAAATCCAAGACGGCAAGGTCGGGCCGCTCAAGGACAGCGAAAGCCGCGTGGTGCCGCTGCAGGCGGCGCTAGCCCCCATCCTGGCGGCCTACCGGCTGGCCACGGGCGGCGAGGGGTTCCTGTTCAAGCCCGCGCATGGCAACGGCGGCGGACGGCCTGACCTGGGCAGCGCGCCGCAGTTCATGCGCCCGCAGACCCTACACGGCCACTTGGCGAAGGCCCTGGCCGCCTGCGGCCTGCCATCGCTGACCTGGTACGAGTCGACGCGGCACACGTTCGCGTCGCAATTCGTTCTCGGCGGGGGAAGCCTCGAAGTACTGCGGCAGGTGATGGGGCACTCCAGCGTCACCACGACGGAGCGCTACTCGCACCTGAAGCCCGACCTGTTCCGGGAGTCGGCCTTCGAGGTGATGAAGGTGGACCTTTCCCAACCGGCCGGCGCCGTGGTATCACTTCCGTCATCTCGGCAACGTTTGGTGTCAGAGGAATCCGCCGAGACTCCGCAACTTAGCCTAACCCTCTGAAATTGAAGCATTCGCGCGAGTAGCTCAGCTGGCAGAGCATCGGCTTCCCAAGCCGAGGGTCGCGGGTCCGAGCCCCGTCTCGCGCTCCGATTCTGACACCTCGTACTCGTACCGGGTGCCCCGGCCCAGCTCGTCGGTCTCGGTCAGGATGTTCCCGCGGAAGTCCCTCGTGAAGCTGCGGGTCGACAGGTCGTCGTTGGTGACCTTGGCCAGGCGGTTCGCGGCGTCGTACTCGAACAGCCTCCTGCCCAGCGCGCCGGTCTCCGCGACGAGGTTGCCCGCGGTCATCCTGCACGTCCGGATCCGTGGGGGCCCCGGGGGAGGAATCTCCCGGGGCTACCCGAGCGCCTACGCTCCTAGAACTGCTCGTAGAACTTCCAGATCTCCCCGGGGACCCAGGTCTTGTTGCCGTCGTCGCACTCGGCGCAACCGCCATCATA
>JAFGPX010000157.1 GCA_016935975.1 Deltaproteobacteria bacterium
GGAACCCTCCCAGGGTTCCACGTTCGGCAGACGGGCCGGAATCCGCCCGAACGGCGACGCGGAGACTTTCGCCACGGGCTGCTAGCCTCCTTCCCATTCCGATTGACCGCGCGCTCGCGCTCTGCTAGTCCAACGCGACCATGGCATCGAATTCCCGCCAAACCTGGAAGAAGCGGCTGCGCCGGCACTCCAATGCCGGACGCAAGCGGAAGAACAAAGAAAGCTGTCGCTCGACGGTGTCGGCGGCGGAGCTCTTCGCCGGCCTTGGTGAGCCTGGGAAGCCCGCGCCCAGGAGCGCGGCGAAGTAGCGCACGGGGCGCCGCCGGGCCTCCGGCGAGAGTTGAGCTGCGGGTTGCGCTTGCTCGATTCGGCACCACGATCGCAGTGGCGAGAAACGCTGAGCGTCATGAAGACGGCGATTGTCGCAACTCGTCGGGACGAATGTTGATCTCGGCAGGGGCTCTGCCCTAAGATCGCACAACTTCGCTCCCGCAATGGGTTTTCCTTGCGGTCGGAGTGCCCTCACCTCCAGGTAGCGGATGAAATTCTGCCCAACTTGCCAAACGCAGTACCCCGAGGATGCGAACTTCTGCCCGCAGGAGAGCTGTGCGACCGCGGAGGGACCACAGCGCCTGCAGGTTCTCGCCGTACAGGTGCCGGCTCGTTTTCAGCCCATCGAGCGCATTGGCGGTGGGAACACGGGGGACGTCTGGCGCGTGCGCGACGCGCAGACCGGTGTCGATGTCGCCTACAAGACGATTGCGGCCGACGTCGTCGCGACGCCAGCGGTCTTCGCGCGAGCGGAACGCGAATTCAAGCAACTGATGCGGGTCAGCAGCCCGAAGATCGCAACCATCATCGAGTGCGAGAAGACGCCCTCGGGACAGTTGGGCGTGGCGATGGAGCTCTGTCCTGGCGATTCGCTCGAGCGCATTCTGGCCGCGGGACCGGTGACCTTCGATCAAGCCAAGTCCATCGTGAGCCAAGTGGGGCAGGCCTTGCTCGAAGCTCAGAAAGTGGGCCTGGTCCATCGCGACGTCGCGCCCAAGAACGTCCTAGTTTCCTCGGCCGGCGACGTGAAGGTCATCAATTTCCCGCTGGCCAAGCCCATCAACGATCGGGTTGCGGGGGTGGCGGCCTATCTCTCGCCCGAGCAGGTACAAGGCAAGCCGGTCGACCAGCGCTCGAACACCTACAATCTCGCGGCCATCCTCTACCACATGCTGACGGGGGAGCCGCCGTTCCAGGCACCGAGCGTGCAAGCCGTCCTGGAGATGCAGGTCTCCACCCCCGTGCTGCCGCCGAGCCAGCGGCGTCCCGACGTGCGCCTCCCTCCTGACGTCGACAAGCTCCTTCTCAAGGCGCTCGACAAGAGCTCCAGCCGCCGTCATCTGACGCTTCGCCTGTTCCTGAACGATCTCGACGCCCTCAAAGAGCAGTCGGCCGCGGTGGGCAAGCCGGCGGGGGAAGCGGCGCTCGCCAAGACCATGATGTTTGGCGGCAATCAGGCCGATATCGCCAGAATGGTGGCCGAGGCACGGGCCGCCAAGGCAGCCGCGTCGGGCGTCGCCCTGCCGCGGGAGGCCGCACGACCTGCCGGCGTCGCACCGGGGGGACCAGCCGCTCCCAAGCCGGCGCCCATGGCGCCGACCGTGGCTGCTGGCGTGATTCCTCCACAAGCGGCCCCGCAAGCGCAGCCGCTGGCCGTCCGGCCCGCAAGCCCGGTTCACCCCGCGACTCCTGCGCCGCAGGCGCCCTTGGCGGCACCGGCTGCGCCGCTGCCACCCGCGCCTGCGGCAGCGGCCGCCTCGTCAGGCCCCGGGCCGCGGGCTTCCTTGGCGGGACCCGCCACACCGCCGCCGGCGCAGCCGTCCCTTTCCGCGCCTGCGGCCGCTGCGCCGGCCGCGATCAAGCCCCACGAGGCTGGCAAAGGGCCGCCGCCCAAGGCCGGGGCCGCCTTCCGCGAAACCCTGTGGTTCAAGCAAGGCGACGTCGAGCAATTGGTGGCCGACGCCAAGGCCAAGCTGCAGGCAGCAGGCAAGGGCACAGGTGACGTTCCCGTGCTTGCCGACGACGCGCGTCCACTCGAGGATCGCTACGCCGACGATGGCTCCGTGACGGTCGAAGACCGCAAGAAGTTCTCGCTGCGCACGGGCGGCACCTCCACGGCGTTGCCGGCCGCTGGAGCCGAAGTGCCGGGCGAGAAGATGGACGAGAACGAGATGGTCGGGGAGATCAGCAGCGGCCGACGGACTCTGATTCTGATCGTCGCCGGAGTGGTGGTTCTGGCGCTCGTCGTGGTGATTGCCATGATGGTCAAGGGAAAGGGCAAGGGCGGCTCCGCGGAGCCTGGCGCGACATCCGCCGGAGAGATGGCCGGGGAAGCCAAGGGGATAGCGCCCCCAACCGCGGGAGCAGCCGCAGCTCTGCCGGAACAGCAAGCACGGGACGCCGACGCGCCCATTGGCTCGCCGCGACCGACGCTAGGCACGCCGCCGGGCAAGGGTCCTGCTCCCGGGCTTGGCGCTGTCCGTGGCGCCACCGGCGCTCCGGGTGTCGGCGGCGAAGCCAAGCCCCCGGCGACCGCCAAGAAGGCGCCTGCCAGGCGGAGACCTGCCGCGAGACACGGGGCCAGACGCAAGCGCTGAGGAGCATCGCCCCGCGCGCAGGCGAGCCCGCCGCCCTACGAGGGCGGGATGAGTTGCGTCTCTACTCGTCGGAGATGGAGAGCCTGAGCTGTCGCGGCTTGCCGTCGCGCAGATGCTCCACTACGATGGCGGGCGCGGTGCGCAAGGACTCGACGACGGCGAAGGCCTGCTCCGGCCTTTCGATGGACTTGCCGTTCACCTTCTGCACGACATCGCCCGGGCGCAAATCCAAGTCTTGGTAGCAAGGGTCGTCGGGATGGATGCTCTTCACCAGCCAGCCCTGAAAACGACGCTTGGCCAGAACCCGATCGCCCTCCACGCCCTGCAACCAGCGCGGCAAGCCGGCGTCGAGCACGCGCAGGAGAGAAACGCGCCGTAGCACGCCGGGTTTGACGAACATGTCGCACGTGCGGGGCGGGGGCGCCACGGGCGGTGGAGGCGAAGGTGGAGCGGGGGCCGCGATCGGCGTTGGCTCGGGCGCCACGGGCTCCGGTTCCACGACCGTTGGCGGGGTCGTGGCACATGCCGAGAACAGGCTGGCGAGGCTGGCGAGGACGATGCGCGAACGCTGCATGGGGGAATTGTCTCACGGCTTTTCGCCGGAAGCGAAA
Organism: Deltaproteobacteria bacterium; assembly: GCA_016935975.1. Lineage (GTDB taxonomy): Bacteria > Myxococcota_A > Polyangia > Fen-1088 > Fen-1088 > Fen-1118. The sequence goes on from JAFGPX010000157.1 coordinate 3,260, forward strand.
AGCGAGTCGATGGCCCGGCACACGAGAGCCGCAACCTCGTCGATGCTGCGGCCGCCATCCAGAATCACCACCGAGCCTTCCCGGCGGGCCAACTCGCGGTAGTTCGCCGCCACCCTGGCCAGGTAGGCATCGGCATCGTAGCGCTCGCTGGGCCGGCCGGCCGCTGTGCGCCTGCGCGCCGCAACCTCGATGGGAACGTCGAGCAGAATCGTCAAGTCCGGGGTCAAAACGCCGCGCGCCAGGCTGGCCACCCAGGCGCGGTCGGTTTCTTCGGCCTGATAGGCGAGCGAAGAGAGCAGATAGCGGTCGGAGACCACGGTCGTTCCGGCGGCGAGTTGCGGCTCGATTTCCCGTTGCAGGTGGTCGATACGATCGGCCGCGAAGAGCAGGGCCATGGTGCGGCCGTCGAGTTGGCCTCCGTCGGGCATGTGCAACCGTCCGAGCAGAGCGTCTCGCAGCAGGCGGCCGATCGGACCGGCGCTGGGCTCCCGGGTGGCCGTTGCGCGGCGACCAAGCCCGGCAAGGTAGGCCACGGCGCGCTCGAGCTGTGTGGTCGTGCCCGAACCGTCGATGCCTTCCAGGACGATGAATTTCCCACGCACGCTGCGATTTCTACACTGAAAGCGTTTCCGGAGGGCTCTTTCCGTCTCCCGTGTGAAGACTGATCCGACAGAGCCCGTGATCTTGGCGCTTGCCTGGCGGTGGCCGACCTATATTCTGGCTGCAAGGCAAGACCGTGCGTCGTCCGACACTCAAGGGATTGGCCTTGGCTCTGCTGCTATGCGCGGCCACCCAGGCCTGCAAGCGCTCTCCAAGAACCCCGAGCAGTCCACCCGGGGCCAGCGTGGCGCCAGCGCCGCGGGATGTGCTGTGCGTGGAGCAGGACGAAGGCTGCGTCTACTGCTCGGGCCGCGATACCGCAGCCGCGCCCTTCCTCGATGCAGACCAGTCGCGTCCGGTGGTCTGCGATCCCAAGGACGAGGAGGATTGCGTCGAGTTCTGCACCCTCCTAGCCCCGGAATGCGCTCTCCCGTGGGCCCCCGAGCCCCATTGTGTGATGCATTCGGACTTGGAATACCAGCGCGCCGTATTCAACCGGGACACGGTGGATCAGCCGGAGGTGCAGGTCGCAGGCCGTCTGGTCGATGACGGAGGCAGGCGCGTCGAAGGTGCCCGCGTCGACGTCTGGGTGTCTCGCGGCGTGCAGCAAACCGCGCTCGCCCAGGAGGTGTCCGGCAAGGACGGCACTTTTCGCCTTCGCTTGCGCGCGGGCCCGTGGAGATACTCCTTGCGCTTTTCCCGCGCCGGTTTGGCCAGCGAAATCATTGATCGGTTGCCCGCCGAGAAACTAGCGCCCGCCAGCGGCAGCCAGCTCCGCGTGTTTCGCTTGGGTTCAGAGGCCGTGATCAAGGGGCGCATCGTCGAGAGCTCTCCCGGCGCCGTCCCGGTCGCCGATGCCGAGGTGTCGGCGCTGCGCGCGGCAGAGGAAGCCATCGAGAGCGGCACGGCGCGCACCGGGGACGACGGCACGTTCGTGCTCGGTGGTCTGGAAGCGCGTCGCTACTTCCTCCGCATCACGAAATTCGGCTGGCGTCCGTACGTGGCGAGGGGAATCCAGGCGGGCGCGGGTGGTCGCGCCACCATCAAGCTCACGCGCGCCACGGTCATACGCGGGCTGGTTCACGACAAGGACGCCGACCCGGAACCCAACGCCACCGTGGCCGCGGTTCTGTCGGGTCTTCCCGGCGTGCCGACCACCCCCATCTTCTGGAGCAGTGACAGCACGGGGGCCTTCGCCCAGGATCGCTTCGCCCCGGGCACCTACTATCTCTGGGCGCGCAAGGGGGACATGCTGGCGTATCCACCGGAGAAGATCGAGCTTCCCGAGGGCGGTGAAGTCGAGGTCGACCTGTCGCTCCAGCACAAGGGCTCGCGAGTCAAGGGCCAGGTCGTGCCTTACCGGGCCGGTGCTGCCCGAATTCTACCCGGGACACGGGCGTTGCTCGTCAGTCGCTCGTCGCCCTTGACCTTTCCTCGGCCCGCCGTCGCCAACGTGGACGAGGGCAGCGGCCGGTTCGAGTTCTCCGGGCTCCTGCCGGGACGCTACGAGATCAGCCTACGGGAAGGCGCGCGCAGCCTGGCCATCGTCGCCGGCCCGCGCGAGGTCGAGATCCCCATCGACGCGGACGTGACCGTGACGCTCAAGGAAGCCATCACCGTGCGGCCGCAGCTCGCGGAATGACGGCGAGCACCACATCAGTTGAGAACGCGAAAGCGGTTCAGGCAGTCTTCCAAGATCTGCCGGCTTTCGTTCTCGAAGCTTTCAAAACGCACCGCCATGCCGGTGACTGAACGTGTGGCGCCGGCCTGAACGTAGTTCACGAAGTAGTGGTTCTTCACTTCCCCTAGTGCGACGATCTCGGCGGTTTCTTCCGGGTTGCAGAAAGAGACGCGCACGTGCGCGCCGAGGGGGAGAGGATCGCGCATTTCGATGAAGATGCCGCCGGCGGAAACGTTGCGCGCGATACCGGGCAACTCTCCGAACAGCATGGATTCCACGCGCACGGGGAATACCTTGTCGAAACGAAGGTGCTGGCGCTTTTCGGGGCAAGGGGCGACGTCGGCCGGACCAAGAGGGAGCTTGCTCATGCACACATGGTAGGACATATATCCAAATGAAGTCAAAATACCTACATCCACCTTCACCTGGCAATGGCTCCCTTGGGCGAAATCGGGCTTGCCGCCCGCGGGCGGAGCCGATTGAAAGACGGGGGGGCCTCTGTTACCGTGAGCGCCGGAGGGAATGCGCTGCGAATGCTTCCGAACGAAAGCACGACGCGAGAAGAGGTTGCAGCGTCGCCTCGAAGCCTCGAGGGATTGATAGTCTCTCCGCGTAGGGATTCCGCTCGTGCCCTGATCGAGTTCCTGCGGCCCGAGGGCGTCCATGTCCAGGTCGTGACATCGCCGGAGCTGGCCTTCGAGGAAGCCTTGCTGCATCGGCCCAGCATCGTGCTCGTCGACGAACGTATTTCGCCGGCGGGTGGGGTCGACCTGTGCCGTCGCCTGAAGGGCAATGCGCGCACCCATTTCCTGCCCGTGATTCTCTTCGTACACGGCAGGCAGAGCGACGTTTTCCGGCTCGATGCCCTGGCCGCGGGCGCCGACGCGGTCTTCTGCGCCAGCACCGGCAAGGCGGAGCGCAGGGCGCGCTTGTGGGCGCTGCTGCGCTCGCAGGCGGTGTTTCGCCGTCTGGAAGGCAGGCGCGAGGCGCAGCGAAGCGCCATCTTCGACAAACGGCGCTGGGTTCGCGGGCTCGTACACGACATCCAGAATTCCCTTGGGGCCATCCAGGCGAATTTCGAGTACCTGGCGCAGCAATCGGGCGGTCACGACGGAAAGAGCCGGGCGGAGATCGAGGAATGCGTGCGGGAAACCCGCGGCACCTTCCGCGAGATGGTACGCAACCTGCGGACGGTGCTCGAATTCGAACGCTTCGAGGCCGGCGACGTGGTGCTCAGGGAAGACAAGGTGCTGCTCTCCAAGGTGGCCGAGGCGGCGGCGAGTAGCCTCGGTCACCTGGCCTTTGGCCTGCGCAAAGCCATCGTCGTGGAGAATTCCCTCCATGCCGCACCCGTGCGCGGAGACGAGAAGCACCTGGTCGAGGCCGTTGCCGGCCTCGCGACCTTCGTTTTGCGCCAAACCGAGAACCAGAAGTGCTTCCTGCAAGCATCTTCCGACGACGGGGTTTGCCGCCTGCGCGTGTACGGCGAGCGGCACAGAATCCCGGCCGCCGCCCGACGCGGCATCTTCGATCCCTACGTCGGCTTGGCGAAAGACAGAAACACGCGTGCTGCCCATCGCGTGGGACTGGCGCTGGCCAAGACCATCGTGGAGGCGCACCACGGCGCCATCCACATCGAGGACACCCCTTCCGCGGGCTCCGCGTTCGTGGTCGAGTTGCCCACGGGCTGGCCGAGTCGCGAGCAGCGGCGGTCCGAATGAAGGACGCGCGGTCCATCGCACTAGCCGTGGCGGCCAGTCTCGCGGTTCTGGCCGTCAGCCCGGCGGCCGGCGGGGCAGGGGGCGGCGGCAAGGTAGCCGAGCTGTCGAAGGCACTGCTGTCCGATCCCAGCTTCAAGGTTCGCACCCAGGCCGCGTTGTTGCTGGGCAGGCTCGGGGACAAGGCCGGCATCGAGCCGCTGGCGCGCGCCCTGAGGGACGAGAACAAGACCGTGCGAGCCATGGCGGCGGAATCGCTCGGCAGGCTGGGCGGCGACAGGGCGGCGGCGGCACTGCGGGCGCTGCTGCTGAGAGAGCGGGACGGCTTCGTGCGTCGCCACGCCGAGAAGGCTTTGGCCGCCGTGAAGGCGGTTCCCGCGGGGGGCGCGAAAGAGCGAAAGCTTTACTTGAAAGTTGGCCCGTTTACCGGTGGCTCCAAAGCAGCAAACGCCGAGTTGCTTGCCCTGCTAAGGAACACCTTGCGCAAGTCCCTGTCCGAGCTCGAGCACACCGGGGTATTGGAGGGGGCGGAAGAGAGAAACCTCCGCAAGGGGGGCAAGCCGGCCTTCATCGTTGACGGCAACGTGCTCAAGCTCGAAGAGCGCGTTGCCGGGGCGTATCTCGAGACGAGCTGCGAGGTCAAAGTCGTCGTTGCCCGCTGGCCATCGAGAAGCGTCATTCTGTGGACCAGCGCCGGAGCGGCGGTGCAGGGCGGCAAGCGGGATCGGGACAGACAGAATGCACGGCAGGACTGCCTGGAGGCTTCCGCGGGGCAACTGGCAGAGAGTCTCATCGGGTATTTCAGGTCGCAGGGGGGCTAGCAACGGATGGCACGCGGCCAAGGAGCATCTTCATGACCAAATCGGAACAGAAGCAGCAGCACAAGCGGCGGCTGCGCAACTACCTGCTCGACGTGGGCCTTCAACTCCGCTACACGGTGTTCATCATCGCGGTGGCGGTCTTCTTGACCGCGGTTCTGGGATCGCGCATCTACGTGGCCACGCAGGAAACCACGCGCATCGTGGCCTTGACCGCGTCGGTGGATCCAGCCACCGAACGAGAACTGGTGCAGCAGTTCCAGGCCAAAGACCGGGTTGTCTTGTGGGGCATCGCGGGCTTCGGCTTGCTTCTGGTTCTGACCGTGACGGCCGTGGGGATCTGGATGACCCACAGAATCGCGGGGCCGCTGCACAACATCGGCTCCGTGTTCGCGCGGATCCGCGACAACAAGCTGCCGGAGGATCTGAGGAATCTACGCAAAGGCGACGAGCTGCAGGCTTTCCACGCCGGTTTCCGCGAGATGTACGACGCCATCCGAGCCCGCGTCCTCCGGGACAACGAAGCGATCGAGAAGGCCATCGCGGCCATCGAGGCGCAGACGGATCGTCCGGCCGAGATGGAGCAGGTGCTCGAAGATCTGCGCCGGCTGCGCCTGGAAAAGGCGCAGAGCCTGGAGAAGCAGGAGGAATAGCGGCTTCGGGGGCGGCGAGGCGAGGGGAAGCGGCCGGGAGTGGCCGGGCCCGCGGGTCAGCTCCTAGTTGACATAATATCTGTTATCGGACATTCGGGCGGGCGGCTGCCGGCCCTACGTCTGCGGCGCCCGGCCTTCCAGGCTGGCGCGCACGTCGGCTTCGTCGGACTTCACCATCATCTCGATGAGATCCTTGAAGCGCACGCGTGGCTGCCAGCCGAGCTTGGCCCGGGCCTTGGCGGCGTCGCCGCACAGGTGGTCGACCTCGGTCGGCCGGTAGTAGCGCGGATCGATCTCCACGTACCTGTGCCAGTCGAGGCCCAGGGTGTCGAAGGCGACGTCCAGGGCCTCGCGCACGGAATGCGCTTCTCCGGTCGCGATGACGTAGTCGTCCGGCTCTTTCTGCTGGAGCATGAGCCACATGGCCTCGACGTAGTCGCCGGCGAAGCCCCAGTCGCGCTTGGCCTCGAGGTTGCCGAGGTAGAGCTTCTTGTCGAGCCCGTGGTGGATGCGGGCGGCGGCCCGGGTGATCTTGCGGGTCACGAACGGAATCCCCCGCCGCGGCGACTCGTGGTTGAAGAGAATCCCGCTGCAGATGAACATGCCGTAGGCCTCGCGGTAGTTCCGGCACAGATGGTGCGCGAAGACCTTGGCGCACGCATATGGGCTGCGCGGCCGAAACGGCGTCTCCTCGTTCTGGGGCGGCGGCGACCCGCCGAACATCTCGCTCGACGAGGCCTGGTAGAGCTTGCACCTATGGCCGGTCTCGCGCAGCGCCTCGAGCAGGCGCAGCGTGCCCATGGCCACGGTATCCGCGGTGAATTCCGGCACGTCGAAGCTGACGCGCACGTGGCTCTGCGCGCCCAAGTTGTAGATCTCGTCGGGCGCCACCGTGCGGATGATGTGGTTGAGCGAGCTGGCATCCTCGAGATCGCCGTAGACCAGACGCAGCCGGTAGTCGCTCGTGTGCGGATCCTGGTAGATGCGGTCGATGCGTTCGGTGTTGAAGCTGCTCGACCGGCGCACCACGCCGACGACCTCGTAGCCCTTGCCGAGCAGTAGCTCCGCCAAGTAGGACCCGTCCTGCCCGGTCACCCCGGTGATCAACGCACGCTTCATAGCGCTCCCTTCCTATGCTGTTCCTCGAAGTAGTCGATGGTGGCGCGCAGGCCATCGGCGAAAGAAGTCTTGGCCACGAAACCGAAGCGCTCCTTGGCGCGAGTCACGTCGAGTCTGCGGCGCGGTTGCCCGTTGGGCAGGCTGGGATCCCAGCGCAGGCGGCCGCGAAACCCGGTTTGCTCGGCGATGAGCGTGGCCAAATCCTTGATCGAGATTTCCCTGCCCGTGCCCAGGTTGACCGGGGCGCTGGAATCGTACCTGGCCGCGGCCAGGACCAGGCCTTCCGCCGCATCCGCGGCGTACAGGAATTCCCGCGTCGGCGTGCCGTCGCCCCACAGCACGATCTCGTCCCTGCCCGCGTCCCGCGCCTCGACGCACTTGCGGATGAGCGCCGGGATGACGTGCGACGACTTGGGGTCGAAGTTGTCGCGCGGGCCGTAGAGGTTCACCGGGAAGAGCACGATGCTGTTCATCCCGTACTGCTCGCGGTAGCCCTGCGACAGCACCAGCATCATCTTCTTGGCGATGCCGTAGGGGGCGTTGGTTTCCTCGGGATAGCCGTTCCACAGGTCGTCTTCCCGAAACGGGATGGGCGCGAATTTCGGATAGGCGCAGATGGTCCCTACCGCCACCAACTTCTCGACCTTGGCCAGGCGGCACTCCTCGAAAACGTGCAGCCCCATCATGGCGTTGGCGAAGGCATAAAGCCCGGGGTTTTCGCGGTTGGCGCCGATGCCCCCGACCTGCGCCGCGAGGTGGAAAACCAGGTCCGGCCTGGCGTCGGCCATGAGCTTGCGTACCGATTGGCGGTCGACCAGGTCGTACTCCTCGATGAGCGGCACGAAGATGTCCCGGGCCCCTCGCCGCTCGAGATCTGCGATGACGAAGCTCCCCAAAAACCCGGCGCCGCCGGTGACCATGATGCGCGCTTGCGAGAAATCGAGTTCTTTCACGGCGCCTTCATACCCCGAAAATCCCGCTTCCCGCCACGGTCATTCCGGTTGCGCGGCGAGCGCCTGGTGCAAGCTCTTGCGCCCCTGCCCCACCTCGAGGGCCAGGGCGGTAAGCTCGGTCAGGGTGCGTTGCGGATCCTTGGGGTCCATCGCAAAACCCCCGGGCTCGACCGTGCCGCCGAAGGTCGTGACCACGAAGATGCGGAGGACTTCCGTCTTCTCCGTCGGGAAGGCCGCTCCGTAGACCTCGACGAGATCCGCGATGTCCTTGGGCGCCTTTTCGCGCAGGACCGCGGTGGCCCATGCCCCGAGGAGCTTGGCCTGGAAGTTGCGGAAGGTGCCCAGGATGGCGGCCGGGCTGACGCCGGGGGGCATGCGGTTCTTGGCGTACGGGGCGTAGAACGCATCGGGCGCCACCTTGGAGGCCACGGCGCGCGACTGCGCCATCCGGTAGATGACGGTCCCGGCCACGCCGGCGGACGCCAGAAGATCCTGCGCCGGCCGCAGCGCCTTGGTGGTCTGGTCGGTGACGAAGCGGTTGTCGCGGATGTCGGCGAAAAGCGCTCGTTGCGCCGGAGTGCCTTCGTGGACTTGAATCACGCCGGCCGGCCCGGGACTGTGGCGCCACTCCCGGGCCACCACTTCCATGGCCATGCGGTAGCCGTCGACGAGCACCTGGGGCAATGGCGCGGGCGCCTTGTCGAGCAGGCCGCCGCTGGCCACCAGGTGCGCGGCGTAGGCAGCGAAGCGCCCGGCCAGGGTCTGGACAAGGGCTTTGTCGCGCGCCGGACGAGCGGGAATGCCGAGCCAGGGCTGGTCCGGCAGCTCCGCGCGGCCGCTCAAGAAGCCTCCCTCGATGGACAGCCCTCGCGCGTACGGCGCCTGGTCGGCCCCAACCACGAGACAGATCGGCAGGCCGCCGTTCTTGCGCGCCGGCTCGGGGAAAAGCCGGCCGTCGATTGTGGCATCCCGGAGGAACTGCCCGGCCAGATACACCGTGCGCAGCATCTCCGAGGCAAAACCCGTTTCGAGCAGCTTGGGAATGGGCTGCACGGCCTCGGTCTTGAGATTGGCCCGCTTGACCGGCAGCGGGCCTCCGGCTCCCTGCCCTCCGCCGCCCTCGGATGCAACGAAGAGCAGGTAGGAATCCGGCGGGCCGACGGGCTTGCCGGGACTTGGTTTGCAGGAGGCGACCGGCGCAAGCGCGATCGCCAAGCCAGCGAACGATAAGACGAGCCTCGGTGGCCTCGACATGGGCCGGCAGTCTAGCACTGGCGGGTAGGCTCGGGGCACAGTCTCAAGAGCGCATCGGGCACCTCAACTAGTAGGTGAGATCTGTCGAGAATTCTACGAGAATCCTCGACATGAAGCGGCGGCGCCCTACCCCCATCCCGAGAATGCCTGTGCCGCTCTTTGCCCTTGGCGTCGGCCTGAGCGCCGCCATTGTTCTCGCCCTGCCTCCGGCCGCTCGGGCCGAGCCCGTGATTCTGCCCGATCCCGGCGCTCCACCCGAACAGTCCGAGCTTGCCGGAGCCTTGTCCCTGCTCGTCCGCTCCTACCTCAAGCCCGGGCCGCGTCCGCTGGTTCCACGTCGCGAGCTGAGTCTGGCCATCGAGGCCGTCACCGGCCATCCCCCTGGCAGGAACCTGCAAGTGCCGCGGGAGCTTGCGCCCAAATTGATGGACAGGCTGGCGGCCGACGGTCTGGTGCTGTGGGAGATCGACACGAGCAAGAAGGGCACGACCGTCGCGGGCACCTTCCTGGGCCGTGGCGGCAAGCGCATGCTGCGTCTTCGGGCGGCGGCGGCCACGGGTGACGTGGCCGCGCTGGCGAGGCAGCTTGCCCAGAAGCTCGCCCCAGTAATGGGCGCCACCCTGGGGGAGATGCCGGATGTCGGCCTTGGCGAGCTGAGACCGTTCGTGGCAGCAGAGTCGGCCTTGGTGGCGGGCGACCCTGTCGCCGCCTCCCGCGCCGCGGATCTGGCGCAAGCCAGGGTTGCCGAGCGACTGCCCGCCGCGCGGGAAGCCCTGCGCCTTCTGGCCGAGGACGCCAGCCTCCCCGCCCTGCCCCGCGCGCAGGCGAGGCTGCTGCGGGGCGAGTGGGCCATCGCCTCGGAGCTGGCCGACGCGGGCCTGGCCAAGGACAGGAAGAACGCGCCTCTGCGCGCGGCCCGGGTTCGCGCCTTGGCCGCGCTCAAGGATTTCGCGACGGCCGAGCGGGAGATGGCGCTGCTCAAGGGGTCGCGCAGTCTCTCGGCCGTTGCTCTTGCCCAAGTGGTGCTGGCCATCGAGCGCGGCGATCCCCAGGCGAAGAAGGACGAGGCCCTGGCGCCGCTCCTGGGCCGGCCGGCGGGCGAATGGCGGCACGTCCTGCCCATCATCGCGGCCACGGAGCCGGGCACCTTCGGGCCGCGCGTTGAGGCGGCGGCGCTGGCGGCTGCGGCCAAGCTCTCCGCCCAGGAGCCGGGGTTGGCGTCGACGCTGGCGGCCCGAGCCCTGGCCGGCGGCATCGTGTCGCGCGAGACGGCCGGGCTGGTCAACGTCCAGGACTTGAGCGCCGAGCAGATCAAGGCCCTGAGCGTTCGCTTGAGCGCGGAGGCGGATGCGGCGACCGCGGTTCTGAGCCAGCGGATCCAGGCGCGCGAGGAGGAGGCCAAGGAAGTCGAAGAGGACACCGGCCCGGAGAAGCCGACCGGTCCCCCAAGCACCCTGGCGCGCAACCTCCTGCCCGTGTTGCAGGCCTTCGATGCCTTGTACGAGCCCAGCCTCACTGCGATCCAGATCGCGCCCTTGCCGGGCAGCGGGCAGCCGTTCTACTGGCCCTTCCTGGTGCGCAGACGAAACCTGGCCGAGGGTCTGCTCGAAGCCCTGATGCGACCGCCGTGGGAGCTGCGCGCGAAGGAATCCAAGATGGACACCGAGGCGCTGCCACCCGCCCGCTTTTCCGACGAGGGAGTCGCCAGCCTGGCGCACGACATGGGGGCCAGCGCCGTGCTGCTCTACCGCATCGAGCCGGCCGGTGTCGCGCCGTGGGTGAAGGTCGAGCTCGTCCTGCACGACACCGCTCGCCAGCGCACGGAACGCGTCGAGGCCTCGCTCGTCGGCCGCTCGACCGGACTCGTGATCGTCAATCCGCTCATCGTCGCCCTGGCGATTCTGGCGTTCCTGGGCGCGGTGGCTTGGGGCATCGTGCTTTCCCTGCGTGGCACCATCCAGGTGCGCGTGCAGTGGGATTCGGACGCCAAGGACGAGCTGTTCTCGATCCGCATCTCCCGGTTCAACAAGACCCCCACCATCGAGAACATAGGCGGCTACCGCAGGAAGCTCGAGTGGCTGGGCCGGCGCAAACGCCGTTTCGAAGCCTGGAACATCGAGCAGAACACGACCTTCCGCGGGATCCCGCGCGGCAAGTGGTACGTGCACCTCTACGGCATCTACACCCGGGGCCGCCAGACCATGCTGCTACACGAGCCCCCGCAGGAGACCGTCGTATCGCCGCGCAAGGTATCCTTCGTGGCGCACGTCCTGGAGGCGGCCGAGGCCGAGTTCAAGGTCAAGGTCGTGGACGACAGCGGCCCGGTCGAAGGCGCGCGGGTCTGGATCGACGAGGAGCACGGCAAGCCCACGGTTACCGGCAAGGATGGAATCATCGGGTTCAAGGTGCCCAAGGGCTATCACGTCATCCACGTGATGGCGCGCAACATGAGCGTCGAGCGGCCCTACCACGTGGTCAAGGCCAAGCTGCACGAGTTCACCATCAACCTGGTGTGGGAGCGGCGGCAAGAGTACATCTCGCGCGCCCTCGAGCGGCAGGTCGACGACGCCGAACAATACATGGGCAAGAGCATGCGCAAGGCCGGCACCGGCTCCTTCGCCGCGGTGCCACCCGCGGTTTCTGCTCCCGCGCCGGCCGTGGTGCCAGCGGGGCCGCCAGCGGACGAATCGGAGATCGTCGACTTGACCCCTACGCCGGCGCCCGCTGCGGCGCCGGCCGGCGTCCCGGCCACGCGTCGCATGACATCCGCGCCGGGAACCGTGAGCTTGAAACCACTGGCCCCGCAACCTGCCTCCGGCCAAGCCGCCGTGCCGCCGGCCCCAGCGGCGGGCCCAGCCGAAGAGACGCCCCTCGACCTCGACATGTCCGGCGCCGTGCTCGGCCGGCCCGCGCAGCCTCGCGCGGCCCCGGGTTTCCCGCCGCCGGGAACGCGCAAGCCGGGGGGGTGACGTCTTCTACACGGGGGCGCTCAGTCTGCGCGCGGCCCAGCCTTGCTCGAATCCAAGGCAGCGCACTGCCAGTCCGCCCTCCCCGCCTCGGCCGCCACCTGCTGCATGACCGAATAGCGGGTGGATGGATCTACGGCCGCGAGAGCCTCGAAAAGCTCCTTCATCGCGCATCCCGCGCGCCGCTCGACTTCCTTGCTGGTCACGTGCGCCCGGTGGGCGGGATCCGGGATCTCCCGGTTGTTCCTCTCTACGATGCGGCAATACTCGTCCAGATCGCTCGCGAGCCGACTGTCGGGCCTGGCGTGAACGAAGGATGGATCCTCGTTGGCCAGAAGGCCCAGCTCTTCGCAGCTCCAGCCTGGCTGTCCTGCCTGTTCTGCCAGGGCGACGAGCGCCGCATATCGCCGTTTCCGCGGTGCGCCTGCGACGGCCTTCTCGATTTCCTTCCCTTGCTCGGACGCGCCGATCCTCTGCCATTCCGCGTCCTCCTGCAGAGCCCGCTGGCGCTCGTGCGGGCAGATGCTTGCGTCGGCGGCAACCGCTCGAACCTGCCGGCACAGACCATGCAGGGCCGCCACGATCGGGGGCTTGTCCCCTGTCGGCGTCGCCTTTTTCTGAGGGCCGGCGCAAGCAGCCGTCATCCCGAAGCAGAGGGTCATCGTCGTCAGTAGCGGCTTGTCGGTCTTCATGGCCAGAATCCTCCCCGGAAACGAGTCGTGTCGTACGTGCCGGTCAGGATCCGTATCACTCGTCGGCCATCCACGCCATCGCCAAAGCGCGGACTTGGGCAATTCGGACACCTTGCGGTGGGGGTCACCGGCTCGAGGCATGGGAAGGGCAAGAACCGTCGTATCGTAGGAGTGCTTGTGGGGCCCTTGAGCAAGGGCCACGATCCGATCGAAGCCGCGACTTCGAGGGCGCCTGCCGGCAGGGCATCTTCGGCGAGGACGTGGCGGAGTATCTGCCGTGCCGGCGGACGTGAGGTTGCCCTGCCTGCGCCGACTGCAATCGACAGCGCGCCAACGGTGTCTTTCGTGGATGCAGCGTACTAGTCGCGGGTTGATGGCAAGAGCCCTATGGCTTGTGCATGAAGGCATCGGACGTGACGCCTCCGCAGCGAAGGGAAACCAGAGAATCATGATGCATGTTCGATTCACCACCGCGTTCCTGCAGTCCATGGTCCTGGCCGTTGGGGCATCTGCTTGTTCGATGGAGTCGTCCCCTGGTGTCGAGAGCACCGGTGGCACGCTCAGCAGCGGCGGCACGACCAGTTCCGGCGGAACGACTAGTTTCGGCGGCACGACCAGTTCCGGCGGAACGACTAGCAGCGGCGGCACGACCGGATCCGGCGGAACGAGCAGCAGCGGTGGCACGACTATGACGGGCGGCACGAGCAGCGCCGGCGACACGACCGGATCCGGCGGAACGAGCAGCAGCGGTGGCACGACCATGACAGGCGGCACGACCGGAACCGGGGGCACGAGCGGCAGGGGTGGCAGGACTGGCAGGACAGGCAGCGGTGGCACGACCGCGACAGGCGGCACGACCGGCGCGGCCGGCAGGACCGGAACCGGCGGATCTCAGGGGACCGGCGGAACCGTAGGCAGCGGGGGTTCGACGGTCACCGGGCTCGGCAAGTTCAGCTTCTTCGTCACCAGTCTCGCGGCGATGCGCAGGCTTTCCGGCAGCCAAGATGGTTTCGGCGGCGACCTGCGCTACGGAGAAGCGAACGGTCTGGCTGGCGCCGACAAGATCTGCACGGAGATCGCCGAGTCGAGCATGGCGGGCTCGTCAGCCAAGGTCTGGCGAGCGTTTCTCAGCACCTCGACCGTGAATGCCATCGACCGCGTGGGGGCAGGCCCCTGGTACGATCGACTCGGAAGAATCGTGGCCAACACCCCGGCGGATCTCCAGGCCTCGCGTCCAGTGGGTGCCGATCGGGCGATCATCAACGACTTGCCGAACGAGAACGGCGTGCCGAATCACAATCCCGATGGCACGGGCCAAGTCGACAACCACGACACGCTCACAGGTTCGAACATGCAGGGCAAGTACTACGGATCGGCCGCGAGCACTTGCAGCGACTGGACGAGCACCGGCAGCGGTTCGCCCAGGATCGGTCACTCCTGGCCCGGCGGCCCCTCGCAGAACTGGAGCGACGCGCACAACGCGCCGGGATGCGCCGCCGGGGTGAACCTCTCGCA
>JAFGPX010000158.1 GCA_016935975.1 Deltaproteobacteria bacterium
CCTACGCGATTGATGGGAACCCTCAAAGGGTTCCCAAACCCTCCCGCGCACTGGCTCCGCCGGGCAAAGCCCGGCTACGCCTACGCGTCAGGGCGCCGACATTGCCTGTTCGGTTCGTGGTACTGTCCCGGCCGTGGCAGAGGACGCACGGTCCCAGCAAACGCTACGCAGTGTCAGCCCCGGCGCCGAGGAGATCCTCGGGCGCTACTTCCCCGTGCTCGACCACGGCTTCGTGGCTCTGGTCGACTACATGGGCACCGACGAGGACATCGAACGCGCCGCGCGCGTGAGCTATGGCTTCGGCACGCGCAAGCGCAGTCAGACGCGCGGTCTTCTGCGCTATCTGCGGCGGCACAAGCACACCACGCCCAGCGAAATGGTCGAGCTGAAGTTCCACTGCTCGATGCCCATTTTCGTGGCGCGCCAGTGGATTCGTCACCGCACGGCCAACGTCAACGAGCTGTCGGGCCGCTACAGCCTTCTGCCCATGCTCTTCTACCGGCCACCCGCCGACCAGCTGCGGCCGCAGAGCGCGGGCAACCACCAGGGGCGGGCCGGGGCACCGCTCGACGAGAGCCTGCGCGCGGAGGCGTTCCGGCGCTGGCAGGAGGTGCGCAACGCGGCCGTGGCCACCTACGAGTGGCTGAACGCACAGGAGGTGGCCCGGGAGATCGCGCGCATCGACTTGCCGCTTTCGACCTACACGCAGTGGTACTGGAAGATCGACCTGCACAACCTGCTGCACTTTCTCACCCTGCGCGTGGACAGGCACGCGCAGTGGGAGATCCAGGAATACGGCCGAGTGATGGCCGGCATGCTCAAGCGCGTGGCGCCCATTTCCTACGAAGCTTGGATCGACTACGACGTTTGCGGCGCGCGCTTGTCCCGCATGGAACTGGACGTGCTGCGCGCCCTCGTGCGGCCCGCGGGTGACGGTCTTGCGGCCGCGGCCGGCCAGCAGACGCACGCCGACATGGAGGCCAGGGGGCTCTCGCGGCGCGAGATCGAGGAGCTTCTCGATGCATTCGGCCGCGCGGCCGTGCCCGACTTCGAGCTGGACCTTGGCCGTGCCCGGCCGGCCTCGTATTTCGAAAAGCAGGCCATGGCCGCCGTGCCCGCCTCGGCGCCCAAGCCGAGCGAAGGATGATTGGAGATGGACATGCACGCAATGCAGGGCAAGAAGCTTCGCTGGCTCGCTTTCGGCGCGGCCGGGCTCGCTGGACTGGTGCTGGGCACGTGCGGCGGCATGGACACCTGTGGCGAGCCCAAGTGCGTGTCGGGGGCGTGGATGCACATCCCGGTCGGGGCGGCCCCGGCGACCTTGGTGGGCACGACGGTGCAGGTCTGCCGGAACGACGAGTGCTACCTGGCCGCCATGCCGGACCTGCCGACCGCGGGCGGCGCCGGCGCGACGCTCTACTTCGCGGGAGCGACCTTCGTTCTGGGTACCTACTGGCAGGAAGCGGATGAATCGATCGGGCTCGATCTGGAGTGGCGTGTCGCCGGTCCGGAAGAGGCCGCGGACGGTGATCACTACGTCGTCACCTTCGTGGATGCGGCGGGAATTGCCAGCACCATGCTCGACAAGATCGCGGTCTACCGGCAATCGGAGCCCAGTCCCGAGGAGTGTGCGCACGGCGCGCGTTGCAGGGTCGTGGAACTGACGCCGTAGCTACCCCACCAGATCCCCGTCGCTGGTGACCAGGCTGGGTCGGCGAGGACGAGATAGGAACTCGCTGGCGGCCGCGACCGCCTCGCCCGTGCCGGTGAGAACCAGTACGTCGTTTTCGCGCAGCACCTCGTCCGCCGTGGGAAAGACCACCTCGCCGGCGCCGCGCTCGATGGCCAGCACGGTGGCGCCGGTGAGGCCGCGCAGGTTGAGATCCTTGAGGCTGTGACCGAGGCACGGCGCACCGCGATCGAGGGCGACGGCGCGCGGCTCGCCGATGCCCGGCAGCAGGTGGCACAAGTCGTCGAGCTTGTTCGGCGGGGGGTGGCCACTCCGGCTCTGCGCCACCAGAGTCTCCAAAATGGCTTGTGCCCCGGCGCGCACGTGGCCTTCGAGATTCGTGGCGCTTCGCCAGAAGGGCAGGCCGAGCAGGGCCACGCCGACCACGAGCACGACGGCGAAGGGAAAGGCGGTGGGCAGGAAGGGCTGGGTCAAGGCGACGAGGGGCGCGCCGGCGGCGAACAGGATGGCCAGCTCCAGGGCGGCGCGCAGGGCTCGCCGGGGGGCTTCCGCCAAGTCGACGCCGTCGGCCGAGGCGGGGAAGGCGCCCTCGGCGAGCAAGCGGCCCAGGCGGCGGGCCGTACGCAGGGCGCTCCAGAAGAAAGGCAGCGCCAAGGCGATGGCGGCAGCGGTCACCAGGGCGCGCGCCAGGGTGGACGGCAGGTGGCCGGCGAGGGCCCTGGCGACGTACGGCCAGACGAGCGACGAAGCGATGACCAGCCCGGCGATGATGACTACGTCGAGCACCAGGAAGGATGCCAGGCGGCGGACGCGCTTCCATTCGGGGCGGTTGCGCGACTCGCCCAGGGCCTTCACCCATGAGCCGTATAGGGCAGCGAAGGTCTGGGCCGCGTGCGGTAGCCGGCGGTCGACGTAGGAGGCGACGCTCGCCGATCCGCGAATCAAGAAGGGGGTCAGTAGCGTCGTGACCGCCGAGACGGCGATGGCCACGGGGAAGAGAAAACCAGGCAACACGCCGGCCGCGGTGCCCAGCCCGGCGATGATGAACGAGAACTCGCCGATCTGGGCCAGGCTCATGCCGGACTGGATGGCGAGGCGCACGCCGTTCCCGGCGACGAACGCGCCGAGGCTCACGCCCAGGACCTTGCCGGCGACCACGACGGCCGAGAGCAGCAGGACGGCGGACCAGTGGTCGCGAATGGCCGAAAGGTCGAGGAGCATACCGACCGAGACGAAGAACACGCCGGCGAAGACGTGCCGGAGCGGGCGCACCAGGGCTTCGACCTTCTTGGCCTCGCCCGATTCGGAGATCAAGGCTCCGGCCAGAAACGCCCCGAAGGCCACCGAGTAGCCGGCTTGCTGGGCGAGGTAGGCCAAGCCCAGGGCCAGGGCCAGGCAGGACAAGAGCAAGGTTTCGGGCCGTTTGCCGCGGGCGATCAGGCGGACCAAGCGCGGCACCACGAGCATGCCCCCGGCCAGCATGGCAATCAGGAAGCCGAGCAGGCGGCCGGCGGTTTGGCCGACCACCGCGGCCGACACGGTGCCGCCCGCCCCGACGGCCGTGAGCACCGCCAGCAGGAGGATGGCGATGAGATCCTCGGCCACCAGCACCGAGAAGACCAGCTCCCCCAGCCGGCCGCCGATGCCCTTGTCGACGAAGGTCTTGGCAATGATGGTGGTGCTGGAGATGGCGCAGATGGCGCCCGCGAAGATGCTTGCGGTGGCGCTCCATCCCAAGAGCCGGCCGGAGACGTAGCCGAGCCAGGTGACCAGACTGCACTCGATGAGGGCCACCAGTCCGCCGCTCGGTGCCGTGCGGATGAGACGCCGCAGACTGAACTCGAGGCCCAGCGAGAACATGAGCAGGATGATGCCCATGTCCGAAAGCGAGTGGGCCAGCCCGGGATGGACGGCGAGCCTGGCCGGCATGTGCGGGCCGACCAGGAACCCGGCCAAGAGGTACCCGAGCACGATGGGCAGGCCCAGGCGCTGGAAGGCCGTCGCGCACAGGGCCGCGACGCCCACGATGAGGAGCAGATCCGCGAGATAGGGGGTGGCCTCGGAGGCTGTCGCGACGAGCAGGGCTGGGAGAAGGTGGCCGCTCATGGATTCCTGCCGACCGCGGCCGGGTGGGCAACATGACGCGCGGGCCGGGCGCGCTCTAAAGCCGGCGAAGTTCTGCTAGTCTCGAGTCTGATGTCGTTCGGTGCGTGCACGCGGACTCTGATGCTCGTTGCTTTGGCCGGCCAGTTCCTGGCCGCTTGCGGACAGAATACCCCGGACCTTCTGGACTTTGCCCTGCGAAGCTTGAACTTCCAAGTTTCGAGCAAGAGCCCGCAGTGGCGTCAAGCCCCGGAAAACGGCATTCCCAACATGGTGTGTGCCGGTCCGCAAGCGGTCACCACGGACTGCTGCTCGCCGCCGCCACCGGCGCAGCCCATCGATTGCCAGCAGTACCCCGTGGCGTGCGACCCGATCGACAACTTCTGTGCGCTGACCTTCGACGTGGAGACCGGGGTCGATGTGGATTTGGTCGCCGACGTGGCCGATGTGGCCGCCGTAGACGGGCGCGTGTTCGCCGAGGTGTCCCTGCTCGAGCTGACCACCACGGTCGACGGCCTCGCCGCGCTTCCGTTGCGCGAAGCCAGTCTCTTTGTCGGCCCCAAGGGGCTGGGCAGCTCGTCGAGCCCCGATGCGAGGCTTCTCGCGCCGGTGAGCTTGACCACGGGCACGAAATCCGTGGTGCCGGATGCCCAGGCGCAACAGGCGTTTTCGCGATTCGCCCGGGACTACCGCGCGCCTTTCTCGCTCCTGCTGTCCGCGCACGTCGTGGTCCCGAACGGCAGCTCGCCCGCCGGCTCGGTCACCGTGGGGGTCGCCGGTCGAGTTCGCGCCCTCTACTGAAGCCTCAAGCGGTTTCGGCTTTGGCGGGCGACGCCGGAGAGGAGGTCTCTAGCGAGGGCAGATCCTGAGTCCGGGTGAGCCTGGCATTGAGCAAGTCCTTGAGGCCCTTGCCGGCCTTGAAGAAGGGTAGACACTTGGGCTCGACCGAGACGCGGTCGCCAGTGCGCGGATTGCGTCCCTGGTAGGCGCCGTAGCGCCGGGTTTCGAAACTGCCGATGCCACGGATCTCCACTCGCTCGTCGCGGCGAAGAGCTGCCTCGATGCAGCCGAACACCTGGTCGACCAATGCCTCGGCGCGACCCCTGGGGATCTTCTTGGTCTCTGCAATACGCCTTGCCAGCTCCGACTTCGTCATGGACACACCACCAGTTTGCTTTGCGCTGCCACCTTTGCCGGCGCACCGGCCCAAAGGCTCACAGTGGGCCATCGGCAGAATTCGAGGCAACTTGACCGGACGCTTTTTCGTCAGCGTCGGCGGCGCGACATTTTTCTGGCGCTCTGGGAGCTTGGGGTAGACTTTGGCCGGACATGGCCGTGGTTACCTTCACCACCGACTTCGGCACGCAAGACGCCTACGCGGGCGCCATGAAGGGGGTCGTGCTATCGCTCGCGCCGGACGCAGTGCTGGTTGACATCACTCATCAGGTTCCGAGGCAGGATGTGGCGGCAGGGGCGCTGGCTCTGGCCCACGCCGCACCCCTGTTTCCGCCGGGCTCGATTCACGTGGCGGTCGTGGATCCGGGGGTGGGCGCCGAGCGCGCCGATCTCGTCGTCGAGGCCGCTGGCCACGTTTTCGTCGGTCCCGACAACGGGGTGCTGGCCATGGCCGCGCCGCCGCCGCGCCAGGCCTTTCGCATCGACAATCCTCGCTTTCGCCGAGAACCGGTCAGCCCGACCTTCCATGGCCGCGACGTCTTTGCCGTGACCGCGGGACGCATGGCTCGGGGGGCGGCACCGCGGGAGGCCGGCCCGGCGCTGCCTGCCATCGTCGAGATCGGCGCGGCGACCGACGGTCCGCTGGCAAGCGAGTGCGCGGGCACCGTGGTCCACGTCGACCGCTTCGGCAACCTCGTCACGTCGCTGGTGGGGGGGCGCACCGATGGAAGCTGGCAACTGCGGTGTGCAGGACGGCGGTTTGTCGCTACGGGCGGGCGCACCTATGCGGACGTCGAGGTCGGCGCCTTGCTCGTCTACGAGGGCAGCGGCGGGCGTATCGAAATCGCCGTGCGCGACGGCTCGGCCGCGGCGCTGACCGGCGCGGGGGCGGGCAGCCGACTGGAGCTGTCGAGACGGCCATGAGAACCCTCGCGATGCCCCTCGTGCTTGCCGTCGGCCTGGGCGCCTGCTCGGTGGGAAAGGGCGTGGGGGCCGCCAGCGGACACATCTACGAATACGGTTGTTCCACCGAGAGCGGCGACTACTGCTTCTCGCCCGATGTGTGCGGTACCGCCGCCAGCCCGGCACCCTACGATCTCGAGCCCAGCTACTTCGCGGCCGAGCCCATCGACGACCTGCGGAACTACGGCCCGGGATCGGAGCCCATGAACAACCGCCTGACCATTCGGTTGCAGCGCTCGGGCAAACAGATCGAGCTGAACGACGTTCTGACCTTCGATGTCGCGAGCTCCTACGAGGTCGCGCGCTGCGTGCGCGGTCGCGTGGATCCCAGCACCGGCGGCAACGATTGGGACGAGGCGAACTGCTACCGGGCGTCCGACACGGGGCCTGGACGCATGCGCGTGCAGTACGACAGCGACGTGCACGGGGCCCTGACTCTCAAGGCCACCTGCACGGCCAACCTGGTGGCGAGCGCGATCTCCGCCCGGGTGCCGCTCTCCTATGCCGCCGCCACGCCGTCAAGCGTCGCCAACGGGGCTTGGGATTCGTGGGTCGAGTTCCAGGAGTTCGGCGACGCCGCACAGGCCGACCGGCCGCCACAGGAGCGCGATCCCGTGAGCCCGAAGTTTCGCGTCGACTTCGGCCAGCGCATCTACGCCACCAGCTTTTTCGTCACGCTCATCGACGACAATGTGGTGACCGCGGCCATCAACGGGCGCCCCAGACCCGATCCGCAGATCGGCGGCACGCTGGGCGGCGATCCCACGACCGGCAGGTTCGACTTCGATCTCGAGCGCGGGCAGGGCGCGCAGTTCTTCCCTTGAGCCCGCCACTTGCCACGCACGCGACTGCCGATTGACCCGTTGCTGCCGGAAATCGTGGCCGGCTTGGCGAGATCGGCGAGCCTGGTCGTCGAGGCGCCACCGGGGGCGGGCAAGACCACGCGAGTGCCGCCGGCTCTCCTTGCGGACCGAGGGCTCGCGGGCGAGATCGTCGTTCTGCAGCCGCGGCGCTTGCCGGCGCGCCTGGCCGCCGCGCGGGTTGCCGAAGAGATGGGCGAGCCGGTCGGCAAGACCGTGGGCTACACGGTTCGCTTCGAGGACGTGGGCGGGCCGGGAACGCGCATTCGCTTCATGACCGAGGGCATCCTGCTGCGCCGCTTGCTCGCCGAGCCGGCCTTGCCGCGGGTTTCGGCCGTGTTGTTCGACGAGTTCCACGAGCGCCATCTGGAGAGCGATCTGGCCCTGGCCCTGCTCGCGCGGCTGCAGCGGACCTCGCGCCCCGAGTTGCGTCTTGTCGTCATGTCCGCGACGCTTGCCAGCGAGCCCGTCCGCGAGTTCCTCGGCGACTGCCCGGTGGCGCGCAGCGAGGGCCGCGCCTTTCCGGTCGATGTCGAGCACCAGGACGTGCCGGACCACCGTCCTCTCGCCGACCAGGTGGCCTCGGCCGTCCGTCGCCTGCACCAGGAAGGACGCAACGGCGATGTGCTCGTCTTCTTGCCCGGTGCCGGCGAGATCCGCCGGGCGACCGTGGCGCTGGAGCCATTCGCTCGGGCAAAAGGGGTCTTGCTCCTGCCGTTGCACGGCGACCTGCCGCCCAGCGAGCAGCGGCGCGCGGTCACCCCGGCCGCCCAGCCCAAGGTGGTTCTTTCGACCAACGTGGCCGAGACCTCCGTGACCATCGAGGGAGTGGTCGCGGTGGTCGATTCGGGTCTGGCGCGGATCGCGTCTCATTCCCCGTGGAGCGGGCTGCCCAGGCTGGCCGTGGGCAAGATCAGCCAGGCCTCGGCCATCCAGCGCGCCGGGCGCGCCGGCCGAACCGCGCCGGGGCGGGCGCTGCGGCTCTACGGGCGCCACGACTTCGCATCGCGGCGCCCCTTCGAGATCCCGGAGATCGCTCGTCGCGATCTGTCCGAGGCCGTGCTGACCTTGGCGGCCCTGGGGGTCCGGGACGCGAGCCGCTTCGAGTGGTTCGAAGCGCCGGGCGCGGCGGCGCTGGAAGCGGCAACCGCGCTGTTGCACCGGCTGGGTGCCCTGGACGGGCAAGGGGGTCTGACCGCAATCGGCCAGAGCATGTTGCGCTTTGCGGCCCACCCGCGCCTGGCACGTCTGCTCGCCGAAGGCGAGCGCCTGGGGGTCGGGCAAGAGGCGGCTGCGCTGGCGGCGATGCTCTCCGAAGGCGACATCAGCGACCGGGCCCGCGCGCGCTTTGGCGGCGCGGGCGAGCGACCGGGTTTCGGGGAGGGAGCCGATCTGCTGGAGCGTCTCGACCGCTTCGCCCAGGCCAGGCATGCGCGCTTCGACCGGGACCGCCTGCGCGGCCTGGGGGTTGACCTGCGGGCCGTCGAGGCGGCAGAGCGGGCCAGACGCCAACTGGCCGCAGCTCTGGCCAACCCCAAGGCGGCCAGGCCAAGCACCCCGGAGCAAGTGGACGAGGCGCTTGCCCTTGCCGTGCTCACCGCGTTTCCGGACCGGGTGATGAAGCGGCGAGGGCCGGGCGCAGACCAGGCCGTGCTGGCTGGAGGCGGAGCCGCCGAGGTGGGCCCCACACCCGTGGGCGACCTGCTGGTGGCAGTGGATGCCGAGGAGAGGGCAGGGGGACGGCCCGGGGCGCGGGGGCCGATCGTGCGGCTGGCGGTGGCCGTCAAGCCCGACTGGCTGCTCGACCTCGCTCCGGATGGGCTATGCGAAAACACCGAGACGCGCTGGAACCCGGGTACCCAGAGGGTCGAAACCACGAGCCGTCTGTGCTACGGGGCCGTGGTCCTGGAGGAAAGCCGTCTAGCCGCCAAGCCGTCGCCGGAAGCCAGCCGGTTGCTGGCCGAAGCAGCGCTTTCGGCCCATGCCGGGGAGGCCGCACTCTCCGCGGGTTCGGCGGCGACCCTTCAAGCAAAACTTGAGATCCTGCGCGGGGCCTTCCCCGAGCTCGATGTCCCGGCCCTGGACCGGGCTTCGCTGCGGGCCATGGCGGCGGACGCCTGCGAGGGATTGACCAGCATGGCCGAGTTCCTGGCGATCCCCGTGGAGGAGAGACTCCGCCGGGGTTTGCCTCGGAAGGTGGTCGAGTTGCTGCGCAAGGAGACCCCCGACCACATCCGGCTGCCCGGCGGCCGGCAGGTGACCGTGAACTACGAGGCCGGCAAGCCGCCGTGGGTGGAGTCGCGACTGCAGGACTTCTTTGGCATGCGTGCCGGCCCGACCATCTGCGGCGGCCGGGTCGTCTTGACCGTGCACCTGCTGGCGCCCAACCACCGCGCCGTCCAGGTCACGTCCGACTTGTCGGGATTCTGGCGCAACCACTACCCGACCGTTCGGCGCGAGCTCGGACGTCGCTACCCCCGGCACGCCTGGCCCGAGGACGGCGCCCGCGCCGCGCCGCCCGCGCCCAGGCCAAGGCGATAGCCGCGCCGGTCGCCTGGGCAGGCAGCGACACGGCACCCGTTGTTGCACCCAAGCACTGCTCGCGCACAAATTCGCGCGACATGAACTCGTTCTTGTGCCAAAACTGCACCATCCATGTCCGAGGTGCTCCAAGACAGCGAATTCGGAGAAGACGTAGCCACTCAAGCGCAAGTGTCGATCCTGCCGACCGCCGAGCGCGCGCCAGCGCATCCGGAAGCTCTCGCGCATCGCAATCTGCTAGACGGTCCTTTCTGGCAACGCCTGGCTGCCTACGCCAAGGTTCCCGAGGCGGACTTCCTCGACCACCAGTGGCAAGCCAAGAACTCCATCACCAACATCCCGCGGCTGCTTGGCGCCCTCGCGGGCCTGGTGTCGCCCGAGTTCATCCGCGATGCCGAGAACGGATTCCACCACGCGCCCATGCCGGTGCGGGTCTCGCCCTACCTGCTTTCGCTCATCGACTGGTCGAATCCCTGGGACGATCCCCTGCGCATCCAGTTCATCCCGCTGCTGTCGCGGCGGCTGCCCGACCATCCCAAGGTCGACCTCGATCCCCTGCACGAGCTGCAGGACATGCCGGTGCCGGGGCTCACCCACCGCTACCCGGACAAGGCGCTCTTTCTACCCGTGGCCACCTGTCCGGTGTACTGCCGCTTCTGCACGCGCAGCTACGCCGTGGGGCTCGACACCGAGGAGGTGCACAAGCTCACGTTCAGCGTGGATCCCGAGCGCTGGCGCGCCGCCATCGCCTACGTGGCTTCGCGGCCGGAGCTCGAAGACATCCTCATCTCCGGCGGGGACGCCACGCAGCTACGCGCCGACCAGATCACCTTCCTCGGCGAATCCTTCCTGGCCATTCCGCACGTGCGTCGTATTCGTATCGCCACCAAGGGCCTGGCCGTCCTTCCGCAGAAGTTTCTGACCGACGACGCGTGGACAGACGCCATCACGGGGATCGCCGACAAGGGACGCAAGCAGCACGTCGACGTGATGATTCACACGCACATCAACCATCCCAACGAGATCACGTCGATCACGAAGGCCGCGGCCGACAAGCTGTGCGAGCGCGGCATCCTGGTGCGCAATCAGGCCGTGCTCCTCCGCGGCGTCAACGACGATGTCGCGACCATGGGCCTTTTGGCCAAGCGCCTGTCCTATCTCAACATCCACCCCTACTACGTCTACGTGCACGACATGGTCAAGGGGGTCGAGGAGCTACGCACCACGGTCGCCACCGGCCAACACATCGAGAAGCAGATCCGCGGGCTGGTCGGGGGCTTCAACATGCCGACCTTCGTGGTCGACACCCCGGGTGGCGGCAAGCGCGAGGTGCACTCGCACGAACACTACGACCGCGAGACCGGCGTCAGCGTGTGGGTTTCGCCCGTGGTACACCCGGGACAGTACTTCTGTTTCTTCGATCCCATTCACCTGCTGCCCGCGGAGGGGCAAGCGCGCTGGGCAAGGCCCGAAGAGCACGACAGGATCGTCGAGGAGGCTCTTGCCGTCGCCCGGAGCAAGGCGTGAGCCGGGCGGAAGCGGGCATCGACGAGGGGTGGCAAGAGCTCGAAGCCGGAAACCTTGCGGCCGCGCGACGCGCGGCCCAGGTCGAGCTGCGCGACGATCCGGAGGACCCGGACGCCTTGGTGCTGCTGGCGGCTTGTCACCGGGAGCAGGGTGATTTCGACGAGGCGCTGTCGGTGCTGTCACGGGCCGCCGACGCCGCGCCGGAATGGAGCGAGCCCCCGTACGTCATGGCCGACATCCTGGCGTACGAGCTAGATCGTCCCACGGATGCCCTCCGGCATGCCGCGCTCGCCCTGGATCGGGCCGAGGAGGAGGACGAATTCCTCGATGCCATCCTGCTCAAGGCCGGACTCGAGATCGAGCTCGACAAGCTCGGGGCGGCGCAGGCGACCTTGGCGGAACTACCGCCCGCCGAGGAGGTCACGCTGCCGGCCGACGTTGCTCTCGATTTGGCCTATCTGTTCTTCGAGGCGCGGTTGCGCGTGGAGGCGGAGCATAGGTTCGCCTTGTTGACGCAGGAGCACGGGGAGGACGCCGAGGCCTGGTATGGGTTGGGGTTGTGCGCCGAGGAACGCGGCGACGAAGCGGCCAAGCGGACCGCCTGGTCGCGCGCCCTGGAGCGCGACCGGAAGTCACCCCTGCAGAGCCCGCACATGAGCGAGGCGCAAATGGCCGAGGTCGCGGAGCAGGCGCTCAAGGAGCTGCCCGATACGGCGCGTCGGCTGATCATGAACGTTCCCATTCTGATCGTCGATTTGCCGGCGGCGGACGAGGTCGAGCACGGACTCGACCCGCGCTTGCTCGGCCTGTTCGCCGGCACCCCCTACGACGAGGTCTCGTCGGTGGGAGGGGCGCCGCAGCTCACGCAGATCCTGCTCTTCCGCAAGAATCTGGAGCGCATGGCCATCGATCGCGAGGACCTGCGTGAGCAGATCCGCATCACCTTGCTGCACGAAACCGGCCACTTCTTCGGCATGTCCGAGAAGGACTTGGCCGACGTCGGCCTGGACTGAGGGCGGGGAGCGCGCGCCGTCGCCCCCTGCCCTCAGACGGTCGCCCGGTTTCTACAGCGTGAAGAGGTCGGGCCGGGCTGCAGCCTTGTCGATGGCCTCGCCGAGCTCCTTCTTGGTGGCGGCCAGGCGCGCGAGGATCTGGCGGATTCTGTTGTAGCGCTGCTTGTACTGCTCCATGCGCACCTGATCGGGCGAGCCACTCATGACGGCTTCGAACAGGGGTGTCTTCTGGATGGGGACCACCTTGTCGCCCTCCGGCTTGGGACCGACCTTGCGCGGCACCCAGGGCGCGCCCGTGTTGGAGCGGATCATGAATCCTTCCATGTCCGCGCCGGAGCAGGTTTCGGCGCCGCCCTTGCAAACCTGTTTTCCGATTTCCACCAAGCTGCCAATGGCCAGCCTGCCGGTCGACTGGAACACCACGCCGTAGTTGACCTCGGGTCTGCCACCCTCGCCGTCTTTCTCGCCCATCTTGGAGGCAAAGGCTTCCAGGACGGATTTGTCGGCCTTGGTGCGCTTGATGTGACGCTCGACCTCGCCATACAGGGTGATGGCGTCGTAGTAGTAGTTCATCAAGCGGTCGACGGCGAGATCTTCGAGCAGGTAGTAGTTCACCTTGAACATGCGCGAGGTGTCCGGCCGCGGATCGAGCTTCACCATCTCCAAGTCGGCCAGGAGCCGAGGATCGTAGGACAAAGGATCCTTTCTCTCGTTGGCAAGCCGTTGCTGACTCATGGCCACCTTGCTGCCAATCTCGCTGACCGTCTTCTGCATTTCGTCGAGTTCTGCCTTGACCCGCTTGGCGCCGGCGTTCGCCGAGTTGTACATGCGGCGGCCGACCGCCGAAGCTCCAAAGCCGAAGCCCACGGCGCCGGCCACCGTGATGGCGATGAGCAGAATGAGCTTGCCGGCGATGCCGCCTCGTTGCCGCACGCTGATGGTGGGCCGGCCGTCATCGTGCACCGGGCGCAGGTCGAAGTGCTTGCCCTCGGGCGGGCGCATGGCCGCGAAGGGATCGTTGAATGCAGGGGCCATCGGCGGCGGCGCGGCCTGGGGTGGGGGAGGCGGCGCCGGGCTGGGGATCGGCGCCAGCGGACTGGGCACGGCGCTTGGCGGAGGAACCACCGGCAAGCCAGGCATAGGGGCGCCCGGCGCCCGAGCGGGTCCGGGCATGGGGGCCGGCGCGGGCACCGCAGGTCCGCCTCGGGCCAAACCGAGTCGGGCTTTCAGGTCAGCGATATCTCTTCCAGGACCGGGCTTCTTCGGTTGCTCCAAGGCGAATCTCCTGCGTGAGGTGACGAGTTGCTCCGCTCTCCGCGGAGATGGATGAAGATATGAGCGAGGACAGGGCGTGCCTGTCAAGAGCCGAAGTCAACTAGGGTTCTCGGTCAGCCAAGTCGAGGCGCTTTTCTATCACGACTCGCGGCAGTTGCGCCGGGTATGTGCGGGCCATGGCTGTGCGTACCCTTGGCTCAAGCCTCCGCTGGCACGAGCGGGCGGAGGCGCGTGTGGGCGAGGGGGAAGAGCTACTCCGGACGTTGCGCGGCCAGAAACCGGCCGATGCGCGTCGCGGACACTGCGGGCATGCGAGTGAAGCGCACGGAAAGCGGCCCCTCTTGGGCCGCGGCCGAGACAACCTCGCCTGAGGCCGTGATGACGTCCGCGGAGCCCGGCAGTTGGAACTGCAAACCGACGAAACGTGTGGCCGCGGTTGCCCCGCTGATCGGATGAATCCGCATGCCGGTGCGGCTGATGTCGGTGGCTCGGCTGAGGTAGGGGTAGCCGTTGAGAAACCGGTTCATGAGCAGATCGATTTCGCACCTGGGCGCGGCGCGTCGCTCCGCGGTGCTCGATCGAGATGCCTTGTCCAGCGAAGATGTACACATAACCCTACATGTAGGTTCTGAAGGCATCGCTGTCAATTTTTCGCATGGCGGTTCTGGAGCCGTCTTCCGCGGGCCGATGCGGGCGGCTTGACGCCGCCTCGCCAGGATGTTGATAATCCGCGCGGCGTTCGCGAGCCCCTTGCGGTCGTTGGGAAGCCTTCGCCGGCCCATCCACCCTGAAGAGTGCGAGGAATCACATGCAACGAATGAAGATCGGTCTTGTCGCCGCGGTCGTCCTGGCGGGGCTCACCGCCGTCTTCTATGTCGTGGTCACCGATTCGCTCGAGCAGTCCGCCCGCCAGGACGTGGAGTCGAGGGTGGCTCGCGCGCAGAGAATCTACCGTGACATCAGCCAACTCAACGGTCTGAAGCTCGCCAATCTCGCTGCGGAGCGGGCCCGCGCCTCCTCCGTGCTTGAGGTGTTCGACAAGACGGAGCCGGCCGCGCGGCAGCAGGCCGCCTACGAGGTCTGCGAGGCGCAGAACCAGCAGCTCAGACAGGAGGGGCGCAAAGCGGACATCGTGGCCATTCTGGATGCCGGCGGCAAGATCGTCGGTCGCGATTTGAATCCCAACGCCGATGCCGGCATGGACCTTCGTGCCAGGTATCCCGCGGTGGCGAAGGCCCTCGAGGGTGTGGCGGTCAAGGACGTCTGGACCTGGCAGGATCGCGTGCACGAGGTGGCGGTGGCCCCCGTGTTGAAGGCCGACCACTCCGTGGCGGGGGCAATGGTATTCGCCTGGGTGGTCAGCGCGGTCACCGCGCAGGCCAACCGCGACCTGCTCGACACCGAGATCGGCTTCTTCCACGCCGGCAAGGTGTACGCCTCGAGCTTCGTTTCCAGCGTGGACAGGTCGAAGGAAGACGTCGCCAAGTCCCAGGCCCTAAGTCAGTTGTTGTTTGCGGGCCAGCAGTTGGCGAGCACCGCGCTCACCAGCCGCACGCCCACGCCGGTCACCAGATGGACGACGACCGAGGGGAGGGTGTTTGCCGTCGTGGTCGCGCCGTCACCCGGCAATTTCGCCGACAAGACCAGCGGCTTCGTGGTGCTGGCCTCGCTGTCGGAGAGCATGGTTGCCGTGCGGGCCGCAGGCATGAAGGTCATTGGGCTGGGCTTCCTGGCCATCGTCGTGGCCCTGGTGGCGTCGGTCCTGACGGCACGCCGATTCATCTCCCCGCTCGACAAGATCGAGCTTGGTGTGGCCGAGGTCATCAACGGCAACATCGACTACACCTTCAAGCCGGTGGGCCAGGACTTCGAGGGCCTGTCCAACAGCCTCAACGTCATGCTCGCGCGTCTGCTCGGCCGCGAAGAGCCGAACGAGGAAGCCGTCGAGGAGGATGAAGGCGGCTCGCAGGCGTGGAAAGCGGAGTCCATGGTCATCGAGGAGACGGACGGTCGCGCGCCGGCCGAAACCGTGAAGGCGCTGGCCGGTGAGCCCGAAGCGGCCTACTACCCGCGGCTCTACGGCGAGTACGTCGCGGCTCTGCAGAAACTCGGGCAGCCGACCGAGGGGATGAGCGTGTTGGCCTTCATGGCCAAGCTCAGCCTGACCGAGGCCGGTCTGCGCGAGAAGTGGGAGTGCAAGGTCGTGCGCTTCCTGCTCGCGGCAAGCGGCAACAAGATCGCCTTCCGTCCGGTCAAGATCGCGTAGCTTCCCGATGGTCAGGACCGGCCTGGAGGTTCTTCTCGAGGAAGGGCTCGGTCTGCTCGCTGGCCGTCGCGTGGGCGTGCTGTGCCATCCGGCCAGCGTGGACAGCCGGCTCGGGCACGTCGTCGACAGGCTGACGGCGGCCGGGGTCAAGCTGGCGCGTCTGTTCGGTCCCGAGCACGGCATCCGCGGCGAGGCACAGGACATGGTCGGACTCGGCGACGAGCGCGACGCGCGCAGTGGGATCGCCGTTACGAGCCTGTACGGGGACAGCCCGGAGTCGCTGGCGCCGAGCCCCCAGTCCTTGGCCGACATCGATGTACTGGTCGTCGATCTGCAAGACGTGGGCTCCCGCTACTACACCTTCATCTGGACCATGGCCTTGTGCATGCAAGCCGCGGCGGGCGCAGGGGTTGCGCTGATCGTTCTCGATCGGCCGAATCCCATCGGCGGCGTGGCCATCGAGGGCGGCGAGGTTGCGGCCTGGGCCGAGTCTTTCGTGGGACTCGGCTCGCTTCCGGTTCGTCACGGCCTGACCATCGGCGAGGCGGCTCGCTTGGTGGCTTCCGGCATGCCGTGGGGCGGGGCGCGCTTCGCCAAACCACTCGATTGCGATCTCGAGGTCGTGGCCATGCGCGGCTGGAGGCGCGCCGACCACTTCGACGCCACCTCCTTGCCGTGGGTGATGCCGTCGCCCAACATGCCTACCCCGGACACGGCCTTGGTCTATCCAGGGCTGTGCCTGGTCGAGGGCACGAACGTTTCCGAGGGCAGAGGCACGACGCGGCCGTTCGAGATCGTCGGCGCGCCATTCATCGACGGCCATCGCCTGGCCGAGCGGCTGGCGGCGGACGGCCTGCCCGGCGTGGGCTTTCGTCCCTTGAGGTTTCGGCCGTCCTTCCACAAGTTCGCCGGTCGGGCGTGCGGCGGCGTGCAGATCCATGTCACGGATCGCGCCGCTTTCCGGCCGTACTTGACCGGCGTCGCCATCCTGCGCGCCCTGCATGCTCTCGGCGGCGAGGCCTTCCGTTGGCGTACCGAGCCCTACGAGTTCGTGTCGGACCGTCTGGCCATCGACTTGCTCACCGGTGGCGATGCGATTCGCAAGGGTATCGAGGCCGGAGCCGCCCTCGATGATCTACGCGCGACCTGGGTCGCGGCCGAGGCTGCGTTCCCCGAGCGGCGCCGCGGCTGTCTGCTGTACTAGACACGCGCCCCTCGGAGGGGCCCCTTTCGGGGCTCTCGTTATGGTGTATGGTCGCGGCCATGCGGGTGGCATTTTTCGGCGGCAGCTTCAATCCGCCGCACGTGGCGCACCAGCTTGTGGCCCTCTACGTGCTGGAGACGGCGGCGGTGGACGAGCTGTGGATGGTCCCATGCGGCAGGCATCCCTTCGACAAGGCCCTGGCGCCCTACCAGCACCGGCTGCGCATGTGCGAGTTGGCCGCAGCCGCGCTCGGACCGAGGCTCAAGGTCAGCGACATCGAAGACCGTCTGGGCGGCGAAAGCCACACCCTGGTCACGATCAAAGCCCTGCGCGCGGAGCATCCCGGGCACGAGTTCTGGCTCGTGGTGGGCGCCGACCTCGAGCCCGAACTGTCCCTTTGGCATGGCGCGGAGGAGCTGCTGCGCTCGGTGCCCCGCCTCGTGGTGGGGCGTGGAAATTCTCCGGGGACAACGCCGCTGGCAATGCCGGCTTTGAGCTCGACCGACGTGCGAGCCCGGCTGGCCCGCGGAGAGCCCGTGACCGGACTCCTGCCGCGTGCGGTGGAGAGCTACATCCGGGAGCAGGGGCTTTATGGCTAGCCCACAGACCCGGCCGGAAGAGGCCGAAAAGCCAGTGGGCTTGGTGCCCGCTTGTCCAACCTGATAGTCTGCGACCGTTTTGTCATCGCAGATTCGTTTTCCTCGTTTCGCGCTTCTGGGCGTGGGCTACATCGGCGGCTCGGCGGCGCTGGCCGGCAAACGGGCCGGCCTGCTCGGCCGCGTGGTGGGCTACGACCTCGACTCGGAGGCCACGGCCACGGCGTTGCGCAACGGCGTGATCGACGAGCCGGCCGCGAGTGCCGAGGCGGCGGTGCGGGAGGCGTCGCTCGTGCTCCTGGCCGCGCCGGTGGGGAGCCTGCAGGGCTTGCTGACCGACGTTGCGCCAGGGCTCGCGCCCGACGCCACCGTCGTCGATGTCGGCAGCGTCAAGAGCGCGCTGCTGGCGACCGCGGAATCCGGGTTGACCTCCGGGCAGTTCGTGGGTTGCCATCCGATGGCCGGCGCGGAGTTCGTCGGTGTCGAGGCGGCGGACGCCGGCATCTTCTCCGGCCGGGTGTGTTTCCTGTGTCCGCCCAGGAACGCGCGGGCCGAGGCTTTGGCCGCGGCGCGGGACTTCTGGGCTGGGATTGGCTGCCGGATCGTGGCCATCGAGCCCGAGCTGCACGACCGATTGATGGCTGCGCAGAGCCACCTGCCACACGTCGCGGCCTTCGCGCTCGCGGCCGCGCTCGCGGCGGAGCTGCCGTTCCTCGATAGCACAACGCAGGTGGCCAGCCCGACCACCAGCCTGCGCGATACCACGCGCATCGCGGCCTCCGGCGCGGCGGTGTGGCGGGACATCCTGCTCGCCAACGCCAGCCACGTGCTGCCCTTGGTCGAACAACTGCGCGGTCGCGTGGAGGAAATCGGGCGCGCGGTGGCCGCCGGGGACGGCGCTGCGCTCGATCGCGTGCTTCTGGCCGGCCGCGCCTGTCGCCAACGTCTGGTCAAGGAATGAGCGCCGTATCGTCGAGGAAGACACTGCCCTGCGTGCTGCTTCTCGCAGCTTGCGCGGATGCAACCGCGGTGGGGCCGGGGAGCGCCGCCTTGCCGCGGTCGGAACTCGACGAAGACGATCTGGTGGGCATGATTCCCGCCGAAGCCGACTTGGTGCTATGGGCCGACATGGCCAAGCTGCGTGCCTCGCCGTGGACACGCGACAGCTTCGCCAAGGTCGCCGAGGCGAGTCGCCCCGCCGATCCCGACATCGACCAGATTCGCGACGTGGAGCGCCTGGTATTCGCCAAGCTCCCCTCGTTGCGCGATGGGGCCAGCCTGCTCGTGGCCCAGGGACGGATCGATCGCGAGCAGATGGGCAAGGCATTCGCCAAGGGTCAGGCCGCGGTCGAGACGTCTCGCTATCGCGGCGCGGACTTGCTGACCCGTGCCGAGGAGGCCCTGGCCTTCGTGGGTCGGCGCACGGTGGTCTCGGGCTTGGCCGTGGCGGTGCGCGCGGCCATCGATTGCAGCTTTGGGTTGGCCCGCACCATCGAGAGCGAAGCCTGGTTCCGGCGCATGCGCGGCGAGATCTTGCGGGGCAGGGACGCGACCTCGATGGTGACGCTACTCTTCGTGCACCTGCAACCAGCGACGCGAGAGGTGCTCAAGCGAGAGATGGGCGAGGGCGATACCCTGGAGGATTTTGCCGGGCGCATCGATCTGGGGGACGACCTCGAGGCCATGGCCGTCGGCGCCGTGCGCACCCGGGCCGAGGCGCGGGATCTGGCGGCGCGCCTGTCCGAGCGCATCCGTGACGCGCGCATGAGGCCCATCGTGTCTGCCTTCGGCTTTTCCAGCGTGCTCGACTCCGTGGAATTCCAAGCCAAGGAAGACCGCGTGGTCGGCCGGCTGCACGTCTCGCAGAAGGAACGAGCCACGATCGCGGAGCGCATGGCCGTGGTGGCCGAAACCATGGCCAAGCTGCGCCAGGGCCGGGAGAACGAGCGGCCATGAGCGAAGCCGCCGGCTCTGCCCAACCCCTGCTGCGCGTCGGGCGCAGCCGGCCTCTGCGCGGAAGCTGTCGCGTTCCCGGCGACAAGTCCATCTCCCACCGCGCCCTTCTCTTCGGCGCGCTCTGCGGCGGTGGGGTCGAGATTCGCGGGCTGGGTTCGGGCGGAGACAACGCCTCGACGGCCGCGGCCCTGCGCGCGCTCGGCGTGTCCTTACGAGTCGCGGGATCGTCGGCCCGTGTGGAGGGCGTGGGGTTCGCCGGTCTGCGCGAAAGCACCGCCCCGCTCGACTGCGGCAATTCCGGCACGACCATGCGCCTCCTGGCTGGCCTGCTCGCCGGCCGGCCATTCGCCAGCACCTTGAGCGGCGATCCATCGCTTTCGCGGCGGCCCATGGGCCGCCTGGCCAAACCCCTACGCCTGATGGGCGCCCGCCTCGACGGCCGGCCCGATCCGGCGCGGCCGGACGGCATTCTGCCGCCGCTGACCATCCGCGGCGGCGGGCTGCGTGGGATCGACTATGCCTTGCCCGTGGCCAGCGCACAGCTCAAGAGCGCGCTCGTGCTGGCGGGGCTGCAGGCCTCGGGCCGAACCTCGATCCAGGAGCCAGGCCTCTCGCGCGACCACACCGAGAGGATGTTGCGTTTCCTGGGAGCGCCACTCGGCGCCGATCCGGTTGCGCGGCGGATTGTGGTCGACCCAACAGGATGGAACGGGAAGCTGCGTGCGGCCCCGGTCGATGTCCCCGGCGATCTCTCGTCGGCCGCGTTCTTGCTGGTGGCGGCCGCCATCGTGCCCGGCAGCGACGTCACGGTCGAAGGCGTGGGGCTCAATCCCACGCGCACCGGCGTGCTGGACGCGCTGGCCGCGATGGCGGCCAACATCGAGATCGAGCAGACCGCAGAGGCGATGGGAGAGCCGGTGGGTCGCGTGCGCGTGCGTCACGCGGGCTCCCTGCGGGCCGCGCGTATCGCCGGCGCGTTGGCACTGCGCTCGCTCGACGAGATCCCGGCCCTGGCCGTGGCGGCGTCGGTGGCGCAGGGACGGTCCGAGTTCGCCGATCTCGCCGAGCTGCGCGTGAAGGAATCGGACCGCATCGCCGCCGTCGTGCGCGAGCTGCGGCGCGCCGGCCGCGACGTCGAGGAGTCGCCCGCGGGCTTCACGGTCATGGGCAGCGGCGGGCGAGCGCCCAGAGGTGGCCGCGTCGCGCCCGATCGCGATCATCGCATCGCCATGGCTGGCGCCGTATTGGCTTTGCTCTCCGACGAGGAAACCTTGGTGCCGAGCGAAGACATCGCGACGTCGTTCCCGACTTTCGTCGAGATCTTGCGCGATCTCGGCGCCGAGATCGGATAGCTAGAACTTGCCGCCCACCGAAAGGCTGGCCGGTGTCTTGCCGGGCTCGGCGGGCAAGGCGACCAGGACGTAGAGGCCCAGGGCGGTCCCCGCGAGACCGAGGCCGACCAGCAGGCCACCCACGCCGGCCTGCCAACGAGCATCGGAACTGTCGGCGTTCGCGAAAAGCGCGCCGCCGGCCACCGCGGTGGCGAAACCGACGGCTATGCCCACGGCCGCGACGGGTCGACGCCAGGACTTGGGCGGCGGAGGCGGTGGGGGCGGTGGCCGCCAGGCCTGCAGCCACGCCTCCACCGGTCGTTTCACCTCGTCGCCGAGCTGAATCATCTTTTGCCGAGCCTCGTCCACGGTGCAGACGTTGCAGAAGCGCGTCTCGGTTTCGATCGGCACCATGGCCGGTGACGGCTCTTCCGTGCTGAGCAAGCGCGCCGTCATGGTGTAGCTGTTGCCGGTCACGTTGACCGCGACGCGGATGAGGTGGCTGACGTCGAGGAGTTGACCGAAACGC
This sequence comes from Deltaproteobacteria bacterium, assembly GCA_016935975.1. Lineage (GTDB taxonomy): Bacteria > Myxococcota_A > Polyangia > Fen-1088 > Fen-1088 > Fen-1118. The sequence continues at coordinate 21,031 of JAFGPX010000158.1, forward strand.
TTCACGCAGATCGAGCCGTCGCACTTCTGCAGCTCGGGGAAGGTATCCATGTAGCGGGCGACATCCACCGAATCGAGAACGTAGATGGGCGCCGTGCGGGTTACGCCCACCACGAAGCCATCCTGCAGTTGCATGGCCAGGGCGGGCGATGCGCCGTCGCCGTCGACCTTGAACTCGCTGATGGCCACTCGCGCCGACATGACCCCGCCGTGGGCCGAGGGTGGAGGCACGGAAGGCGTCGGGTGCGCTGCCGCCGGAGGCGCCACGGGCGCAGCGGGCGATGGCGCCGGCCGGACGGACGCGGCCGGAGGCGTGGGCAGGGCCGCTGGCGTGGCCAAAGGCGCGGCAACCTGGGGCTTGGCCGTCGGATCCGCGACGAGTGGAGGCCGGGGTTGCGCGGAGACGGTGGTGCCCGAAGCGAGCCAAGCTGCGACCGCAATCGCTTGCGCCGGTAGGATGTTGTTGAATCGCACGATGGCCAGGATTGTCGCACAGAGCCGACCGTTCTACTCGGTCTTCTCCAGGCGTTTCTTCATGCGCTTGAGGAGGGCGTCGAAGGACTCCTTCGTGATGATCTTGTTGAACTCGGCGCGGTAGTTCTCCAGCATGCTCTGTTCGTCGGTGATGACGTCGTAGACCAGCCAGCGATCGCCCTTGTAGAGCAATTTGTACTCCATCTCGATGGTGATCTTCTTGTTCTTCTTGCTGGTGTGCAGGCTTGCGGTCACCGTGGCCTCGCTGCCCGCGACCTCTTCCTTGTGGAACCGCAAGTCGTAGTTGGGTTGACCGTGGACCTGCTTGATGTAGTTGCGCTCGATGAGGTCGCGCAGGACACGGACGAATTCGCTACGCTGCTCGGCAGCAAGGCCACCCCAGTGGCGCGCGAGGGCGCGGTGGGCCAATTCCTCGAAGTCCAGAAATCCGTTGACTATCTTGCGCATCTCGGAGCGCTTGACGTCCTGTTCGGGCGACCACGAGGGGGTCGACTTGGCAAACAGCTTCTTGAGCGCCGCGTTCGATTTCTTGAGCTCCGCTAAGGGGCTGGAGCCGGCGGGCGGCAGCGACGGCGCAGCGACTGGCGTAGCCTCGCTCTCCTCCGGGGCGGGCTTCGCCGCCGGGGGCTTTGGGGCCTTCTTGGACTTGGCGGCGAAGGCGTTGCCGTTCGCGAGCGTGAACGTGACGGCTAGGAGAAGGACGACTAGGCGAAAGGAAGCGACTGCAAAGGCTGACTGCATGGGAACGACTCTATACCGTGCCTTAGGACGCGAGGGAATACGATCCAATTCACCCCGAAGAACCCGCCAGGGCCGCCGGATCTTCCCGTGGGGCTCGGACATGCTCGGCTTGCGACAGAGAAAGCAAGAAAATTGCGGGGTTGAGGCGTCGCCCGGATACTGGGTAGTCGAGAGGCGCCATGAGTCGCAGAAGCCGCACGAGGAATCCCTGGATCTTGCGATGCTTCGCCGCTCTTGCACTCGCGGCGACCTTCGGCTACGGCCCCTATTACCTGTACGCCAACTCCGGATTCGCCCGCTACCTGCAGTTGCGCGAGGATCTCGCTGCGGTGCAAGCGCGCAATGCCCGGCTGCGCGGCGAGAACGAGCGTCTGGAGCGCGAGGCCGATGCGCTGCGCTCCAATCCGCGCGCCATCGAGAAGGTGGCACGTGCCGATCTCGGCTGGGTGCGGCCGGGCGAGGTGGTCTTCGATCTGAGGCGGCGCCCATGAGGGCACGCAAGCTTTTCGCCCGGTCTGCTTTCGAGTTCCGACGGGCCTTTCGCGCGTTCTGGGGAACGGCGTTGGTCCTCGGGGTCGTCGCGCTGTTGTGGCGCGGGTGGTTTTTCGATCTGCGCCAGCCGGGCGCGGACTACGCGCGAGGCGTGGCCGCGGCGCTGCTAGCCGGCGCCCTGGCCATCAAGGTTGCGGCCCGCGTGCTCACGGGCGAGCGGCGGCGCAGTCCCCGCCGCGAGATGCTGTCGGACATCGAACTGGGCCTGCTGCTCCTCGCGGCCGCCTATGTGTTCCTGTCCGTGCTAGGCGGAACCACGTCGTCCATCTATCCGCTGATCTACGCGCTGGTCAGCTTTCTGGTCACGTTCCATCCGCTCAAGACCGGTGCACCGCTGGCTGCTGCGGCACTTGGCTTCGAGGCCGTCATGGCCTTTGGTCCGGGGGCGGCACCTGGGGCGGCGGCGTCGTTTCCCGCCCACGCCGGCTTCATCGGGGTCTTCGCCGTGCTCAATGTCGCCTTCCTGCACGCCGAAGTGGCTCGCCAGCGGCGGGAGCACCGCAAGCGCCTGGAGGCCGAGGTGCAATCCATGCGCGAAGAGGCACGCGACTTCCGTCTGATCTCGCCGGCGCTCGCCGCCGAGAGCCGGCTGCGCACCCGCGCCGAGGAGGAAGAGAAACTCTCGCAAGGGTCCATCGAAACCATCCACCAGCAGTTGCTTCATGCCATCGAGCTTCTGCGCCACGCGCTTGGTCTCAAGACCTGCGCCCTGCTGTGGCTCGACGGCACGGGCGAGAAGCTGAAGCTCAAGGAGCTCTCCACGACGGCGCAGAACATCACCGAGGGAGCCCTGCCGGCCCGCGCAGGCGTCTTTGCGGCCGTGCTCAAGGAAGGGCGGTCCTGTGTCCTGGAGTCGCCGCGGCCGGCGCTGCTGCCGTACTACCGCGGTCCGGAAGAGGTCGCGGCTTTCGTCGGAGTCCCCGTCTTCGAGGGCAAGACCCTGCGGGGGCTGCTCATCGGCGATCGCGCCAAGGGGCCGGCCTTCACCCCGTCGGAAAGCCAGTTGTTCGTGTCGGCGGCGTCGCAAATCATGCGCATCGTGCAGTCCGAGCGCGTGTTCCAGGCCGTCGAGCGCTCGAAGCACGAGCACGAGCGCTTCTACCGGGCTTCCACGGCGCTCAACCGCGCCCTGACCCTGGAAGAGGTTTATGCCGCCGCCCTCGAGGGCGCCCGCGGCGTGTGCGACTTCGACTTCGCAGCCATCGCGGCTTTCGACGAGCGCACCGGGAGGCACACCGTGAGCATGGCGGTGGGCGAGGGCAGCGAAGGCCTGCTCGGCACGCAGCACCGCGATCCCGCGTCGATTGCCTCGATGGTGGTGAAGAACAAGCTGGCCCTTCCGGCCAACGGGGAATGGCGGGAGCGCCACGAGACGCACATTTTCGACGGTAGGGATCGCGTTCGCGGCTTCGAATCCTTGTACGTCTTGCCGTTGTTGGTGAAAGACGAAGTGCTGGGCACCTTCGCCATCGCGGCGCGACGGCCGGGCGCGTTCTCCAGCGACCGGCGCGAGATGCTAGGCGTGGTGGCGAATCAGGTGGCCATCTCGATGCAGAACGGCCGCATGGTGCAATCGCTCGAGGAACAGGCGACGACCGATGGGCTCACCGGGTTGCTCAACCACCGGACGTTCCAGGAACGCCTGCAGGTCATGCTCGGGCGCGCGGACCGGCACAACTTCCGCGTGGCCGTTCTTCTCACCGACATCGACCATTTCAAGAAGGTCAACGATACCTACGGTCACCCCACCGGCGACGCCGTGCTCAGGCGGGTTGCCGGCATTCTCAAGGCCAGCGCGCGCAAGATCGACATCGTTGCCCGCTACGGCGGCGAGGAATTCGCGCTGGTCCTGGAAGGCACGGACCGGGCCGGCGCCCGGCAGCTGGCGGAGCGCATCCGCGAAGAAGTCGCCCTGCAGACTTTCGAATCCGGCCAGGGCGTGTTCACGGCCACGCTCTCGCTCGGCGTGGCCGTGTATCCGGACGACGGCAGGGCCAAGCAGGATGTCATCGCGTGCGCCGACAAGGCGCTCTACGCGGCCAAGCATGGCGGTCGCAACCGCACCGTGTGCCACGGCGAAACGTCGCGCGAAGCTCCCTCTCTGCGCGCGGCGGTCGGGTAGGTGGAACGGAACCACAGAGGGCACAGAGGGAAGAGAAGCGGTCGCGGAGGATGATGGGCAGGGGAGGCGGCGGATTGGACACCTTTCCCTTGCTTTGTGCTCTCACGCTCCTCCGCGCCCTCTGTGGTTTCCATCCCCTTCGATGCTAGAGTCCCTCCCGATGGCCTCGCAACTGACCGAAAGGACCGTGGTGCTCGGGGTAACGGGCGGCATCGCCGCGTACAAAGCGGCGGAGTTGTGCCGCTTGCTGGTCAAGGCCGGCGCGCGGGTGCAGGTCATCATGACCGCCGCGGCTTGCGAGTTCATCGCCCCGCTGACCATGCAGACGCTGTCCGGCCGTGAGGTTCTGCTCGACATCTTCGACTCCGGGCGAAGGGCCGGTGTGGGCCATGTCGAGGTGGCCAGCGCGGCCGACCTGATCGTCGTGGCGCCCGCCACCGCCGACGCCATCGCTCGCTTCGCCGCGGGCATGGCCGACGATTTGTTGGCGGCCGTGGTGCTGGCGAGCGGAGCGCCCATTCTACTCGCGCCGGCCATGAACACGACCATGTGGGAGAACCCCATCACCCAGGAAAACCTCGCGCGGCTTTGTCGCGGCGGCCGCGCGACGTCCGTGGGGCCGGATGCCGGCCAACTGGCCTGCGGGTGGACCGGGGCGGGACGCATGGCCGAGCCGGACGAGATCCTGGCGGCCGTGCTGGCGCGGCTCGGGTCGGGCGTCCCGGCGCGCGCCGGCGCGCTGGAGGCACAGCGTGTGGTCGTGACCGCCGGGCCGACCTGGGAGGCCGTCGACGACGTGCGCTTCCTCGGCAATCGGTCGTCGGGCAAGATGGGATTCGCTCTGGCCGAGGCCGCAGCCGCTCTGGGCGCCGAGGTGACGCTCATCGCCGGGCCGGTCGGGCTGGACACGCCCGCGCTGGTTGCCCGGCGCATCGACGTCGAATCGGCTCTCGAGATGCGCGAGGCTTTGCGCAAGACCACGCCTGCGGCCGACGTTGTGGTGATGGCGGCCGCGGTCGCGGATTTCCGTCCCGGGGTGCGCGTGCTGGGTAAGCTTTCCCGCCGAGACGGGAAGCGCCAAGCGGCGCGAGCGGCGCGAGCGATTCCCTTGGTGCCCAACCCCGACCTGCTGGCCGAGATCGGTCGCCGACGCCGTGGCGGCCGTCCCTATCTCATGGGGTTTGCCGCCGAAGTGGGGCTTGCCGGCCAGGCGCTCGTCGAACGCGCGCGCAGCAAGCTCGCCGAGAAAGCATGCGACCTCGTCGTAGCAAACGAAGTCGGCCGCGCCGGGGTCGGGTTCGGCAGCGATGAGAACGCCGTCACCTTGGTGTTTTCGGACGGCCGGGTGGTGGACCTGTCGCGAACGCGCAAGGACAAGCTGGCGCGAGCGATCTGGGATACAATCGGCCCCGAGCTGACCGTGCGGCAAGGTCCGGCTCAAGACCCAAGAGAAACGGTACCTGGAGCAAAGAACCAGCGCACAAGTCGCGCGAAGGGAAGAGATGCCTAGCGCAGTCGTCGAAGAGAAGATCAACAGCTACCGTCCCAAGGTCATCGACCGGCTAGGCTCCGCCGGTGATGCCATGGCATCCCGCCAGGAGATGGGCGGGCACAGCCGGGGCAACGTGCCGCCATGGCCGGGTTCGAGCGACGGCGATTTTCACGGCACCCTGTCCGCCATCTGGATATGGGCGCGCGCGCAGGAGCTTCTCGGTGACGACCGTTTCTCGCTCAACATCGCCTCGGCCTGGAACTTCGTGGAGGCCGCGTGGAGCGACTTCGTTCCGCGCACCCTTGGCGCGCACGCCAGCGACGAGGCGGCCTACGATTGCGCGATGGTGCTGCGCGCCTGGCTGGCCAGCAGCGGCCATCAGTCGGTCGATGACGAGGGCGCGCGCCGCGAGCGCGTGGCGCAGGCCGCGCGTCTGCTCGGGGCCTACGTCACCGATTTGGAGGATCTGAGCGGGCGCGAGTTCAAGGATCCGGGTTTCTTGGCGTGGACGCTCGGCGAATACGCGCGGGCCATTGGCGACCGCGGCTTGGGCGCCACTGCGCGTCGATTCGTGGAGGCCTCCTTCGGCATGAAGAGCCCGCCGGCCTTTGCCTCGGAGATGGCGGCCAGCGATGGCCTGTTCGACTTCTCGTGTACTACCGCGACGCGCGTGCTGGCGGTCATCGGCGCGGAAGGGCCGATCCCCTTTGTGGGTGCCTGGCTGCGCGAGCGGGTCGCTTTGGCGCTGCCGCAAGGCTTCGTTCCGCGCCCGATGGACGAGAACACATGGAACGCGTGCGCCGCCGCGACCCTCGGCTATGCCTTCTCCATCTCGACCGATCCGGCCTTCTTCGACGCCTACAAGCAATTGATGGACGAGCTCGATTTGCGAGCGGAGAACGGCGTGCTCGGCCGCACGTCCGGCTACTCGGCCGAAACCGCGGCGACCTTCTACTACGCCATGGCCACGGCCTCGATTCTCGGCAAGATCTGACGGTGTCCGCCTCCCGCCAAGAGCTTCGCGATCTCGTCGCCGCGTTCCGCACCCACCTCGAGGCGCGCAGCCGTTGTGGAGCCCTGGGGGTGCCGCGGGGACCGTCGCCGGTGACGTCCCCCGCGTTGTCGCTGGCCGAGCCCGACGCGCCCGAGGAACCGACAACCCCGTATCCGACGCCGCCTCCCGTTCTTTACGACGAGGGGCAGGTGATGCACAGCGGCCGCGGCTTGACGGCGCTGCGAGCGGAGATCGGCGACTGTCAGCGCTGCAAGCTGGCCAGGGGACGGCGGCACATCGTGTTCGGCATGGGCCATCCCGAGGCGAATCTCATGTTCGTGGGCGAGGCGCCGGGGGCCGAGGAAGACGAGCAGGGCGAACCCTTCGTCGGCCCGGCCGGGCAGCTTCTGACGAAGATGATTCGGGCCATGGGCTTCGAGCGACAAGACGTCTACATCTGCAACGTCATCAAGTGCCGGCCGCCCCAGAATCGCAACCCCGAACCGGACGAGATCGCGGCCTGCGAGCAGTTTCTGCGCAAGCAGATCGCCATCGTGCAGCCTCGCGTGATCGTGGCGCTGGGCAAGTTCGCCGCGCACTACTTGTGCGGCGAAACCACGCCCATCACCCGCTTGCGCGGCAACCTGCGCACCTATCGCGAGATCCCGGTGATGCCGACCTACCACCCGGCATTCCTTCTGCGCGACGCGAGCCGCAAGGGCGAGGCTTGGTCGGACCTCAAGCAGGTCATGGCGTTGCTCTATCACATGGGGCTGCGGTGACGACGACCACGGTCGCGCGGCCGGCCCGCGGGCACGACCTTGCCCCGGCTCGGGATTCTCAGCGATTGACACCCGGGATCGGCAACGATAACTTCCGGCCTGCGCCTGCGCAGAGGAGGATCTGATGGCGAGCGAAGACACTTGCTACATCGGCAGCAAAACCACGGTCCGTGGCCAGGTTTCGGGCAAGCAGGACTTGGTGGTCGAGGGCCGCATCGAGGGGTATGTCGGCCTCGAGAGCCACTTGACGGTCGAAGAGGGCGGCACCGTGGAAGCCGACGTCGAGGCCGCGGTCGCCACCCTGCGGGGCGAGGTGCGCGGCCCGGTGACGGCGCAGCGCTCGCTGTGCGTCGAGGCCTCGGCGCGTGTGGCGGGCCGGCTCAAGGCGCCCACCATCACCATCGAGGACGGCGCGCGCTTTTCTGGCGAGATCGAGATGGATGTCGAGTTGCCGGCGGGCGTGACACCCGGGAACGGATAATCCCGCCGAGGACGGAACGCATCATGGCAAGGGAAAAGGAAGCGAAACCCATGGCGAACACGGTCATTGGAAGCAGCATCGTTGTAGACGGCGAGATCAGCGGCGAGGAGCCGCTCGTCATTCTCGGCACCGTCAAGGGGAAGGTCGTGGCGGCCGGCCACGTCAGCGTCGAGGCCGGCGCCACCGTGGAAGCCGATATCGAGGGGCAGAACGTCACGGTCGGCGGCAAGCTGACCGGCAACGTGACGGCGCGCGAGAGACTCGAGTTGCGGCCCGAATCCAAGATGATCGGGAACGCCAAGGCCCCGCGCATCGTGGTCGCCGATGGGGCCACGTTCAAGGGCAACGTGGACATGGACGTGTAGGACGGGACCATGGCTGACAAGGAAACCGTGATAGGCGTCGAAACGCGCGTCTCGGGGGAGATCCGCGGCGGCGAAGACCTGGTGGTCAAGGGCCGTGTGGACGGCAAGATCCAGCTCTCGCACGCCCTGACCGTCGAGAAGGGCGCCGTCGTGCAAGCCGATGTGGATGTCAGGAGCCTGGTCGTATCGGGCACGTTGGTCGGCAACACCGTGGCCTCGGAAAGCGTGCGGCTGCTCGCCAGCGCGCGGGTGGTCGGGGACTTGGCTTCGCCGCGTTTGATAATGGAAGCGGGCGCGGCCTATCGCGGTCGCGTCGACATGGGCGATATCGAGGCCGCCCGTGCGGCGGTGGCCTCGCGCGCGGCGGCGAAGCCGGCCGTTGGCCGGACGGAGGTGGCGCGGGAAAGCCTGGCGCCTTCGCGCGTCCCGCCGCGCGTGGCTGCCCCGCCCAAGACGGCGGTCCTCGCGGCGAAGGCGGCGCCCAGGTTCGTGGCACCGGCCGGCGGCGAGAAGAGCGGCGAAACCGGCCCCGCGTCTCCACCGGCGTTCCCGCGGGTTGCGGGGGCGGTTGGAGCGGTTGCGCCGCCGTGGGCGAAGAAGAAGGTCCGCCGACGTTAGCAGCCCGTCTAGGAAGCCGGCCTGGACGTGCCCGCCGGCCGGCGTGCATTCGACTGCATTTGTGCTACGGTTCGCACGCCCATGTGCGGTGTGATCGGAGTCTTCGGACACCCAGAGGCAGCCAACCTCGCCTACCTCGGTCTGCACGCCCTGCAGCACCGCGGGCAAGAGTCGGCCGGCATCGTCTCGAGCGACGGCCGGCAGTTGCACTGGGTTCGGGAGATGGGCCATGTCGGGGACATCTTCACCGAGGAGCGGCTGCGCCGCCTGCCCGGGAGCTCGGCTATTGGCCATGTGCGCTACTCGACCACCGGCGACTCCTCGTCCAAGAACGCGCAGCCTCTGGCCGTGAATTACGCGCATGGCCAGGTCGCCGTTGCCCACAACGGCAATCTGGTGGACGCCGCCAACGTGCGCTCGCGCCTGGAGGCCAAGGGTTCGATCTTCCAGGGCACGAGCGACACGGAAATCCTTCTGCACCTGCTTGCGCATTCGCAGGAATGCGACTTCTCCTCGCGCATCGCGGACGCTTTGCGCTCCGTGCACGGAGCCTACTCGCTCGTCTTTCTCTCCGAGTCGTCTCTTGTCGTCGTGCGCGATCCGTTGGGTATCCGTCCCTTGTCGCTTGGGCGGCACAAGAAGAACGGCTGGGTGGTGGCCTCCGAGAGTTGCGTTTTCGATCTCATCGAGGCCGAGCACATCCGGGACATCGACCCTGGCGAGATGCTGGTCGTGGACGCAGAGCGAGCGCGCAGCCTGCGACCTTTCCTGCCCGAGGAGCCGCGCCGCTGCGTTTTCGAGTGGATCTACTTCGCGCGGCCCGATTCCATCATCGCCGGCCAGTCGGTGTGCGCTGCGCGCGAGGCCATGGGCCGGCGGCTGGCCATCGAGCACCCGGTGCCCGCGGACATCGCGATCGCGGTGCCCGACTCGGGGACCGCCGCGGCCATCGGCTATGCGCGCGCAAGCGGCATCGCCTTCGACCAGGGGCTCATCCGCTCGCACTACATCGGGCGCACCTTCATCGAGCCGGCGGAATCCATTCGCCACTTCGGGGTGAAGCTCAAGCTGTCGCCTGTGCGCGACGTGTTGGCGGGCAGACGCGTGGTGGTGGTCGACGATTCCATCGTGCGCGGCACGACTTCGGGCAAGATCATCGGCATGATCCGTGCGGCGGGCGCGCGCGAGGTTCACCTGCGCATCAGCTCGCCGCCGACCATCGGGCCGTGCCACTACGGCATCGACACGCCGGATCGCAGCAAGCTGATCGCCAGCTCGCACACGGTGGAGGAGATACGCCGCTTCGTGGGCGCGGACAGCCTGGGCTACCTTTCACTCGAGGGGCTGCACCAGTCGCTCGCCAGCGTGCTGACTTCGCACGAGCACCGCGGCTTGTGCGACGCGTGTTTCTCGAATCGCTACCCTATCCCCTTGCCGGTCCCGATGCGCTCGCGCCAACTGCGTCTCCTGTCGGTGTAGCTCGAACGCAACGCCGCTCGCAACAGGCACTTGACTAAGATCGCCCGAGCCGTGATCGTTCTCCTATGTGGAAACCTAGAACAACCTCGTTGTTGACGGTCGCTCTGGCGGGAACAATCCTGTTTTCTCCCGCCGCGGCATGGGCTCAGGCCAAGGTGGTGGTTCTCGACACCTTGCAGGCGTCTCTGACGCTGAAACTGGGAGTCCGCCAGGCGGTCGCCACCGCGCTCGACGATCTTTCGGTCGGCATGGTTCCGATCGAGGACGTGCTGCCGGAGGATGCGACCTGCGCGGACGCGCCTTGCTATGCGGCGATGGCGAGTCGCCTCGGAGCGACGCACGTTCTCGTGGTGCAGGGCGTGGCCAATCCGGCCGGGTATCGACTGTCGCTCGACGTGCGCGACGGCGAAACCGGTCGCTCCCTGGGCAGCGACGGCAAGGATTGCGAGCTGTGCGCGGAGGATCAGCTTGCGCCCACGGTGCAGGAGAAGGTGACTTCGCTGTGGATCCGCGTGATGCAGGAGCAGGCCGCGGCCGCGCAGGAGCGGGAAGCACGGCGGACTGCGCTCAGTCCCGTGCATGCCAGGGTCGCGGAGCCGGTCGAGGACAATCCGTGGTGGCAGCAGCGCACGCCCGGGATAGGGCTCGGCTTCGCCGGTCTGGGGCTCGTGGCCGTGGGCTTCGGTGTCTACTACGTCGTCGTCGACGGCAAGGCTGTGGAAAGGAACACCCTCGACCAAGCCGTCATCGTGCGCGACACGTCGAAGTGGGGCTGGAGCCTGACGGGCGTGGGCGCAGTCTCGCTGCTCGCGGGGGCGGCCATGATCATCTGGGGGCGCGAGGATGGTTCCGAAGTCGCCGTGGCGGTGGGCCCGCGTTCCATCGGCTTGCAGGGAAGGTTCTAGGAGAGAAGGCCCATGCGCAAACACATCATCGCTATTTTGATTCTGCTGGCTGGCTGCGACTCCACACGTCGCGACTGGACTTACTGCAGCTCCACGTATTCGGATTGCCAAGAGGGGTACGCATGCAACTTCGCCACGGGCATGTGCGAGCAGACCACCGATGCCGGGCAGCCGGACGCTCCGTCGATCGTGAGCGAGGCCGGCCCCCCGGTGGATGCGACACCGGATGACGCCCTTGCCGGCGACACGGCGGACGCCTCTATCCTCGACGTGGCCTCGCTGGACACGGTCACGGTCCTCGATGGGCAACCTGCGGATGTGCCGATCACCACGGACGTCGGCGGTTTCGACACTGCGGTTCCCGATGCCCCAGGGACCTGCCTGGTGGACAACGATTGCCCGGGCACCCTCTTGCCGTACTGCGTGGGCGGCAAGTGCGTCGAGTGCAAGAACAGCAGTCACTGCAGCAACATCGCGGGTACGCCGTTCTGCTCGGCCCAGAATACCTGCGTGTCTTGTGCCATGGCGACCGCTGGTTTCTGTTCGGACAGCACCCCGGTTTGCGACGGGATCTCCGGCCGTTGCGTCGAGTGCATCTACAACGACGACTGCACCACTGCCGCCAAGTCCTTCTGCGTGGCCAACAGCTGCCAGGGCTGCAACGTCTCCGGAGCCAGCGCGGCCAACGTGCGCGGCAGCACCGACGGCGGCGTCGCCAGCGATGGCGGCGGTCCCGTCGATGCCGGCGTGGTGGGCCCATGCCTGGGCGCCAAGCCCGTGTGCGCAACCAGCGGCAGCATGATCGGCCAGTGCGTGGAGTGCATGACCGGCGCGCACTGCTCGGGGACGACGCCCATTTGCAGCAGCAACATCTGCGCGGCCTGCAGCACGGACAGCGAGTGCGCCGCCCTGGGAACGGGGCCCGGCATCTGCATGTATCACCAGGACGGCCGCTGCGCGAGCGAGGCGGAGACGCTTTACGTGAAGAAGTCCGCCGGTTGCACCGGTGGCTCGGGCACCGCCAATTCGCCCTACTGTGACCCGCAATCGGCCATCGCTGCCGTGACTTCCAGCCAGCGGGTCATTTTGGTGAAGGGACCGGCGGCGGATGTGCTCGCGCCCATCGCCTCCACGCCAAGCGGCGGTCAAGTCTCTGTCATCAGCAAGGACGGGGCGACCCTCAACGGCGGCGGCGCTGTCGGTATCCACGTAACCGCCGGCGACGTCTTCATCAGAGGCGTCACGGTGGCGAACGGAAGCGACAGGGGCATCGTGGTCGAATCCGGCGCCACCCTTCGCCTGGAAAGATGCCTGGTCAAGAGCAATGCCGGCGGCGGCCTCCTTGTGCAGGCCGGGGCCAACTTCGACATCGCGAACTCGGTCTTCGATGGGAATGGTCCGGGGGCGGTCGGCCCGGTCAGGTTCGGCGGCGTCTACCTGGCCGGCTCGGCGCCCTCGTCCGGGCCCAGTCGATTCTGGTTCAGCACCGTCATTGACAACGAGGAAGTCGGCGTGGTGTGTGCCGAGAGCACGCAGCGGCTCACGGGCATGCTTCTCTACAACAACGTTGCCGGCGGCTTCTTGAACTGCCTGCTGGAGATCAAGACGCAAGGCTCCGTGTCCTACGGGGCTGATTCGAAGTGGGATTCCCCGGGCACGGGCAGCGACATCAACGATCCGAGGTTCAGCAGCAGCAACCCCTACCACCTCACGGTGAGCTCCAAGTGCAAGGACTTCGTGGACGCGAGCCTGGCGCACCCGTCCTATGACCTCGACGGCGACGCCCGGCCGTACCCGGCCAACGGCAAGCTCGACTGCGGGGCGGACGAGTATCGGCCCTAGCAGCCCGTGGCGAAAGCCTCCGCGTCGCCGTTCGGGCGGATTCCGGCCCGTCTGCTGCGTCGCCGCTCGCTTGAATACCTCTAGTATTCGGCGCTTCGCCGCTC
>JAFGPX010000159.1 GCA_016935975.1 Deltaproteobacteria bacterium
ATGTGCTTGGCCACGGTCCACTTCCAGGTCGTGTCGCTGCCGGAGGTTGTCTTCGTGGCTTTGGCGAAGGCCCGGCCGGCGCGCCAGTACGCCCCGACCGCTTGCATGGTGTCGATCCAGAGGTCTTTCTTCTGCTTCTCCGTCTTGATGGCGTCGGTCAGCGACGAAAGCGGGAAGGGCTGGTAGGCGCTACTGTCGCCGGTGAAGCCGTGGATACAGAACGTCTGCCATTCTCCCTTGTTGTACGCACTGTCGATCGGGGAGGTGAGCGAACTCGCGCTGGCGCCCGACGGCGGCAGGCTGGTGGGAAGATTCTTGGCAACGCTGGTGTCGTCGGCAGTGAACGAGACGCTGCCGCCGTTCACGCCACGGTTGAGCAGCAGGTTCAAAGGATCCACCGAGTTCCCACACGTCGTATCGCCGTTCGGCGCCGCCATGGTGTGGGCCGTCACGCCGAGCTTGCTCTGGATGTCGCTCTGCCCCTGGTTGGCCGTGCCGCACGAGTGATTCTGGGTGTGGTTGCCAATCTCGTGTCCGTCCTTGATGGCCTGCTTCCAGATCTGGTCGTTGAAGCTCGACCAGCCAGTCACCAGGTAGAACGTGAACTTCACCCCCGTCCCATTCAGGGTGGAGTAGTTGCTGATCTGCGAGGAGTTGCCGTCGTCCAAGGAGAACGACGTCGCGGCCTTGAAGCCGGCCCACGGCAGCACGTCGATCTTGGTTCCGGCCCCGGTGGGCTTCGCGACGCCCGAGCCGGGGCCCGGCGGGAGGCCGCACTGGGATACGATGGTCGTGCCGCCGCCCGCGCCCGTGGTCCCGCCGGTGGCCGGGCCGCCCGTGCCGCCCGCGCCGGCATCCGGAACCCTGGTGCCGCCGGCTCCGCCGCGGCCCGAGGTTCCGCCGCGAGCCGTGGCGCCGCCATCGCCGCTGGCGCCGCCGGTTCCAGTCCTGCCGCCGGCGACCGAGCTGCCGCCCGTGTCGCTGGTGCCGCCCGTGGCCGAGCTGCCACCCGTGCTGGTGGTGCCGCCCGTGGCCAAGCTGCCACCGGTATTCGAGCTGCCACCAGTATTCGAGCTGCCACCCGTGCTGGTGGTGCCGCCCGTGGCCGAGCTACCGCCGGTGCTCGTGGTGCCGCCACTGCCGGCGCTGCCGCCCGAGCCACCGCCGCTGCCGCCCTTTTCCGTCTGGCCGCCGCTACTCGTGGTGCCCCCGCTCTGCGGCGATTCCGTCGTGCCGCTTCCATTGCACGCCGCGAGCACAAGAAGAGCCCCAAGACCTGCCGAAAACGCCTTCGACTTCATTGCACCTTCTCCTGGGTTGCAGTCTCCCAGAGGGCCTATAGCGTGTCTTCGCATCAATGGCCATCATGTGGCAAAAAATGACCCCAGGGGGCCCAATACGGCAAGGAATGACCCTGCATCGCCCGGCGCGCATCGCCTTGTTGGGCACCAGGCTTGCGGCTAAGCTCGGCGCATCACGATGCCGAAGCGGAGACGCATCGACTGGTCCGTCATCCTGCCCAAGCAGCCGCCATCGCCGACCTGGGGTGCGGCGCCTGCGCCGTCCGACTCCGTGGACTTGTTGCTCGCGCTCAGCTCGCTGTTCACCATCAACGACATGGACGCGCTCCTCAAGCGCGCCGTCGAGTTGGCGCTGCACCCGGTCGGCCTGGTGCGGGCCGGGCTCTACCTCTACGACAGCCAGCTCGGTCTCATGCTCGGCACATGGGGCACGGACCTGCAGCGCAAGGTCATCGACGAGCGCCATTCCATGTTCCAGCTCGACCAGGCGGGCTTGCGCATCTTCCAGCGCGCGCTGTCGGGCGAGGCGCACTGGACCGTCGCGGAGAACTGCCCGATCATCGTGAACAACCTGGACGAGACCCGGGTCGTCGGCCAGGGGTGGGTGGCTTGTACTCCGATTCGCGGCACGCAGGGGCCGATCGGCATGCTGTACAACGACGCCGGGCTGACCGACGCCCAGGTCGACGGACGGAAGCAAGCCGACGCGGCCATGCTGTGCACGGTCCTGGGTCTGCGGCTCGAGGCGCTGCGTGGGGCGGGCCGCGTGGCCTACGGTCCGTCGGCGCGCCACCCGGCCGTGACCGCCGCCGTGCGCATGCTCACCGAGGATCCGTCGTTGCGCGGCGGCGACATCGCCAAGAAGATCGGCGTCAGCCTGTCGCGCTTCGCCCGCGTGTTCAAGGCCGACATGGGACTGTCGCTCGTCGACTTTCGCAACCAACTGCGCCTCGATCGGTTCCTGTCGTTGGTCGATACCGGCGGCGGCAACCTGCTCGAGGCCGCGTACGCCGCGGGCTTCGGCAGCTATTCGCAGTTCCACCGCGTGTTCCGCGCCCTGCGCGGCACCAGCCCGCGCGACTACTTCTCGGGCGGCGGCTAGCCCGCACGCCGACCAACCGATCTCATTGCGGTCAGATCTACCAGGTCCACGGGGACAAGCCGGCCCGCGATACGCCCGTCGCGGCCACATAGGAACACGGCTTGCGGCGACTCCGGCAACACGCAGGACAGGACGGGGGCGGTTGCCCTTTCGTGGACCGGACAGCGCTGGCCGAGCATCCTGAGAGTAGACGCAGCGGGCTCGGCTTGCGCAGCCGGCACAAGCACGAGGAAGGTGAAGCCCCATTGGAGGACAGAAGCTCCGCTCCTGAGCATGGCTCGATCGTCGGGACCTGACAGCATCTGCCGTGATACGCCCCTTCGTCGAACCCGGGGTCGAGATACGTCGGCCCGATGCTGCCAAGCCGCTGCCGGTGGTCTCATAAACCCGGAGCTGGCGGTTCCGTATTGGCAGGGCGGGCGGGGGTGCGGGAACCGCTGGCCTGGGCATGGTATGGTGCGTGCGTTTTCTGCTCATGCGGCCAGGATCCAGGAAGTTCCGTCCCACTTCGCCAAGGCCGACGGCCCTGTTCGGCCTCGCGCTCGTCTTCGTGCCCATCGCCGCCCTGGCCGAGGCCATGCCGCCGGACCACGGCACGGCCACCGGTGCGCCGCTCTTCGTCCCGGATCTACCCGTCGGGACCATCTCGGTCCGTATCGCGCGGCCTTCGCTGACCGAGCCCATCGTCGGCACCGCCGTCATCGGCGCCTGGACCGCGCCAGGCGGCCGCCAGGCGTCCGCCACGGCCAAGACCGGCTCCGACGGCCGGGCCATCTTCTCGGACGTTCCCGCCGGCGCGGTTTTCGGCGCCAAGGCCGAGGTCGAAGGCGAAACCCTGACCACTGCCGCGTTCACGGTGCCGGCCGAAGGTGGCACACGCCTGCTCATGATCGTGGGCAGGCGCGCCGCCCAGGCCATGGCCGCGATGACCGGACACCCGGGACACGGCATGCGAGGCGGGCCTCGCCCGCCAGCGTTGCGCGGGGGCAAGGTCGAGCCGCGCGATGGCCTGCCGGCCGGCGTGGTCGAGATCGAGGTTCTCGGCCCAGATGGCCAGGCGCTGCCCGGCGTGCACGTGGATCTGGTCCGCGCTCAGCCACCGGTTGGCGGCTTGAACGCCAAGCACGCGGACACGGACGCCGCCGGCCTGGCCCGCTTCGCCGAGCTGGAACGGGGTGGTCGCTGGCTCGCCTTGGTCGAGCGCGACGGGCTGCGCGTCGGCTCGTCGCCTTTCGTGCTCGACGAGCGGCGCGGCTCGGCGGGTGAGCTGCGCATGCCAGGCAGAACCAGCGACCTCGCCGTGCTGCGCGTGTCGGCCAACTCGCGCATGATGGTCGAGCCGCGCGAGGATTCCCTCGCCTTCTTGCAGAACCTCGTCGTCGAAAACACCTCGGACAAGGTCTTCGATCCTGGCCCGCGTGGTTTGCTCGTGCCCTTGCCCGACGGCTGCGGCGGGGCCGAAAGGCTCCCGGGCGGGACCGAGGTGGAGATGAAAGAGGGGGCAGGGGCCATCCTGCGGGGCCTGCTGCCCCCGACCGACGACCCCATGGCGGCCACCCAGGTGCGCTTGGGCTGCGTGATCGGCACCCACGAAACCGCCGAGGTGGAGATCGTGCAGCCCATGCCGCTCGGCTTGCAGGGTGGCCTGGCCATGATTCCGGCAATCCACGGCGTGGGCCTGTCCGCACCCGGCCTGCGGGCTCGGCCGGCAGAGCGCGACGACAACGGCAACGAGCTGCGCGCCTACGAGCTCGACAGCGTGCCGCCGGGCCAAGCCTTGCGTCTATGCGTAGTCGGTCTGCCCACGCGCGGGCAGACCGGCAAACGGATCGCCGGCTTGCTGGCCGGCCTGCTGCTCGTGGCCGGAGTCGTGGCGGCGCGCAAGCCGAAAGCCACGACCACGAGCGGAAACGGGTGACGGCATGAGCGCTCGCCGCCTGCGCGTGGCCAGGATCTGCAAGGACTACGGCCGCCAGCGCGCCCTCGTCGACGTGTCGCTGGAATTCGCGCCCGG
Source organism: Deltaproteobacteria bacterium (assembly GCA_016935975.1). Lineage (GTDB taxonomy): Bacteria > Myxococcota_A > Polyangia > Fen-1088 > Fen-1088 > Fen-1118. The sequence continues at coordinate 4,418 of JAFGPX010000159.1, forward strand.
CCGCGTCTCCGCCGTCGTCGGGCCCAACGGCGCGGGCAAGACCACTCTGCTCGGGATTCTGTCCACGCTGGTCAGGCCGACGAGCGGCGAGGTGCTGCTCGGCGACGAGCCGCTGGGCCGCGCCGCCCGCCACACCATCGGCTACGTCGGCCACGAGCCGGGCGTCTACCCCGATCTCTCGGCCCGGCACAATCTGCTGCTCTTCGCCTCCCTCTACGGTCTGGCCGCGGCCGAAGAGCGCGTCTCGACCATGCTCGACCGCGTGAGTCTCGGCGACGTGCGCGAGACCCTGCCGGCACGGTCCTACTCGCGCGGCATGCTGCAGCGCCTGGCCCTGGCGCGCGCCTTGCTGCACGAGCCCGACATCGTGCTCTTCGACGAGCCCGCCTCGGCCCTCGATCCCGCGGGCGTGCGCTGGCTGGTCGGCGAGATCGAGCGCGAGCGTGCCGCCGGGCGGCTGGTGATCCTCGTGACCCACGACCTCGAGGCCGCGGCGAGTGTGGCCAGCCACCTCGTGGTGCTTCGGCGCGGCCGCGTGGCGCTCGACCGCACCGAGCCGGCGGGTTTTGCCGCCGCCGACGTGCGCGCACTCTACGAGGAGGCCGTGCGTGACCGGTAACTTCCTGCGCCACACCCTGCTGGTTGCCGGCAAGGATCTGCGCATCGAGGGCCGCAGCCGCGAGGTGCTCTACACCATGGCTTTCTCCGCGGCGCTGGTCGTGTTGGTGTTCTCCTTCGCATTGTCGAACGCCGCCGATCCCGCGCAAGGCCCGATCGTGGCCGCGGGCGTGCTGTGGGCGGCGACGCTTCTCACGGGCACGGTGGCGCTGGGGCGCGTGCTCGACCGCGAGCGCGAGAACGAAGCCATCCGCGCCCTGCTGCTCTCGCCGGTCCCGCGCAGCGCCATCTACGCCGGCAAGCTCATCGCGGTCTTCCTGCTCATGCTGGCGGTCGAGGTAGCGGTCGTCGTGCTGGTCTCCGTGCTCTTCTCGACCGAGGTCTTCGCCCACCCCGGCTACCTGGCCCTGGTCCTCATGCTCGGGACGCTCGGCTTCGCCGCCACCGGCGTGGTGTTCTCCGCCGCGCTCCTTCGCTCGCGCAGCCGCGACGCCTTGCTCGGCGCCCTGCTCTTTCCCATCGTCATCCCCGCGCTGTTGGCGGCCAGCCGCGCCACGGCCTGCATGTTCGACCCCCTGGCGCCCGATCTGCAGCCCGTGCTCTTCTGGCTGCGTTTCCTTTTCGCCACGGACGTCGTCTATATTGCGCTTGGCCTGTGGCTCTTCGAGCCCGTGGTCTGCGGCGACTAGACCCGTGCCCACGTCGTCATCGCTAGACATGCCAGCCCCCAAATCGACCCGCTTTCTCGCTGCCTGCGCGGCGGCCTTCGCGCTGCTCTTGCTCGCTTGCCTGGCCATCGGCGCGGCGCCGCCCGAGGCGACCATGGGGGTGGTGCAGAAGATCTTCTACTTCCACGTGCCGTCCGCCTGGCTGCTCATGCTCTCGGCCCTGGTCTCGGCGGGCGGCAGCCTCGCCTATCTCTTCCGCGGCTCGGAGCGCGGCGACCGCGTCGCCCTGGCGGCCGCCGAGCTGGGCGTGCTCTTCGGCTTGTGCGTCCTCGTGTCCGGCCCTCTTTGGGCCAAGGCGGCCTGGGGCGCGTACTGGCAGTGGGAGGCGCGGCTGACGTCGTCGCTTCTGCTCTGGCTGATGATGGTGGCCTACCTCCTGGCGCGGCGCTATGGCGGGCCGGCGGCTCGGCGGCTGGCCGCGGCCCTGGCGCTGTTCGCGGCGGTCGACATTCCCCTCGTCTATTTCAGCGTGCGTTTCTTCCGCAGCATTCATCCGCAGACCACCGTGGTGTCCACCTTGGGGCCGGGCATGCGTGGCGCCTTCTGGCTCTCGCTCGCCGCTTTCACGGGTCTGTGGTTCGTTCTGCTGTCCGTGCGCCTGGCCGCCGAGAAGGCCCAGGCCGAGATCGTCGAGCTGGAGATTCTGCTCGAGCAAGCCGAGGAGGAGAAGTCATGACCCAGGTGGCGCTCGCCTATGGTTTCATCTGGCTGGCCGTGTTCGGCTACGTCTTCCTGGTCGGCCGCCGCCTCGCCCGCCTGCAGGCCGAGCTGGACGATCTGCGCCGGCGGATCGAGCGGCAGAAGCCGTAGTCTACCGGGGGTCGGACGACCGTCCCACTCGGGCGATCACCCACTGCAGGTTCTGGGCGTCTGCATAGAGGATCTCGTACTGGCCCTCGGCTATCACTTCCTGCACGGCGTGGAGGGGCATTCACGCTGGTGAGGCAGTGTAGCAAAGGCAACTTGCGCAACACAATCGCGGTTCGCCGCGACCGCGCCAGGCAGGCGCCCCGGAACGCCCGTCGCAAGCCTCGCAGGCGGCAACCCTATGACCGGTGCGCCTCGATCCGCACCGCGGACTCGTCGCTCGACGTATCCCGAACGGTGAGAGTGTCGCCGGAAACGCAATACTGCACGTTCTCGCCGCTCGAGTAGATGAGCGTACCGCCGCTGACGGTGTAGGTGTCTGTCTCTTGAGCGTGCTCACTCATGCTCATGGTGCAGGCGCAGCCACCGCCCGAAAGCGAGCAGGACATGCTCATTCCCTCCGTCGGGTCGAAACCCGCCGCGATCATCTCGCACATCTCCTGCGTCGCCGTAATCGGCGTTTCCGCAATGGCGGTCATGCAGGCCGCAGTGTAGATGCCCTTAACGGTGACAGACATCGTCACATCGGAGGTTTCGGTGCCGTTCGCGTATTCGACGGTCCCGCTGACCTTCATGGAGATGCTCTGCACCATGTTGCTGCACTCCGGAGGGAACTCGCTCAGGTCGAACATCTCCTCGCTGATATCGGTCTCGGAGCAAACGCCGTCGAGGGTCCACTTGCCCGTCAGATCGCCGCCGCAAGCGTCGAAGTCGCCGACGCAGGTCGGAATGCCCCCGCTTCCTCCCCCGCAACCGAATTGAAGGATTGTGGTCGTAGCCAGCGTCACCAAGAGAGTCTTGAGCTTCATGTCGGTAGTCTCCTTTTCCCGTCGGCCGTCGGCTGAACACAAAGATTGTATGCCCATTCGGCCGGCGCCGCATGCGGGAACCCCATGAAAATGGCCTACACGGCACTACACCTACGGCCGCGGCCAGCGATAGATGCCGTCTTCGTGGATCCAGTAGAAGTAGGCCTCGTCGAGCGCCACCTGTCGCCCCACGGGCACGGGGGGCTCGGCAAGGACTGAAGCTCCGCTCCCCGGCGCGTACTGCTGGATACCATCCTCGGTCCCCCAGAGAAGCAAGCCCTTCGCCGGATCGGCGGCCATCATGGTCAACGGAGCGGAGGGGGGAGTCACCAAGGTGATTTGCCCCGTGCCGGGGTCCAGAATACGCAAGAGGCCCTTGTCTTCGACCGAATCTCCCGAAGCCCAGTAGTAGAGCTTGCCGCCAAGAGCTTGGATGCCCGTTGTCCAGCCGATGGACGAAACCGCCTCTTCGGTGATCACGGCAAAACCGCCGTCGTCGCCGAAACGAGTGATGCGGCGGCCGTTCGCGCAGTAGACGGCATCGTCGTCCGCCGCCGCCTGCGGCGTCTGCGAATCCCGGTTGGTCGCGTGCTGCCCGGGATGAAGCGCGACGGCGCCAGAGGCCGCGGACACCCGCGCCATGCGGTTGCAGTAGTCCGCCACGATGACGAGATCGTCCCCGCGTTTGGCGGCCAAGGTGCCGTCGAAGCCCACGTCGGCCAAGGCCGCTCGAGAGCCGTCTGCCAGGGAGACTCGGCCGACCACGCCGTTGTCGATGTCGTAGACGTAGTCGTCGTCGGCGACGAGGTCGACGTTCGTGGAATGGTGAACGGCCTCGGGGGTCAGGTGCACGACGGGGCCTCGGCCGTCCTTGGGCGCGTGGTGGAGGATCTCTCCCCGCGGCCCGTAGTAGCCGAGCCAAACCAGGCGGGTCTCGGTCGCGGTGACGCGGCTGCCGTTGCCCACGTTCATGTAAAGAGCATACTTGGCGAGTTGCTGCAGGGTTTCGCACCGGCTGTCGGGAATGGGAGGAGGCTCCGCACAAACGCTGTCGCAGTAGCCCGAACTGCACTGGGCAGCGGCCCAGCAAGGCTCGCCGTCGGCCAGCGGGGACGTGCACGTGCCCGCGGTGCCGCAGACCAAGTCCGGGGCGCAGCCAATCGCTGCTTCACAGGGCTCGCCTTCGCCTGGCGGTATCACGGGCTCCGAGCATTCGCCAATGCCCCCTGATCCTGGCTCGTAGTAGCAGACCGACACCATTCCGGGCGGCGCGGCACAGGGGAGATTCGTATAGCAAATCTGTCCTGGCTCGAGGAGATCCGGGGGCGCGACCTGCGCGCAGCTGGCCATGGCCGCCGCGTATGCGTCGCTGTCCCGCCTGGCCAGGCGGCAGCCCGCGAAGAGCTGGGGTTGCAGGTCGACGCAGGCTCTGGCGGCGGCGGCATCGAAGTCGTCCGGCGTCACCAGTTTTCCCGTGCAGCTCGGCTGCAAGACGAAGCTCGTGGGCCGCGCCGGCACCGGGCACCACTCGACTGACGCCTCGAAACCACGTGCCTGGCAGCACTCGACCTCGATCGCGCACACGGCCCGGGTCCACGCCTCGCAGTAGTCGAGCAGCCCGTCCGGATCGACCGGAGCGCCTGCTTCGCCGGCACCGCCGTCGCGTGTCTCCGGCGGGGCCCCCGTCCCGCCCGCCGCTCCCCCGCTTCCAGGCGAACCGCCCGTGCCCGTTCGTCCGGCGCCGCCGGTTGACGACGGGACGCCGCCGCTTGACGACGGGACGCCGCCGCTTGACGACGGGACGCCGCCGCTTGACGACGACCGGGAACCCGTCGTTCCCCCCCCGCCCCCTCCACCCCGGCCTGCTCCTCCGCCTCCCGATGCCAGCGACGTGCCGCCGCTCGCCGCCACGTCTTGCCCGGCGTCCGCTCCTCCCACGCCACCCGTGCCCGGGGGGCCGAGTCGTCGTAGCGGAACCCGAAGACAAGCCTCCCGCTCCCCCGGAGCCTCCTTGTCCTACGCTCCCCGCGTCCCGCTTCTTCGCGCCCAGTCCGCTATTCCCGCAGCTTGCTGCTACCAAACAGACCAAGAGGGCACCTCCGCCCAGCTTGGCCGCTCGATTTCCTTGCGCCTTGCGTTCCATGGCTCGACCTTCCTGCGTGGACCAGAATAGCCGGCAACAGGTCGTTCGAGGCCAACCGGCCGGCCTCCCCCTGGAACGCGAGTGATCTCCCGCACTAGCCCCAATGCGGGTCACCTGCGAAGTACCACAGGGAGAGACGGAGCAACAGAGCCGGAGTATCAATTTCATTCCGCCATTTCTGCCCCACTCTGCTTCTCTGGTCCTCCTTGTCTTCCCTCTAGGTGACCGGCATTCGGGCTAGATCCTTCTTGCCTCTCGTGCGTTCGAGCATCCAGGCCTCGGGGATCCGCCAACCCTCCCCGGGGCAGGAGGTCCGCCATGCACTGCTCGCGCGTCCCGACCCTGCTTGTCTGCCTGGCTGCCCACCTGGCGCAAGCCGCTACGGCGAACGCCGGCATCGAAGCCAGCGGGCCGCTGGCTCTCGATGGCAACCCCATCCGACCGCGACGGCAGGTGCCCGACGATCCCTTGGCTGGCCTGCCAACCGAGGAGGACGGCCGCCCGAGCAAGGGCAAGGGCGGCAGGAGCAAAACCGCCGCCTGCAACCTGGATGCGAAAGCGGCGAACGCACGCGACATCGGCGACCTGCGCGCGACCCTCGCCTTCGTCCAGCGCGGACCTCGGATATGGCCTTGCCCCCCGCGCTCCGCGGGCAACGGCGCCGGTCTGCGCCTCTCCATCGACGAGGCGGGCAAAATCACGGCCGCCGAGGCGGTGGGGCCGGCGACCGGCGTGGCCGCGGCCATCGCCAAGAAGCTGACCGGCAAGTCCATCGCGCCCCGGGCCGCGGGCCCGACAAGCGGAACCGTGCTGCTGACCTTCACTCCGGCAAAAGGCCGCTAGCAATCCACGCGCGTGCTGTCTATAACCCCGGCGATCGGCCATGGGGCGCGCTCTCGTCGTTCTCGACTTCGACGGTACCGTCGCGGATTCCTTCGCGGCGTCGCTCGCGGCCTACAACCGCGTGGCGCCCCGGCTGCGCTTGCGGCGAGTGACCGCGGCCGAGGTTCCGGGGCTCCGGCGCCTGGGGGTAGGCCAGCTTCTGACCGCCCTGGGCATCCCCATGTGGAAGCTGCCGCGCTTGCTGATCGCCGTGCGCGCGGAGCTGATGGACCACTTCCATTCCGTCAGGCTCGTTCCCGGGATCGACAAGCCGCTGCGCGAGTTGGTCAAGGCAGGCTGCCGGCTCGCCATCGTGACCTCCAATACCAAGGCGAACGTGCAAGCCTTCCTGGCGCGCCACGATCTCGGGGTGTTTGGCACCGTGGTGGCCGGCGCCAGCGTCTTCGGGAAATCCGCGCGACTGCGCCGCCTGCTCAAGACGGCGGGCGTTGATGCATCGACGTCGGCCTACGTCGGCGACACGACGCCCGACATCCGCGCCGCCCGCGAGGCGGGCACCACCGCCGTCGCGGTCACCTGGGGCTTCTCGGCGCGCGAACCGCTGGCCGCGGAAGCCCCCGATGCCTTGATTGACTCGACGGCCGAGCTGGCGAGCACCGTCTTGCGCCTGCTCGGGAAACGGTAGATCTTTCTCCCAACCCGCGCGTTTCACCCTGGTGACCCCGGACACACAGCTCACCCCGGGGCAGGAGGTCCACTCATGCGCCATCGTCCATTGCCCCGTTCGTTCGCCCTTCCTCTGCTCTGCCTGCTCGGCGTCACCGCCACGGCGCGCGCCGGGGAGCGCGCGAAAGACAAGGTCATCGTCACGAGCCCCACGGAGGTCATCAAGGCCCTGCAACACGTGGGGCCGGTGGGCTCCCAGTTGCCGCCAAGCCCCGGCGGCGAGGGCTCCAAGCACAGCCTCTCGCCCTACCTCTACGTGGCGGGCGGCGATCCCCAGAAGGATCAGGTGCCGCTCAAGAAGACCTGGGCCGAGGTCGACATCGCCGGCGTCATCGCCGCCGTCAAGGTGCACCAAGTCTTCGAGAACACCGGCCGCAAGACCATCGAGGCCGTCTACGTGTTCCCGGCCAGCACGCGCGCCGCCGTGCACGCCATGCGCATGAAGATCGGGGCGCGCACCATCGAGGCCAAGATCGAGCGCAAGGCCGAGGCCCGCGAACAATACGAGGCCGCCAAACGCGAGGGCAAGCGCGCCTCGCTGCTCGAGCAAGAGCGCCCCAACGTCTTCACGACCAGCGTGGCCAACATCATGCCCGGCGACCGCATCGAGGTCGAGCTCGACTACAGCGAGCTGATCGTGCCCGAAGACGCGATCTACGAGTTCGTCTATCCCACGGTGGTGGGCCCGCGCTACGCGGGCGGCGCCGACCCCAAGACCGACCAGTGGATGGCCAATCCGCATCTATCCGAGGGCAAGGCCGAGCCCTACACCTGGAACATCAAGGTGCGCCTGCAGACCGGCATCGGCCTCAAGGAGGTCTCGTCGCCCTCGCACAAGATCGCGGTCGACTACCTCGGCCCGTCGGTCGCGGACATCAAGCTCGATCAGACCGGCGGCGGCAACAAGGACTTCGTCCTGCGCTACCGCCTGGCCGGCGACAAGATCGAAACGGGCCTTCTGCAGTACGAAGAGCCCGCGGCCGGCAAGCCCTATCCCGCCGAGAAGTTCTTCGCCCTCCTGGTCGAGCCGCCCCAGCGCCCGCGACCCGCCGACATCCCGGGTCGCGAGTACGTCTTCCTGCTCGACGTCTCGGGCTCGATGCGCGGTTTTCCGCTCGACACCACCAAGGAGCTGATGCGCAACCTGTTGCCCAGTCTGCGGCCGACCGATCACTTCAACATCGTGTGCTTCTCGGGCGCCAACTGGGTGTGGAGCCCCAAGGGCTCGCGCCGGGCGACGCAAGCCAACCTGCGCGAGGGCATCGACGAGATCCTGAAGATGCACGGCGGGGGCGGCACCGAGTTGATGGGCGGCCTGCAGGCCGCCTACGCCGTGCCGCCCGTGGGCAAGGGCGTGTCGCGCACCGTGGTGGTGGTCACCGACGGCTACGTGGGCGTCGAGGCGCAGGCCTTCCGCTTCATCCGCGAGCGATTGGACCAGGCCAATCTGTTCGCCTTCGGCATCGGCTCCTCCGTCAATCGCGGCCTCATCGAAGGCATGGCGCGGGCCGGGCTGGGCGAGCCCTTCGTGGTGCTGGGCCCGCAGAAGGCGGCGGCCGAGGCCGAGCGGCTGCGCAAGATGATCGACCGCCCGCTGCTCACCGACATCGCGATCCGCTTCGGCGACGCCGGCGCCTACGAGGTCGCGCCCGAGAAGATCCCCGACCTGCTCGCCGAGCGGCCGCTGCTCATCTACGGCAAGTACAGGGGCAGCAAGCCCACGCGCATCGAGATCAAGGGCCGCACCGGCCGCGGCGCCTGGCACCACGCCATCGACCTGCGGCCGGCCGATGCCCGCGCGCAGAACCAGGCCCTGCGCGCCCTGTGGGCCCGCAAGTGGGTCGAGGTGCTCGAAGACGAGCTGCACATGGGCGGCGGCAAGCCGGTCGAGAACGCCATCACCGACTTGGGCCTCTTCTACAGCTTGCTCACGCCCTTCACTTCGTTCGTGGCCATCGACTCCGAGGTCGTGAACCGCGGCGGCCGGTCGGACACCGTTCGCCAGCCCTTGCCCATGCCCGAGGGCGTGTCCAACTACGCGGTTTCGGAATCGAAGATGCGCATGGCCAAGGCGCCCATGCCCGCCCCGGGCGGCAAGATCGCTCGCTACGCGTCGAAACCTCTCTCGCGCGCTCCGATGGAAGCCGAGCTGGCCGCCGCGCCGCAGCCCTCCTCTCCCCCACAGCCCACGCTGGCACGACCCGCGAGAGCCGTGGCGCCGAGGGGAGCCAAGGGCGCAGCCCTCGACGATCTAGCCTCCGTGAAGGAGGAATCGGTGGCTGCCGGCCGGGGCGCCGGCGCCAAGGACGAAGACGACAAGCGAGCGGCGTGCAGAGTGACCGTGAAAATCGACAAAGCCGAGGGCGCCAGCGACACGACCGCTCTGCGCAGACTGGTCGAGCGAGCGGCGCGCGCCGTCGTTTGCCCGGGGAAAGGTGTCTTCCGGCTGCGCATCACTGTCGACAAGACGGGCAAGATCGCGAAGGTCGAGGTCGTCTCGGGCGACAAGAAGGTCGGCGAGGCCATGGTACGCAAGCTGCTCTCCCGCAGCTCCGCCACGGTCGCCACCTCCGACAAAGCCACGGTCGAGGTGACCATCACCGTGGGCAGGTAGAGCCCAAGGCGGTTCATCCCACGCAGGGGGCGATCCTCGGATCGCCCCTTGTCCCGTTTCTGCAAGGCGTAGCGGCCCCATTCTGTGCGCACGGGCTAGCCCTACTAGGGATTGGGCCGCACTCCGCATGGCGGCTGCGTGCGGCCGGTCGCTGTCCGGCGACGCTGGCCACCGGGCAGCTCAACCCGGAAGGCGTCGCCGTCGAGGGCGCGGCCGTCTACTGGACCAGCGCGACGGCGGGCACGGCCAGGAAGCTGACGCCCAGGTGTAGGCGAATCGCGGGGCATGCACGCGCCATCTCGGGGGTTGTATGATACCGCGATGGTGCTCGGCTTGCTGGCTTGCAGGAGGACGTCATGCGAGAAATGAGCGCGCTCTTCGCAGGGCTTTGGGCGGTGGCCGGCTTGGCGACCGCGGCGCAGGCCCGGCAGGTGGAGTTCGTGTCGCCTCACCCGGTGCCGCACAAGTTCGGCGGCGGTTTCTGCACCATCGAGGTACCCCACGTGCACAACTACCCGCCCGAAGACCCGCGCATGTACCGCGAGGCCCACGGCAAGTACTACTTCGTGGGCGATCCAACCCCGTTCGGCTACGAAGGTCCCCGCTACGTCTACTACGGCGCGCACCCAGTGGCCGAGGCCGAGGCGCGCCTCGGGCATCCCGTGTTCTGCTACATCAAGGGCCCGCACTTCCACTGGTATCGACCGCCGCATCGGGCCCACTTCGAGTTCTCCGGGGGCGCGTATTGGTACGTCGGCGCCTTCCCCCGCGTCTACTACGACCAGCGGCCGCGCTTCGCCGCGATCAACGAAGCCTACGCGCCGGTGCTGTACACGCGTCCCGTCGTCGACGTGGCCGTGGCGCCCCTGGCGGTGCGCGCCCACGTCTCGCTCGGTGGTCCGGGCTGGTCCGCCCACGCGATCGCAACCGGGCCGCCTGTGCCAGTACCCGTGCCTGCGCCGCCACCGCCCGCGCCGGCCGTGCAAGTCGAGGTCGGCATTCATCTGGGAGATCCGGCCGTGGTCGTCGAGCACCCCCATGGCTCCCCACCCATCCGTCACGACCGCGGCCGGCACGAGGGCTGGCGCAACCGCCCCAGCCCCAAGCCGCGCCGATCCGGCGACCGCCCGTCGCGCTTCGTCGTCGGCCCCGCGCCAGTGCGAAAGCCTTTGCTGCAACGACGCAGAAGCCCTGCCCCCACGTCGCGCGCGGCGCCCGCCCCACGCTCCGCCTCGGCTCCGGCACCCGCGCGCAAGGCAGCCACGGCGCCCCGGCTGCAAGCGCCGGGACCGGCGCGCGGCCCCGCGGCGCCGGCCGGCCACAGTCAGAAGGACGATCGCCCGCGGCGTTAGAGGAGAACCCCATGCGACGCCCATTGCTCACGCTCGCTCTGGCGCTGTCTTCCGCCACGCCGGCCGCCTGCGCGAAGAACAAACCCGACACGACCAGCCCCAAGGTCACCCACGTGCCCGGCACTCCGCACACAGACGAGGTCCTGACGGCCTGGCGCAACGCCGGCCTGGCGCCCGAAGGGTTTTCCCCCATGCCGCCGCCGCCCGATACCGCCGTGTACTGCGAGCACGGCACGGTGCGGGGCGTGGACACGACGATCTGCGAGTACGACAGCGATCAGGCGCTCACCCGCGGTGTGCAGCAGGTCAGGGACGGGTGGGTCCGCATCGACGCACACACCGGCGTCATCCTGCGCGCCAAGCGCACGACCATGGCCGCCGTCGATCGCGAGCGCCGCGAGCCGAGCGGCAAGACCATCAACGAGATGGCCAAGGTCTTTGGCAAGCTGTAGGCGCGCCCGTCGGAACGAGCCGCCGGGGGAACGCGACGGTCTGCGCCCCCTCGGCGCTCGGGCGCGATGAATCGCGCCCCTACCTGTGCGCTTTGAAGGCGGCGGGGCCGAGATAGATGGCCGAGGAGCCTAGCTCCTCCTCGATGCGCAGCAGGCGGTTGTACTTGCACACGCGCTCGGAGCGCGCCAGCGAGCCGGTCTTGATCTGGCCGGCGCGGGTGGCCACCACGAAGTCCGCGATGAACGAATCCTCGGTCTCGCCCGAGCGGTGCGAGGTGACGGTCGTCCAGCCCACGCGATGGGCCATCTCGACCGAGTCGAGAGTTTCGGTGACCGAGCCGATCTGGTTGAGCTTGATGAGCACGCTGTTGCTGGCGCCCTTCTCGATGCCGGTCTTGATGCGCGTGACGTTCGTGACATAGAGGTCGTCGCCCACGAGTTGCACCTTGCCGCCCAGCTCCTTGGTCTGCAGCACCCAGCCGTCCCAGTCGTTCTCGGCCATGCCGTCCTCGATGGAAACGATGGCGAACTTGCTGATGAGGCCGCGGTAGAGCTCGATCATGCCCTTGGCGTCGAGGACCTTCTTCTCGCCCTTCAAGTTGTACTTGCCGGTCTCCTTCTCGAAGAACTCGCTCGCGGCGACATCGAGCGCCAGGGCCACGTCCTTGCCAACCTTGTAGCCGGCCTTGGTGATGGCCTCGCTGATGACCTCGAGCGCGGCCTCGGCGCTGGGCAGGTCGGGCGCGAAACCTCCCTCGTCGCCCACGGCGGTGGACGCCTTCTTGTCGTGCAGGATCTTCTTCAGGGTGTGGAAGACCTCGGCGCCGGCGCGCAGGGCCTCGCGGAAGTTGGGCGCGCCCTGCGGCACGATCATGAACTCCTGGAAGTCGAGCACGTTATCGGCGTGTGCGCCGCCGTTGATGATGTTCATCTGGGGGACGGGCAGGACGCGCGCGTTGGGGCCGCCCAGGTACTTGTAAAGCGGCACATCCAGGGCCAGCGCGGCGGCGCGCGCGGCGGCCAGCGAGACACCCAGGATGGCGTTGGCGCCGGCCTTGGCCTTGTTGGGCGTGCCGTCGGCCTTGAGCATGGCGCCATCCAGGCCGGCCTGGTCGAAGACGTCGCGGCCCACCACGACCGGGGCCAGGATCTTCGTGACGTTCTCGACGGCCTTGAGCACGCCCTTCTTGAGGAAGCGCTTGGCGTCGCCGTCGCGCAGCTCCAGCGCCTCGTGCTCGCCGGTGGACGCGCCCGAGGGCACGGCGGCCATGCCGCAGATGCCGGAATCGAGGTGGACCTCGCATTCGATCGTGGGGTTGCCGCGCGAGTCGAGGATCTCGCGAGCCACGAGCTTCTTGATGATGGCTGTCTTCATGGTGGCCGGAGATTACACCGGCCGCGCGGCCTCGGGAGCAGGAAATTAGTTCACCTGCGCGCAGAACTGCTTGCACTCGAGGCCGTCGCCCCCCGACCAGACCTCGAAGCCGGCGAAGATGATGCTGAGGTACATCGAGGTGGTGATGCCGTACTGGTTGGCGACGGAATCCTGGATGAAATTGTTGAGGTCGTACGCGAGACCGTCGATGGGCTCGGTCGAGACGTACGAAATGCACAGCGGATCGGTATTGTCGATCCAGACATCCCAGGTACCGGGAACGCCGGACACCACGTGGGCCGTGTGGTTGGGCTTGTTGTCGCCCGCGCTCTGAGGCACGCCCCCGCGCGGTCGGCGCTGCTCCGGCTTGAACAGCCACACCATCAGGTAGGCACCGCCGGCGCCCGGATTGCTTGCCCTCAGGCTGGACAGGGGCGCGCTGGTGGCCGTGAACCAGACGTCGTAGGTGGCGTTCAGGTTGGAGGTGTCGAGAGAGCTGCTGTTTGTCGTGAAAATCGTCGGCACCGATTTGATGTCGGACACCTTCTTGGGGAGGTTGCTGTCGACGGTCGCCTTGTTCTGGTAGGTGCCGATGAAGATCGAGGGGAACCCCATGGGGTTGCCGTCGCTCGCCGGCACCGAAGCGTTCTGCGTATTGCCGAGCTTCATCGACAGACCATCGAGCGTGACCGTCTGACCACCGAACTTGTACCACCAGTTCGTCATCGTGTAGTAGGTCTTGGTCGAGCCGGTCACTTCCAGCACGCCGTCCTCGTACTGTTTGGTGAAGCTCTTCGTGGTCGTCGAGGTGTCGGTGCAGTCCACCGTAGGCGTCGTGCTGCCGCCGGCACCCGTCCCGCCGCCCGAGCCCGTCGTGCCACCGCTGTTGCCGGTGCCGCCCGTGGCGGCCGTACCGCCGCCGCCCATCGTGCCGCCGCGGCCGCCCGCCGCGCCACCACCGTCCAGCGTGCCGCTACTGCCGCCGCCGGCACTGCCCCCAACTCCTCCGGCGCCGCCACTGCCGGTACGGCCGCCAGGGGTGGCCGTACCCCCGGACGCCGTCGTCCTGCCCGAGGCCGTCGTCCCCCCGGACGCCGTCGTCCCGCCCGAGGCCGTCGTCCCGCCCGAGGCCGTCGTCCCTCCGGACGCAATCGTCCCGCCCGAAGCCGTGGTTCCGCCGGAGGCCGTCGCCCCGCCCGAGGCCGAGCTGCCACCCGAAGCGCCGTCGCCGCCGTTGCCCGACTTCCCGCCCGAGCCCCGAACACCTCCGCTGCCGCCACCGCACCCTATGCTTGGTACCGCGCAGGCGAGCAGCAAACCGGCAACTAGGGGCGTGATTGTCGTGCAGACCTTCCGGCGAGCGATTTCCATGGTGTGTCCTTCCCGAAACGAGCGAATTCCACCCCCACACCTTCTCTCGAAAGCGCACGGTAGCTTACCATGCGCGTCAAGCCCGAGCCCAAGCTGGTACGCTCCAGGGTATTGGAGGCCGGGATTGGGCCTATCCGTCCCTGATTCCGGGCGCACAGCACGCGGCCGGCCGCAGCCGAACACGGCCGGCCATCGGGGGCCGCTTGCGGCCCTTTCAGCCTTCGACCTTGCAGTCGATGACCGTGGCCGCCTCGACCTCCTCGGGATTGCCCCACGCACCGCTCGCCAGCCAGCGCACCTTCACGCCGCCCACCTTGCCCAGGATCTTCAGGTTGCATTTCGCGGTGAAGCGCTTGAGCAAGTCGCGCGGCTTGTCGGGCGGCTCGGCCTTGTAGCGCTCTTGCACGGCCGGCTGGAGAAAGAGACCGGGAATCAGATAGAGGTGCCGATCCGTCGTGTAGTACGGCTTGAGCTTGTCCTTCTCGTCGCCATTCCACGCCATGTTCTCGTCGGAAAACCCGCAGCGGTACGCCCCGATACCGGCGGCCGCCGCGCAGTCCACGTCCGCCCGATCCGAGGTGACGAGCGTGATCTCCGCCTCGACGGTGCTGCCTGGCTTGTTCGGCTCTTGCGGGGTCCGCTGCATGGCCAGGGCCGCGCCGATGATGACCACCGCGGCAACCCCCAGCCCGATGAAAACCCGGCGGCGCGAGAGGCTGGCCGGCGTGCCGTCTTCCCCGACCGGGGCTTCCGCGGCCGGCCCCGCGTCGGGTGGGGGCGCTTCCGGCGCAGCCGACGCGGATGCGGCTTCCGCGGCCTTGGGTGCTTCGGCTTGTGGTTGGGCGTTCTCCAGCTTGTCCTTTTCGCTCTCCACGTTGGCTTGTCCTTTCGTCTTCGCGGTTCCGCAAGGCGGTCCGGCTATCGGGTGCTTCCTAGGCGGGCCGACACCCGCACGACGCAGGTGGCAATCCCTTGCGACCTCGTTAGGGTACCGAGGGACGGCGTTTTTGGGAATGGGGTTTGCGGGCCAGGCTGGTGCGCACGCCTGGCGCAAGGCATGATGCGCGCTGCTTGATGGACCCGAGCAATCCCGACGTTCCAGTCTCTCCGGACGCGCCGACCATGCCACCGCCGGCCCCTTGTCCTTCGCGTCCCGGGGGCCGCTTCGCGGAAACCATCCGCTACGCCACGTCCGCGCTGTGCATCGGCCTTCTCTTCCTCGGCATCGTCTGGCGCCTCGTCAACCTCGACTATCCACGCACCTTCAGCTTCGACGAACACCACTTCGTCAGCAACGCTCGCAACTACATGGCCCACCGGCACGATTGGAACGATCATCCGCCGCTCGGCAAGCTGGTGCTGGTGCCGGCCATGAAGATTTTCGGCGATCGTGGCCTTGGCTGGCGCCTGTCGTCCGCACTGCTCGGCTTGGCCATCGTTGCCCTGGTCGGCCTGTGCGCCGCCAAGATTTTCAAGGATCGCCGCGCCGGCCTTCTGGCCGCGGTCTTCGCCGCCATCGACGGCTTCTATCTCTCCTACGCGCGCACCGCGCTCATCGACAATCCGCTCACGGCCTTCATCTTCGCGGCGTTGGCCCTGATGCTGTGGGGGCGCTCGTTGGGCTGGTTCGCGGGCGCCGCCGTTTGCGTGGGCCTGGCCGTCGCCAGCAAGTGGACGGGCGCGTGCGTTCTTCTGCTGACGCCCTTCCTTCTACGACGTGCGCGCCGGTCGGCATGGCACGCGCTGTGGATGGTTGCCGTGGCTTCTCTCGTCTACCTGGCCATCGGCGTATTCGCGCTCTACACCACGCGACAGCCGATCTCCGCGGCGGGCATCCTGCGCAGCAACTGGCACCTCTTGCAGCACCACGCGGGCTTCACGGTCTGGGACAACGCCGCCAGCTCGAAGTGGTACACCTGGCCGCTGCTTTTCCATCCTATCGTCATGCACCACGAGAACATCGGGAACGGCATGGTTCGGGCGACCTCGTCCATCGGCAACATCCTCTTGTGGTTCGCCACCACGGGGGCGATCCTCCTGGCCATGGCCGGGTGGGCCCGCGGGTTGTATCGCCGCCTCCGCCGCCATGTCCCAATCCACGACCTGCAATGGCGCGAAGGCTTCGTGCTCCTCGGCATGGTCGCGCTCACGCTGCCGTTCATCGTCACGCACCGGCAGTCCTACATCTTCCACTACCTCGGCGCCTACGGGCTCGGGCTCGGCATGCTCGCAGCCCGCCTGGCCCGTATCGAGAGACGCTCGTCGCTGGCCGTGCTGGGCTTCCTGCTGTGCGCCACGGCCGTTTCCATGGTCTACCTGCCGCTGTGGACGGGCGGCGCGCAGAGCCAGCAGGCCTTCAACCTTCGCCTGCCCTTCGCCTCGTGGCGATGAAGTGCTGCGCGGTGGGCGTCGCGCCTGCCGCACGTCTCACAAGAACTCGCTCACCCTCCCGCCCACGCTCCCCGCGAGCCGCGCCACGGCCTCGCCCGGCGGCCCGGGAAGGTTTGGAAAGCCGCCCAGGGTTTCCGTGTCAGCGATAGACCTCGACTTCGCCGAGGTGGAAGAAGTTGGGGGTCGTGTTCTTCAACCTGATGTAGCGGCCCTCGGCACGCAGCCCCTTGGCCGTCCACTTGGCGAAGGTTTCCTTGCGCTCGGCGATCTGCGTGTAGTTCACGTTGTCCTTGCTGACTTCTATCTTGATGGGCACGGCCCGCTCCTCGTAGCCGTCCGGGCGATTGTAGACGTGGATCTTGCTGAACTTGCGGACCTGACCCAAGTCGATGACCGCCCACTGCTGGCCCCCGTCCAGGGTGTGGAAGCCCAGGGTATCGGGATCGCCGTCGACCAGAAGGGTGTAGTCCGTTCCCTGCCCGGGGAACTGGCTGCTGGTGGTGACCTTCGCGTGCAGCGCGAGGTTGGGCCCGGCGAGCTTCTTGCCGAGCCAGTTGGCGCCGAAGCCGATGGCCACAGCCAAGACCAGCGCCACGGCCAACACGCGCGACCAGCGCGCGAAGAGCGCGCGGCCCAGCCGGTTGGCCTCGAATTCCAGCGGCTCGGCCAGGCGCAGAACCAGCTCGTGCAGGCCGGCGGCGAACGATTCCCGCTCTTCCTCCGTGAGTCGGGCCATGGCGGCGTCGCGCTCCGCACCGAGCATCGCGGTCAGCGTTCCGGCCTGCTCCACCGTCAGCTTGCCCCATGCCGCCTCGATGGCCGGCAGCGTGCGGGCCTTGGCCCAGTCCGCCTCGGTCAGCGGATCTCCGGGCGAGAGCAAGCCGGCCCGGCCGAGGTGCGCGCGCACCAGCAGCTCGACGGCGGTGCAATCGAGCAAGAGCACGGCCCAACTCCCCTTGCCGGTCTCTCCGATCTTCACCACGTCGTCGCAGATCTGGCGGGCGACGTCGTAGGCATAGAAACCCGGCTGGCCCGGCAAGAAGGTCTTCTCCCGGGCTTCGGCCACGCGCGGGCCGAGCCACAACAAGCGGGACAGCAAACCGGGCCGCTTCGGGGTGGGGATTGCAGGTTCCGGCTGGGCGGGAGGCGCCGCGGATTCCTGGGTGTTCATCTCGCCATTGTCGTCACTCATGAGGCCTGTGTTTATACCTCAAAGTGGCGGGCGTGGGTATCGACCCTCAAATATGGGCCAGGGCAGCCCCTAGCAATGCCGGCCGTAACCAGTGCCGGTTGCTCGGGAACGCTCCACAGAGAGAAACGTCGGAACAGGACCGGAGAATCCTTGGCATTCCGCCATTCCTGTCCGTCTCTGCTTCTCCGTCCCTTTCTGTCTTTCCCCCAAGCGACCGGCGTCGGGGCTAGAACTTGGCGCTGACCTCGGCGTCGGTTTCCAGGACCTTGCGCAGCCGCTCTTGGCGCTCGGCCGCGAGGCGCTCGCCGAGCTTGCCGTCGCCCAGCGCCACTATCTGCGCGGCCAAGAGACCGGCGTTCTCGGCGCCGCCGATGGCCACGGTGGCGACCGGGATCCCGGGCGGCATCATCGCCGTGGACAAGAGCGCGTCCATGCCCTGCAGACTGCTCGATGCGATGGGAACGCCGATCACCGGGCGCGTGGTGTGCGCCGCCACCGCGCCGGCCAGGTGCGCGGCCCCGCCCGCGCCGCAGATGAAGACCTTGGTGCCGCTGGCCGCGGCCTGGCGCACGAAGGCCGCCGTCTGTTCGGGCGCGCGGTGCGCGGACAGAACGCGCACGCAGACGTCGAGGCCGAGCTCCTTGAGCACGTCGGCCGCCGGCTTCATGATGGCGAGGTCAGATTTCGACCCCATGAGAATGGCAACGTCGCAGGTCTTGTCGCTCACGATTTGCCTCGCAGTCCGATGTCCTTGCGGTAGTGCATGCCCGGCCAGCCGATGCGGCCGATGCCAGCATAGACGCGCTCGCGCGCCTCCTCCAAATTGCCGCCATACGCGGTGACGCCCAGCACGCGACCACCGCTGGTCAGAAGCCCGCCGTCGCCGCGTTTCGTGCCGGCGTGAAACACCACCAGGTCGCCGCCCGCCCCCGGCAACTGCCCGTCGTCACCCAAACCCGCGATGCGGTCGCCCCCGCGCACCTTGCCGGGATAGCCCTCGGCGGCCAATACCACGCAGACCGCCAGCCCCGGCAGCCATTCCAGCAGACGCATGGGCAGCTCGCCCGAGGCGGCGTCGAGCAACCAGGGCAGCAAGTCCTCGCCCAGGCGGAGCAGGACGGCTTGCGTCTCGGGGTCGCCGAAGCGGCAGTTCCATTCGATGACCGTGGGCCCGCGCTCGGGGGACAGCATGAGCCCGCCGTAGAGCAGCCCGCGGAACGGCCGTCCCGCGTCGGCCAGCGCGGCCAGAAGCGGCGCGAAGATGGTGCGCGCGATCTGCTCGGTCAGAGCCTCGTCGACCAGGGGCGAAGGCGAGTAGGCGCCCATGCCGCCGGTGTTGGGGCCGCGATCGCCGTCGAGGACCGTCTTGTGGTCCTCGGCCGAGGCCAGGAGCACGAAGCGCGTGCCATCGCACAGGGCCATCATCGACACCTCGCGGCCGCCGAGCCGCTCCTCGATGACCACGCGGCCGCCGGCCTCGCCGAAGGCGCGTTCCACCAGCATCGTGCGCACCGCCCGCTTGGCCTCGTCGTGCGACGCGGTGACCACCACGCCCTTGCCGGCGCACAGCCCGTCGGCCTTGACCACCAGGTCGCCCGGCTGCGCGTCGATGAAGGCATCGGCCGCGGCCACGTCGGAGAAAGCGCCGTAGGCCGCGGTGGGAACGCCCGCTCGGGTCATGATCTCCTTGGCGAACTGCTTGCTGCCCTCGATCTCCGCGGCCTTCCGCGACGGGCCGAAGCAGCGCAGTCCGGCCGCCTGGCAGGCGTCGCCGAGCCCGGCCATGAGCGGCACCTCGGGGCCGCACACCACCAGATCGACGGCCTCGCGCTTGCCCAGCGCCACCAGATCGGCGATGGCCTCGGTGGCGATCTTGGCCAGCGTGACGCGGCCTTGGCCCATGCCGCGGCCGAGGGCCTCGATCCCGGGGTTGCCCGGCGCCACGAGCAAGTGGTCACACAGGGGGCTCTGCACAAGTCGCCATGCCAGGGCGTGCTCGCGCCCGCCCGAACCGACGAGGAGTACCTTGTAGCCCATGGCCTAGCGCCGGGAGTGCCGCTCGCCGAAACCCAGCGACGGCGGCGTGACCAGAGAGCAATCCGTCAAGACTGCTCCTTCTTCGGTAGGGCGGCCAAGTAGCTGGCGATGGCGCCGTCGTAGGCCGCGGTGTGCGCGAAGGCCTTGCGGCACAGCTCGAAGCGCAGCGCGGGGGAAATCTCGCCGGCGCCTTCGATCTCGCCCAGCACGCGCTCGTAGTCCCCGGGATCCACGACGACCGCCACGCGCTCGTGGTTCTTGGCGGCCGAGCGCACCATCGCCGGCCCCCCGATGTCGATGTTCTCGATGACCTCCTCGAACGAGGCGCCCCGCGCCACGGTTTCGCGGAAAGGATACAGGTTGACGACCACGAGATCGATGGCGTCGATGCCGTGCTCGCTCATCTGCCTGCGGTGCTCTTCGGTGGGACGGCCGAGGATGCCGCCGTGCACGCGCGGATGCAGGGTCTTGACCCGGCCGTCGAGCATTTCGGGAAACCCGGTGAAGTCGCTGACGTCCCGCACGGGCACGGAAGCCTCGCGCAGGGCGCGGGCCGTGCCACCCGTCGAGAGAATCTCGACGCCCAGCTTGGCCAGCCTCTTGCCGAGGTCGAGGACGCCTTTCTTGTCGGACACCGAGACGAGAGCGCGCACGACTTTGCTCATGCGCGACCTTCTACCACAAGCGGGCGAGATTCCGACGGCTTGGCGGGCCCGCCGGGCACCGCGTCGCGCCGGTCGGGAATCGCCCTTGTGGGGGAGCGATTCCGTCCCCATCATTGGGTCCGAGGCCGTGACTGACAGCGACCCGACCAAGGCACAGCCGGCGCGCACGCTCGATCTGGGCACGCGCGCCTTCCACGAGGTTCTCGCCCTACAGCGGGATCTGGTGGCCGCGCGCCAAGCCGATACCATCCCCGATACCCTGGTGCTGGTCGAGCACCCCGAGGTCATCACGCTGGGGCGCTCGGCCAAGCCGGAAAACGTCCTCGCTCCCGGAGCCATCCCCGTCGTCTCCATCGAGCGCGGAGGCGACGTCACCTACCACGGCCCCGGCCAACTCCTGGCCTATCCCATCTTCCGGCTGCGCGAGGGCGAGCGCGACCTGCACCAGTACTTGCGCGGCCTGGAGGAGGCCGTCCTGCGCGCGCTGGCCGATTTCGACCTGGCCGGCATGCGCATCCCGGGCCGCACCGGCGTCTGGATCGGCGAGCCCGCGTCGGCGCGCAAGCTGGCCTCGATCGGCGTCGCGGTCCGCAGGTGGGTGACCATGCACGGCCTGGCGCTCAACGTGAACACCGACCTCGGGCGCTTCGCGGCCATCAAGCCATGCGGGTTTGCGGCCGGCGTGATGACCTCGATGGCGCGCGAGCTCGGCCGGCCGCTCGACATGGCGGCGGTCAAGCAGGCCCTGGCCGGGCACCTGGCGCACGTCTTGCGGCGGCAGAAGGTCGACTCCCGCCGGCGAATGGGGCAGGATGCGCCCCGTGGCGTTCGCGAGTAGCCCTCCCTCCGGTCTTCCGCACCCCGTCCTCCGCTGGGCCCGGTCGGCCGTCGGGCTTTCGGTCCTGCTCTGGCCTTGGTCGCTTCGCGCCCAGGCCCTTCCCGACATGCCCGATGCCAATCCTCCGGCACAGACGGGACCGGCGCCAGCGCCTGCCGCCGCGTCTCCAGAGGCCACGGCCGTGGCGAAGTCCCCCTATGCGTCCACCACCGCCCAGGTCGGGGTGCGCTCCCTCCTCTATCTGCAAAATCCCGACGCGCGGGACGAGCTGGGCGACACCGGTGCCGCCGGCGAGGTGAACATCGTGCTTCGTGGCCGGAGCCACCGCTTCTTCGGGTGGCAGGTCGGTTTCATGGGTGTCCTCGCCGACACGACTTCGACCAGCGCGCATCTCCTCGACCTCGTCGCGGAGGTGGAGTTCGCCGCGGCCCTGAATCTGTGGCTCGGGCGCATGCCCATTCCCGCGGACCGCACCAGCTTGAGCACGGTGTGGGCCATCGCCCCCCAGACCCTGCCGGGCCGCTACGGCAGCTTCGCGCCGGTGCCACCGGCCGGTTCTCGACCGGAGGCCGGTCCGCGCCTGGGGGAGCTTTGTCGCGGCGACGGAGCCGTGCTGTGGGGCCAGGTGCGCGGCGGGCGTTTCAAGTACTATCTCGGTGCCTTCGGCCTGGACCAGCCGAGCCGCAGCCCGCTGTACTCCGCCCGCGTGGCCCTGAGTCTGCTGGATCCCGAGCCCGGTTTCCGGAACAGCAGCGCCTACTTCGGCGGCAAGAGAGTGCTGGGCATCGGCCTCGGGGCGCAGCACCGGACGCAGGGCTCGCGCCCCTCGGCCACCTCCACGGTCCTCCCGGCCGATTTCGACGAGGTCAACGCCGACGTCCTGTTCGAAGTCGGCAACGAAGCGGCCGGCGTCCTCGCCGTCGAGGGCGCGTTCGCCAGGCTGTGGGGGCAGAACGAAGTCGTGGGCTACCAGCTCTTCGCGTTGGCCAGCTATCTGGTGCCCCTGGAAGTCGGCATCGGCCGCTTCCAGCCGCTCTTCCGCGTGCAGCACGCTTCTCCCGGCTCGGCCGACGACGCCAGCGAGTTCACGAGCATCGACGCACAGCTCGGCTACATCATCGATGGCCACCGCATCCGCGCCAACGCGGGGTACCAATACAGCCGCATCGGCGGCCAGCCCGAAAACGCCATCCTCCTTGGCGTGCAGCTCCAATCGGAGGTCCGGTAGCGGCCGCCTATCCGGCGCGGAACTGGAAGTCGCGCTGGCGGACCACCCTCTCTTCCTCGAGATCGACGAGAAAGGCCGTGCCCTCGCCCACCATCCCGTTGAACGAACGCAAGTACCACACGTCCACCCCCCAGCGCTCGTGGCCGCTTTCGCTGGGTGGGCACCACTCGGCCGCCTCGAGATCGCCGAGGCCAGGCGGCCGCGCGCGGTTCTCGCTGGCGACCTCCTGGAAGTGAGCCGAGGCGCGCGCAATCTGCTCGGCCTTGCGCGCCGACTTGGTGTCGATTTCGCGCCGCCATTCGCTGACCAGACGGAACGACTTGATCTCGCCGCCGACCGGGCCTTCGGCCTCGTAGATCTCGTCGGCCGACAGGCCCGCGAAGTCGGAGACGTCGAACTCCGGGAAGATGTCCTCTTGCTCGATCTGCGCCAGGCGATCGGCGAAGGCCAGCTCGCCGACGGTCTTGCCCTGCGCCGAGTAGAAGGCGTACAGACGTAGGACGTAGTCGCGCGACGGGATGCGGTGGTCCCAGTCGATCACCCACATCGCCGACTTGTAGGACTTGCCTCGGAACGGCAGGAACACCGGCAAGGCCGCGGCGATCTTCTGCAGATCCTGCGCCTTGGCGAACAGACTCTGGGCGACGACGCGCGGGTGGAGCTTCACCGCGCGCTTGAGCTCTTCACGAAGATCCAAGCCGGCCATGGACGCTCTCTAGAGTAGCAGTCCGTCGCCCAACTCTCCACGTCGGCGTTCCGATCCCGGGATCGGCCCGGCGCGGTGGTTCGCGCGGTGTCTGCGCTTCCCGCGACAGCCACGGGCCGAGGCGCGATTGGCCGGTGCGCGGGCCAGCCCGTCGGTCCTTCCGCACCCAGTTCGCCGGCAGGTCGTCCTGGAGAGTGGGGGATGCCCAGTCTTTCCAGTCCGACGTCTTGAGCGAGCCACCCGAGCCGACCAGGATGTCTCCGGTCTTCGCGCTCTCGCGCTTCAGGAACTTGGTGACGTTGCGGATGAGAACGAATTGACCCAGGCGCGGCGGCTGCGCCTGGGCCGTCCGCCTGTGCCATAGTTGACCCCCATGTTGCTCAAGATTGTCCAGGTCGGCGACCCGGTACTCCGGAACGGAACGCGCCCACTGACGCGCGAGGAAACACGAAGCACGGAAATCCAGCAGCTCATCGAATGGATGCGCGAAACCATGCGCGACGCCCCAGGGGTCGGCTTGGCGGCGCCGCAAGTCGGGTTGCCCCTGCGGCTTGCGGTTATCGAGGACGGCGGCGAGGCACCGGCCATCGAGCGCAGGCCCGTGCCTTTCCACGTGATCGTCAATCCGAGCCTCACGCCGGGCGACGGCGAGGTCACGCACTTCGAGGGCTGTCTGAGCCTCGAGGGCTTCCAGGCCAGGGTGCCAAGGGCTCGCAGCGTGACCGTGACGGCGCTCGACCACCGCGGCGATACCGTGAGCATCCGGGCCAGCGGGTGGTACGCACGCATTCTTCAGCACGAAGTCGATCACCTCGACGGCAAGCTGTACATCGATCGCATGGACCCCCGGACATTCGCGACGACGCGCAATCTGGCGCGCCTCGCTCCGCCGGTTCCCGAGGAAACCGAGGGCTGAGCACGACGGGCCCGCGCCATACCCCGGAGCCGTGCTCCGACGGGGGAACGCACACCAGAACGTCGTGACCGATTGCCGCGGCCCATGTCTCCAGGTATTGTTTCAAGGTCGGTTTGGCAGGTTTGCCGCCGCGGTATGAGGCGCATCATGAAGTCAGCCACCTCCAGATCCTGTCGCTCGACGATCCGCCTGCTTCCCTGGCTTGCCCTGCTGAGCGCGGCCATCGCTTGCCGGCCCGCCGCCAGAGAGAACCCCGAAGGCGGCGCCGATGCCCCGTTGGCGGCCGGCGACGTCCGTGACGACGTCGGCCTGGGTGGCCAGGCCGGCGCGGGCGGCACAGCAGGCAGCGGTGGGCAGACGGCGGCCGGGGGCGAAAGCGGAACCGGCGGCGCGCAAGGCACCGGCGGTGTCACCGGAGCTGCCGCCGCAGGCAGCGGCGGGGCGATTGGCACCGGTGGCGCGACCGGCACCGGCGGCAACGCGAGCAGCGGCGGCGCGACCGGCAGCGGCGGCGCGACCGGGACCGGTGGCGCGACCGGGACCGGCGGCGATCCCGGTCTGCCCCTCCCCCATGGTTTCAAGCCGACGACCGTGACGCCGGCCGATGCGGTCGCCGCCTACGGCGACTGGAAGACGAACCACCTCGAAGACTGCGGCGGCGGCGTGTATCGCACCCGCTGGGAGATGGACAAGCTGGACGCGACGGTCTCCGAAGGCATCGGCTACGGCATGCTCCTGGCCGTCGCGCACGACGAGCAAACTGTCTTCGACGGGCTGTGGGCCTACTACAAGAAGGCGGCACAGGGCAACGGCTTGATGAACTGGCTACGCTACGGGTGCGACGCCCACCGCGAGACGAAGTACGGCGAGTATCCCGACGGCGCGGCGACCGACGCCGATCTGGACGCGGCCATGGCGCTGATCATGGCCAAGTGCCGCTGGGGCACCTCGGCGAGCGGCACCGACTACGGCCAGGCCGCTACCAGCTTGCTGGGCTCGATCAAGGCGAACGAGACCGGGTCCGACAACGGCCGCAGCTACCTGCAGCCGGGCGACAGCGAGTGGTTCGAGAGCATGGGCGGCGGCTGCGTGAATCCATCGTACTTCGCCCCCGGCTACTATCGAGCCTTCGCCAAGTTCCTGACCAACCAGGCGGACAAGGACTTCTGGAACAAGCTGGCCGACGACACCTACCCGCTCCTGTCGGCCGGCGCCAACGGCTCGACGGGGCTGGTCAAGAACTGGACCTCGAACTCCGGCGGCGCGGCGGCGTGCGCGTCCAGCTACACCAATGCCGACGACTACGGCTCGGACGCCGCGCGCACGCCCTGGCGAGTGGCCACGGACTACGTGTGGTGGGGCACTCCGGCGGCCAAGAGCTTCGCCGACAAGATCACCACCTGGGCAAAGGGCAAGGGCATTGCCGACATCGGGCTGTGGCTCAAGCTCGACGGCAGCGCCGCTTCCCATCCCGACGCGGCCAAGCACTCGGTGATCAACATCGGCGCCTTCGCCTGCGGCGCCGTCACCTACGACCAGGCGACCGCCGACGAGTTCGCCGCCGAGGTCAAGACGATCCCGACCTCCTCGGGCTTCGACGCCAACTACTTCCCGCGCTGTCTGCGCGCCGTCTACCTGCTGCTGCTCACCGGCGGCTTCACCGCCTGCGGCGGCAAAGCGTAGGTTGGCGCTGCGCGCGCCGCTCGAAGGGCGTCGCGTGGAATACCGCCAGATGCTATGGATAGACGATCATGAAACGCGACGCCCTACCGTTTTGGACAGCACTCGCGATCCTCGGGCCCGCAGCCTGCGGCGGCAAGCTGGGCGCAGGCGGCGATCCCCCGCCCGTGACCGTGGTCAGCGAGAGCGTCGGCAAGAACCCGTTCAAAGGCGTCGACTTCTTCATCAACCCCGACTACGTCGAGAAGGTCGAGGCCACGGCCAGGAAGTTCCCCGACCTGGCCGACAGGATTCGCAAGGTCAAGGAGTACCCCACGGCGGTCTGGCTCGACACGATCGCGCGCGTGGCGAAGCTCGGGTACTGGCTCGACGAAGCCAAGCGGCAGCAGGACGAAAGCGGCACGCCGACCCTGACCGTGGTCGTGTTGTGCAACCTGCCCAACCGCGACTGCGCCGCCAACGCCTCGGCCGGCGAACTGGCCGTCGAGGCCAACGGCGTCGCCCGCTACCAGGCCGAGTTCGTCGATCCCATCGCCGCCCAGTTCGCCAAGCACCCCGACCAGCCCATCGTGGCCATCGTCGAGCCCGACTCGCTGGCCAACATGGCCACCAACATGGCCTATCCGAAGTGCGCCGCCTCCGTCCACGCCTACCGCCAGTCCATCGTCTACGCCATCAAGCGCCTGGCCCTGCCCAACGTCAGCGTGTACCTCGACGCCGCGCACGCCGGCTGGCTGGGCTGGGACGTCAATCGCGAGAAAATGGCGAAGGTCTTCCGGCGGGTGCTCGATGAGGCGGGCGGCCCCGACATGATTCGCGGCTTCGCCACCAACATCTCGAACTACACGCATTTGAGCAACCGCGACGGCGCGGCCCTGGCCCTGACCAATCCCTGCCCGAACGAGCTCGTCTACGTCAAGCTGCTCGCCGAGACCCTCGGCATGTACGGCATGAAGGGCAAGGGCTACGTCATCGACACCTCCCGCAACGGCCGGGGCGGCATCCGCCGTAGCTGGGGAAGCTGGTGCAACATCAAGGGCGCGGGCCTAGGCGAGCGCCCGCGCGCCGATCCCGTGCGCGGCGTGGACGCCTACTTCTGGATCAAGCCGCCGGGCGAGTCGGACGGCGTTTCCGATCCGACGCAACCGCGCTACGACGAGATGTGCGCCAGCCGCGACGCCGCCCCCGGCGCGCCTCAGGCCGGCGAGTGGTTCGAATCGTACTTCGTGGATCTCGTCTTGAACGCCAACCCGCCGCTCTGAGCCGAGACTCACGGCAGGTGCGGCAATGCGTACATCCGGCTGTACGCCAGGACGAACAGGCCGAACATGACCAGCAGGGGCAGAGCATTGGCCAGCACGGCGACGGCTCGCCTTCCGCGCGGCGCGATCCAGACGACGCCAAGCCCGGTCAGATGAGCGGCCACCGCGAGATACGGGCAGAGCGCCTGCATGGCCTCTGACGGCCGGTATCCCCACGGCGCGAGGACATGGACCGCGAGTACCCCCCAGAAGATCACGATCCCGAAGATCGCGAGCGCAATGGACACGCTCTGCGCGAACGAGCCGGGTCGAGAGTCGGCGCCTGGCACGCTCTCTTGCGCGCCTGGGGCGCGGTACGGATCGCGCGAGGGTTCCGGCTGCTCTTCCTTCATCGTCCCTGCCTCCGGGATGCGACGCTCGACGGCGAGCCCGGCCAGTCTGGACCCTCGTACGAGCAACTGCAACCCAGGGGCGCCTGGTTTGTCCGTTCTTCGCCGCAAGCGTAGGCTGAATGTCGTGATTCATGCGCAGGAGGTTTCGTGAGCGTTCGAGCGGTTGCCTGTCCTGTGCAATCGTGGGCGCTTGCGCTCCTTGTGGTGGTCCTGTCGTGTAGCCGTGGCAGCGGCGGCCACGGCCTGCCCGCGGCGGTACCCGCCACTCCAGTCGACCAGATCGGCGCCTGGGACGACGGCGGCACGGCTTTCGCGAAGACCTACCACGTGCGTCCGCCCGGTCGCACCTATGGGACCGGCGACGGTTCGTCCTGGACGAACGCCTACGCCGATCTACCCGCGCAGCTCGAGCGCGGCGCCCGCTACCTGCTGGCTGCGGGCGACTACGACGAGACCATCCCGCAAGGCGACGAGCCCTACACGGATCACAGCTTCGCGGATCCGGAGAACGGCGAGCAGTTCATCGCGGTGGTCAAGGCCACGGCGACCGACCACGGCTCGGAAGACGGGTGGGATGCGGCGCTGGCGCAAGGACCGGCCAACCTCGGCCCGGTGGCGATGGTGACCGGGCACTACCTGCTGGACGGAGTCGAAGGCCAGGGCACGAGCGGCCACGGCATACGCATCGCGGTCAAGCCGGAAATCTGCGGCAACAGCCACGCCAACGCCTTCTACTTCGATTGGAATGCTCGAGCGCACTTCGTGGGCCTGCACCATCTCGACATCGGCTTCTGCGGCAAGGTCGGAGACCCAAGCGGTCCGGCCCAGGACGCCATCTACGGCTACATGACCGACAGCTACGACGTCGGCCACGTCACCATCCGCGACTGCTACGTGCACGACAGCAAACGCGTGCTCGCCTTCTTCCTCGGCTGGAACGAAGTGGTTCTGGAACGCTCGTTCTTCGAGCGCAGCGGGCAGCACCACGAGTCCTGCTCCCTGGCGATGCGCAACGCGAACAACATCGTGGTCCGCAACAACGTCTTCAAGGACGCCATCAACGTCTACGTCTCCCTGCAGACCGTGCAGCACGTGCACATCTACGGCAACGTCTTCGTCACCACGCTTTCGGGCTGGGACGACTGGAACTCGATTCACTCGAGCGAGCCGATGCAGAACGTGCTCATCTACAACAACACGTTCTACGGGCTTACGGGTCTGAGCACCGGATTCCGTTTCACCGGCCCGACCGCCGACGTCGCGGTGAAGAACAATCTCTGGGCGCACAACCGCACGAACCAGATCCCGATGGCCGGCGAGCACGACTACAACGCCTTCTTCGACAACATCCGGCCCGACTCCAACCAGGATCTGAGCCTCGGCGTCTCGGAGGAGAACGTGCAGGTACTCACCGCCGACCCGTTCCTCGATGCGAGCGGCCTCGACTTCCACTTGCAGCAGGCGACCGCGCCCGGGGCTGCGCTCGGGGCCCCCTACGACCAAGATCCCGACGGCAAGGCGCGAGGCGCCGACGGGACGTGGGATCGCGGCGCCTTCGAGTACGCCCGGTGAAGACCACGGCGACCGACACCACACAGGATCTCGTCATCGGCGGGAAATGATATCACCTTGGTGACCTCTGGCATCTGCACTTTCCAAGCGCGAATCGGCTACAATTGCCCCATGACGACGCGCAGGCTTTGTTGGGTTTGGGTGCTGTTGCTTGTCTTCTTCTTGCCAATGACGATGCCGAGCAGCACCGCTTTCGCCGCAGGGAAGATTGGCAAGGACTGCACCTTCAAGGGGCGCAAGCTCTTCGGCAAGGTCAAGGTGGTGACTGCGTTTCCCGATCTCAAGGTGCAGATCGTGGACACCTTCCCCGACCTGAAGGTGCAGGCGGTCGATGCCTTTCCCGACAAGTGCGGCAAGTGGAAGATGGTCGACGCGTTCCCCGACCTCAAGATCCAGTTCGTCAAGGCGTTCCCGGACATCAAGATCAAGTACGTGACGGCCTTTCCGGGGCTGCCCTGAGGCGCGGGCCAGGCGCTACCGGCACCCCACCCGGCTGCGGCCGACCACGACGTTGTCGTAGAACAGGCCGGCGACGCTGTGGTCGCCGTGGTGGAACAGGCTTAGCCAGAGGATCGTGAGCTTCAGGTCGGGCGTAGTTCGGTACCAGAGTCCGGCCCACGGTCCGATCTCTTGGCCGTCGACCCACAAGTCGAGCATGCCCGTAGCGCCGCTGCCGTCTTGCGAAGGAGCGCCGCCGGCCATCATGAGCTCGACGCAGTACCAGCGGTCGGTCACGAGCGCGGGCGGCACGACGCCTGGACGGTGGGCAGGATTGGTGCAGTAGGTCTGCCCCTGGTCGGCCATGCACGGGAAGTGATCGCCCCAGCACTGGCCGTTGGGATTCGCGCAATCCATGTACATGCCACGGTAGTAGGAATAGACGTTGTACACGTGCATGTCGGTGGTGTGCTCGACCCAGCCCGTGAACCAGTCGCTGCCGCTCGGGCGATAGTCCGAGCGTCCCAGGAGATCGCGACTGCCGGCGTGCAAGCCCCCACCGTGGTTGGGCGCGCCGAAGTCGAAACCGGTTTCGTACTTGACGTACCAGCGCGCGTAGAGCTTGTCGGCCGGCTCGGACAGCACCTTGACGAGGTCGGCTCCGCCTCTACCGGCCGGCACACGCAGGCGCATGACGTGGTTGCCGGAAAGGTTCTGCGGTCCCGGGTCGGCCATGAGCAGATTGGTTTGGTCGGGGTTGCCGTCGTAGTCGTCCCATACGGACTTGCTGCCCTCTTCGAATCCACTGCAGAAGATCCAGTCGACGCCGGGCTGCGCGCATTCGTCGACATCTGGCAAGCCGCCCGTCTCGTCAGTAGGCACGCGAGCATCCGGCGCGCCACCGCTTCCTCCGCTCCCGATGGCACCGCCATCGCCCGACAATACCGTGCCGCCACCGCTGCCGATGGCGCCGCCCCCGCCTACAGCGCCGCCAGTACCGAGTGCCGCGTCGGCGGCGGGCTGCGCGGGGCCCGACTTGCTGCTGCAAGAAAGCCACACGCCCACAAACACCAGGAAAGCAGTGCGGGCCTGCATCAGCGTTTTCCCATCGCCAGCGTGCCGTGGGCCGGGTCTAGTAGTCGCAGCCCGGCGCAACGGTGTTCCCTGACAGCGGCTCGGGGCAAGTCCGGCATTGCATCTGCAGCTTGGTGCCCGCATCGAGCTGCGGCTTCGCGCTGATCTCCGCCGCCGTCCGCAAGACCGTGACCATCTGCCCTCGAACAGGGCACTGGGCAGTGTCGGCCAGGAGTTGCCAGCAGTCGGTGGCAACGTTGCCATTGGTTGCGCCGGGCAAACACTGTGGCAAGGCAGGCAGGCTCTCCTGGTAGACGCTCTTCGTCGGATCCTTCGGGTCGGGCGTGGGCACGAGAAGGGCCACGCGACAGTCGGCCTGCACGCCGGCGGTGGCGCCGTCGGTATCGACGAGCTTGTCGTCGAAACACAGGTTTGTCACCTTGCGGGCGATGGCCCGACCGATGGCATCCAGGGAAGCCGTGAAGTCACGCTCGCAGATGCTAAACTTGAGGCCGTTCTTGCCGAACTCGTCCACGAACGCCGACAGGCGCAACCCGCCCGTGGCGCCCCAGCCCGCGGCATCCACGTCGAAGCCCGTGTCCGCATCCGGGTGGCTGGGCGGATGGTCGGGGTCGTAGCACACCGGCCAGTACTCGAAGACCCGGAGCCGCACGGTGTCCGCGGTGTTGGGATTGGGAATCAGACCGATCTTGTATTCGGCCGTCTCCATGTCGGCGGCGCTGGGCGGCCAGCCGAAGATGCCCGCCACCACGATCTGGTTGTCCGGGTCGGACTTGAGCGACTTCAGCTCCCCGGCGAGGTGGCTGATGCTCTTGAGCGGGCTGCACTCCGTGGGTACGGAGGTATCGGTTCCTTCCGGGTAGCCGTCCGTCGTGTTGGGACAGGCGTCCGTCCTGGCCATGCAATTCCTGAAGGCATGCGTGTAGGCGTTGGTCGTGGGATAGCCAGGAACGCTGGCATCACCCTCGTCAGTCAGGTTCCTGCCACTGCACATGTGCCCTCGGGTGGCGCAACGCAGGCTCGCGGTCTCGCTGCGCAGCTCGGGCCTGTCGCCCAACATGCCGTCGTTCATGTGGACCGAGCAGTCGTCTTCGTCGCTCAGGAACACGAGGCCGAGTTGCGCGCTCGGCCGCAGGAAGGCTTGCTGCTGGGCCTCGTTGCCAACCCCCCTGGCCGCAAGCGCGAACTCGTAGGCTTGCAGCTGGTGCTCCATCCCACAGCCCAAGGTGCCGAGGTTGCTGATCAGGCAGGAGAACACGCTGCTGATGTCGCCCGAGTAGTTTGCGGCCTGGCCGTTCCTGTGCTCAAGAAACAGTGCGCCAGGAGCGAAGGTGCACGCCGTCGGCGAGCTGAGCATCTGGAAGCGACCCAAATCGCCGAACGGGCTTTGGGTTCCGTCGGGTAGGGTCTTGGGACCGCAGGTGCCGCTCTGATAGGCACCGGCCGTGCCGAGGTCGCTGTCGATGATGGCGACGCGCAGATCCGGCAAGGAGCCGTCGATGGGATCCTTGAGTGCGGCGATCAGCTTCGAGAACTGCGAGTTCATCTTGCTGACCTTGGGGGCCATGGACGGCGAGTTGTCGACCATCGTCACGAGATCGACTTGGCGGGTGCCCTGCAGACTCACGTACACATCCGTCTCTTGCTCCACAAAGGTCACGTTGCCGATTGGCTGGCTGCTGCTCGAGCAAGCCCCAGGACCGGAGCTGTCCGCTCTGCAGGCCGAGGGTGTCGTCGCGCCGGACGGGCCGAAGAAGTCCTTGCACACGCAGAGCTTCTTGCAGCAGAGCTGGCCGACCGTGAAAGGAATGCCACAGGCGAATCCCTTCGCACATCGCTTGTCGAGGCCGTTGGCCGGGTCACGCATCTCCCCCGCGCAGTCGCTATCCTGGCTACACTCCGCGGAACAGACGGCCTCCGTGTCAACCGTACCGCTCGCCCCCGGTTGCACCATGGGCTTGAGGCAGAGGTGGCTCGGGCAGTCGCCGGCGCTGGCGTTGTACACGGCCTGGCTCGGCAGCGTGCTCACGGTCAGGTCACACGGACGCCCGATGCCCCGGCTGGCGGCGAAGTCCGCTCGGGCGGGCACGTCGGCAACTGCACCGGCCTGATCGGCCTTGTCGGTGACATCCGGGCGTGGATCGCTCTCGACCCGATCAGCCCTCTCGGTGACATCCGGCCCCGCATCACTCTCGACCTGATCGGCCTTCGCGGTGACGTCCGGCCCCGCATCGCTCTCTCCCTCGGGAACCTTCTGCGGGCTCGTGCGACAGGCAAGCCAGACCAAACCAACCAGTATCGTGTTGCTCCAGAAACACACCCTCGCAACCGCGTGCTTCGGCATGATGGGCTCCTTCCGCGTGGCAAGACCAGAGTAACATCGTGCCACAAGGCTCGGGTTAGCGAATCGCCACTGTCCGGGCCGCACGCAGCAGATCCTCGGGCGCGACCTCGGACGCAACCGGGCCGTCCGTGGTGACCAGGGCATCCGTGCCCAGGCTACCCGGCGCGCCGCCGGTCAACGCCACCAGCGGCAGCGCGCGAGCAACCATGGCGCCGCTGGGCACCGGCCGCGCGTCTTGCGAGCGGCGAACGCAGATGGGCGCGAGCTGGTAGTGATCGAGCAGCCGGCCCAGCTCCGTCACGCCGTCGTCCTCGTCGAAGAGCACTCCGGCCGGAATTCCCGATTCGCCGAAAGAACGCACCAGCGCCTGCACCATGGCTCGTGCCCAGTCGGCACGACCGGCAGTTGCTTGTGTCAGAACGGCAGGAGAAGGCAACGCGATCAATGTCGTTCGGGGCGTATTCGATGGCGGCAAGCTTCGCAGTGCCTCGCGCGCTGCCAGGAGCGGACCGCAGTCGATGGTTTCCGCCGGTGCCCGCAGCGCCGCCGGCTGCGAGCCAAGCGCGATGCCGCGCTCGCCGACCGTCGCCGGCCAGCCCGCGCTGCGTAGGATCCAGGCGGCCGGCACATCCAGGCACTCCACATCGAGGGACAAGAGCTCGCTCGCCCGCCGGAAAGCCCGCGCCAGCGCGTCGGGCCGTGCCAGCAGCGACGACAGCGGCGCTTGCTCCAGGCGCGCGAGATACTCACCCAAACGGGGCGCGAAGCACGGCCCCTGCGGCGGCCAGACCCTGCGATTGGCGCTCACAGGCGCATCACCGGCCGCACGGGCTTGGCGTCGGGCCAGCTCCCGTAGCAGGCGAGCATGTCCTCCGGCGGCTTTCTCTGCGACCACTCGGCCAAGAACTCGGCCCAGGGCTTGCCGTGGGCCAGGCGCTCTTGCCGGATCTCGGCACGTTTGCGTGCGGTGGCCTCGTCATCGGGCATGCCGCTGGCCGCATCGAGCACGACGCCGTAGGTGTCGAGCGCCGCGCGCGGCGAAACCCGCTGCTCGCGCACGTCGCGCGCCACCCGCGCGGGATCGCGCTCCAGCACGTCGCCGTAGCCCGAGCCTCCCGAGGCGATGACCGAGACCAGATCCCCCTTGCCGATCATGCGCGAGGCTCGCGTCGTCCGCTCGAAACGGTACTGGCCGCCGAGCTGGCGTTTTTCGGCCAGCTCGCGGAAGTCGCGCGGCAGGGGCTCGCCCTTGCCGAGCTTTTCGATGGCGTCTGTGCCCACCACGTGGATGCCCGGCGCGGCCGGGGGCGGATAGCCACCGAACAGCCCCTGGCCGATGAGGACCCGCGTGGTCGCCCCCATCGAAGAGATCACGGCGCGCGGCACGTGATAGAGGACGAGCGCGCTCTCGACCCCGGTGCCGCCGCGGAACTTGCCCGGGCCGCCGCTGTCGCGAAGCTCGTTCTGGAAAAGGTGCAAGAAGAAGGTCTCGGTCTCCACGTCCTCGACGTCGGGCCCGAGCCCCGTGTGCGCCATGGGGAAGCCGTAGCAGTCGACGCCGTCCATGTCGCTGCGCGCGCCCAGGCCCTCGCCGTTGAAGGGATAGCCGAGCAGATCCGCGACCCGGCCGCCCCACTGGTTCATGCCGGCGTAGACGAAGGGCACGGTGTGGTTGTTGCCGGCGCTGCCAGAAACCAAGCTCTGCTGCTGGCTCGCGTACATCATCTTGGAGAACACGATGGGCGTCAGGGTCAGCGCCTGCCAGCAGGCGTACACCGACTGCGACACCGCGGCCTCGCTGCCGGCATTGAGCAGGCAACCATCCGGCACCACGAAGTCGAGGGGCGCGAAGGTGCCAGCGCTCACCGGCAGATCGTGGAAGGCGTAGGCGTAGAGGTAGATGGCCATGTGCGCGGCGGCGATGTGCGCGAAGGCGTTCTGCGGGCCCTCGTTCTCGGGCGACGTGCCCGTGAAATCGAGGGTGAGCTTCTCGCCCGCCTTGCGCGCGGTGATTGCCGCGCGCACCAGCGACTCGGTGGCGCCCACCGTGTCGGCGAAGGACACGGCACGGAAAGTCCCGTCGGGCCAGCTCGCGACGCGGGCGCGCGCGCTGGCTTCGGACTGCATGATGAGCTTGCGGAAGAGCCCTCCCAGAAGCGGCGCCCCGACGGCCTTGGCCAGATCCTGGACGCGGCGGCGAATGCGATCCGCCGCGGTCACGCGGGCACGCACGTCGACCACCTGCATGCGCGGCGCGCGCGACATGAAGTTCTCCATCATCTCCAGCAGGTCGGCGCGCAGCTCGTAGCGCTCGCCGATCTTGATGGGCGACAGCTTCATGCCTTCCCAGTGGCGACTCTTGGCCGAGCCGGGCATGCCGCCGGGCTCGACCGCGTCGGTCTCGGGCTGATGGACGGCGGCGCAGCTCCACGCCAGAAGCTGCCCCTCGTGGAAGATGGGCATGATGGCGATCTGGTCCGGGTTGTGAATGCCGCCGTAGAGCGCATCGTTGCAGTAGAAGATGTCGCCCTCGTGGATGCCGACCGTGGGCTCTCCCTCGAAATGGCTGCGCACGAACTTGACCGGCAACTGGGCGGTGACCGCGTGCATGTACACGCCGCACGAGGCCGCGACCATGTTGCCCGCGGGATCGTAGATGCCGACGACCAGATCCCCCGAGTGCAGCATCGACGACACCCCGGTGCGCACGAACACATCGGCGGCCTCGTCGAGAATGGCGTTCAACTTCTCGCTGTAGATCTCGCAGTCGCCCGGCGCCAAGCGCGCGGCCGCCGCCAGCTCCTCGGCAGACGGCGGGCTCGGTTTGATCCAGGCGAGCAAGGTGGCGCGGTCGACGGCCATGGCTAGATCCTCTCCCGTTCGATGATACCGGCGCCGGTCTCGTGAACGCGGTAGTGCCAACCGGGCGGCAAGACGGTCGTGGTGTCGGGCGCTTCCAGTATCGCCGGACCGGCGATGCGGTTGCCCGGCTCGAGCGCGGCGGCCGTGAATACGCGCGTCTCGGCGAAGCCACCGAGCTCGTGCCAATACGCCGGACGCGCGGGGCGAACGGCGCCCTCCGAGGGCGTGGGTGCGCCGAGCGGACGGCGAGGCAAGCCGATGCGCGGTGTCGGCAAGGTCGCGTGTAGAACGAAGTGGTGCAGCTCGACCCCACCCGCCGGGAAAAGCGACAGCGGGCTGAAGGCGCGGCCGTACTCGGCCGCGAAGGCCTGGTAGACGGCTTCGGCGTCCCCCCGCGAGGCGAGGCGTAGCCTCGGACATGCAAAGCGTTTGCTGTTGAGCTGGCCGCCGAACTTGCCGTCGAGCTGCAGGGTGAAGACGACGTCATCGGCCGGCAGGCCCTCGGCCAGAAAATCCGCCTCGGCGCGCTCTTCGAGCCTGGCTACCGTCTGGTTGAAAACGGAAAAGTCGTCGAGCCAGTTCTTGCCGCCCGGAGCCAGCAGTTGCAGGCGGTGCGACTGCTCGTAGACGTGCTCGATGTCCATGTGGGCCGAGCCGAAGGCGCAGAACACGGCGGAGAACGGCAAGGTGATGAGGCGGCCGACCTCGGCGAAAAGCCCGAAGCCGCATGCGTGCGTGGGGCCGGCGCCGCCGCACGCGACCAGCGCGAAGCTGCGCGGGTCGTGCCCGCGCAGCGCGGTTTCCTTGAAGAGGGCATGCCCCGCGTTGGCGTCCACGACCCGGCGGACGAGCATGGCCGCGGCCTCGATGGAAAGCCCGAGCGGCCGCGCCAGGCGCGACTCGATGGCGGCCCGCGCGCGTCCGACGTCGAGGCGCAGCCGCCCGCCGTGGAAGGTCTCGGGATTGAGGTAGCCGAGCACCACGTCGGCGTCCGTGACCGTGGGCTCTTCGCCACCTTGGTCATAGGCCGCCGGACCGGGCATCGAGCCAGCGCTCTCGGGTCCGACCTCGACTCGGCCGGTGGCCCCATCGAGGCGAGCGATGGAGCCGCCGCCCGCGCCGATCGAACGGGTCTCCATCATGGCGATGCCCACCTGCCAGCGGTCGAGAAGCGGCCGCGCCCGGTGCGCGGACGGCCGGCCGCCTTCCACGATGCCCATGTCGAAGCTGGTGCCGCCCATGTCCGCGAGGATCAGATTCTCCTCGCCGAGCTCGCTGCCCACGAAGGCCGCCCCCAGAAGGCCCGCCACCGGGCCGCCGTTGCAGGTCTCGACCGCGCTCGTCTTGCGCACCTCGGCCATGCCGCCGCTCGCGTGAATCATCATGAGCGGCCCGCCGCAGCCCTGGCGCACAAGCTCGTCGCGCATGCCGGCCAGCTCCTCGCGCATGGCCTGGTGCAAGTAGGCGTCGAGAATCGCGGTCATGGTCCGCGCGTACTCGTCGCGCCGTGGCAGCACCTCGCTCGACAGCACGACCGGCATGCTGCCCAAGTAGCTCGCCGGATAGTGCTCGCGCACGATCTCACGCACGCGCCGCTCGTGATCCGGAAAGAGGTGCGACCAGAGGAGAGAAACCACGAGACCGCGGGCGCCGCGGCCGACTAGCTCCTCGACCTTGACGGCCACGTCCTGCTCGTCGAGAGGGGCCAGCACGCGGCCGAAGGAATCGACGCGCTCGCGCACGCCCACCGTCATGTCGCGCGGGACGAGAGGCTCGGGCCGGCGGGCGCGGGCCACGTTGCGCCGCTCGCGCACCGGCAAGCCGTCGGCCCACTGGCCGCCGCGGCCGATGTAGATGGTGTCCTCGAAGCCCGCCGTGGTGACGAGCCCCAGGCGCGGCCCCTTGCGCTCGAGTAGGCGATTGAACGCGACGGTCGTCGAGTAGCGCACCATCTCGGTCGCGGCCAGCAGCGAGGCGAGATCCGTGCCGAGCTCTGCCGCCGCGCTCTCCAGCGCGCGCAGAAAGCCGACGGAGAGGTTGTAGGAGGTGGTGGAGGCCTTGGCCTTGGCGACGCGACCGTCGGCCGTCACCAGCGCATCGGTGAAGGTTCCACCCACATCAATGTCGATTGAAACCGTCACGGCTTTCCCTCACCGGCCGCGCGGCGGCGCAGGCTCTCCAGATCCAGCTCGATGTCGTGCGTGGGCGGGTGCCCGGGCGGCAGCGCCTCGGTCTCGACCAACGTGCCACAGCCCGGGCAGTAGAACTCGACGAGCAGGCACAGCGAGGGATCGGGCGCGAAGCTGTAGCGCTCGCCCTCGACCTCGGGCGGGTACAAGGTGCGTGGATCGCGCGCGTGGACGAGGCAGCCTTCCTTGTAGCTTCGGGCCGCGGGCCCGAGCGCGCGCCGGCAGCGCCGGCAATGCCACGTCTCGGTGCCGAGATCGATCTCCAGGTACTCGGTGACGGCTACGCTTGCAGGTGCATCCATCCGTTCGGCTCCAGAAGAAAAGTCCACCCCGGTGGCACTGCCAGGGTGGCAAACTGGCTCTCGACAAGACACGGCCCCGGCAAACGCGCATCGGGCGCCAGGGCTTCGAGGCCGTGAACCGCCGTGGTCTGTTCGTCCTGGCCGGCTGCCCACAGCACCTGCCGCGTGCCCAGGCTCTGCGCCGCTGCCGCCGACGGGACGAGCGTTGCCGGCTCCGCACGGCGCGCGAGCGCGAATCGAGCGCGCAGCCACGCCATGCGCGCGGAAGCGCCGTCCGGCAGAGTCACGAATTCCTGGTCGACGCTCACGACCTGTCGGGAAATCGCCGCCGTGGCGCCCGCCTCGGTTGGGGCATGCTCGAGCACGATCTCGTAGGTCAGGCCGGCTGCCGCGAAGCCTTCGTCCTCGGCGTCCCGCCGCGCGGCCGCGACCAGGTCGCGGAACCACGCGCCGAGCGGCAGCCTGCCATCGACGGCGCCCTGCCCCTCCAGGCAAGCCTGGTAGACGTGGACCACGTCGAGCATGGAGGCGCCGAACGCGCCGAACGCGGGGCTCCAGGGATAGAGGTCGACCTCGCGCAGACCGAGCTTCGCCGCGATGGCGGCCGCGTGCAGACCGCCGCCGCCGCCGAGCGCCAAGATGCGCGCTCCTTGCAGGTCGAGGTTGCCGGCGCGGGCGCGAATCGCCGCCGCCACCTTGGCTTCAAGCGCATCCTTGATCTCGGCGGCCAGGTGCGATGGCTCGGAAGCAGGGGCCAACTGCCGAAGGGCGCGCAAGGCGAGCCCCACGCTCAACCGCCGCCGGCCGCCGCAGAAGCGATCGGCCGCGAAGTAGCCCAGGACCAGGCAGGCATCGGTGACCGTGACGTCGGTGGCGCCGAGGTCGAAGCACGCCGGGCCGGGCAGCACGCCGGCGCTTTCGGGTCCGACGGTCAGCTTGGAGGGAGTCATGCGAGCCAGCGAGCCGCCACCCAACCCCAGGCTCCACGTCTCGAGCAGCGGTTGGCCGATCGGACGGCCGCCGATCTCCCCGAGCGGCAGCACCCGCGGCACAGGTCCGGTCACGAAGGCGAGATCCGTGGTCGTGCCGCCGATGTCCATGGCGATCGACGTCTCGCGCCGCCCGCCGCACAACTTGGCCGCACCGTGGACCACCGCGGCCGGCCCCGAGGCATAGGTGTCGAGCGCGCGTGTCTTGGCCACGCGGCCACAACCTCCGTCGGCGTGCACGATGAGCAAAGGCCGCGGAAAGCCGCGCTCGCGCAGCCCATCCTCTGCCTCGCGCAGCGACCGTGCCAGCAAGGCGCGCACGCGCGCATCGAGCAGCGCCGCCGTGGCCCGCAGCTTGTCCTCGGGCCGCCGCGACACCTGGTGCGAGAGCGTGACCGGCACGCAGCCGAGCAGGTGCGGCGGGTACTCGGCATCGAGAATCCGCTCGACCTCGCGCTCGCTCTCCGGCGCGCGCGCCGAGCCCCGCAAGGCCACCACCAAGGCCCGCGCGCCCCGGCCGAGCAGGCCCCGCGCCGCCTCGACCACCTGTCCCGGCCGCGGCTTGCTCACGACAACGCCGGCCGCGTCCACTTCCTCGTCGATCTCCGCGATCAGTTGCGGCTCGACCAATCCGTCGGCGATCTCCGCTCCCAGGCCGCGGCTGGCGAGCAGTCCCAGCCGCGTGCCCTGCCCCTGCACCAGGGCGTTCGTGGTCAGCGTCGTGCAGAAACGGATGACCTCGCACTGCCGCAGCAGCGCGCCGACGTCCGCCAGACCGATCTGCTTCGCGCCCTCGGCCAGGCATGCCAGAAACCCGACGGTGAAGTCGTGCGGCGTGGTCTCGACCTTGGCAAGCCAATATCGCTGCCCGTCGGTGAAATACCCGTCCGTGAAGGTACTGCCCGTGTCGATGTCCGCAGTGTAGGTCAGCGCCATCGGGGAGCGACGCTAGCATGGGGGTGGAGGAAGGGACAACGTTGGCACTCTGGCACTTGACACTGCTTGGGGGGGGGGGGGGGG